>DATJHN010000396.1:0-11138 GCA_035493915.1 Bordetella sp.
GTGACTTTCGCGTTGGACCGGGCGGGTCTGGTGGGCGCCGACGGGGCGACCCATGCCGGCAACTACGACATCGCTTTCCTGCGCTGCGTGCCCAACATGGTGGTTGCCACGCCGTCCGACGAAGCCGAGGCGCGCCTGCTGCTGACGACCTGTTACCGCCACGCCGGGCCGGCTTCCGTGCGCTATCCGCGCGGCGGCGGCCGTGGCGCGGTGGTGCCCGCCACGCTGGAAGACGTGCCCTTGGGCAAGGGTGTGGTGCGCCGCCATGGCGCCACCATCGCCATACTGTGTTTCGGCACCTTGTTGCCGGCCGCGCAGAAGGCCGCCGAGGCGCTGGACGCGACGGTGGCCGACATGCGTTTCGTCAAGCCGCTGGACGAAGATCTGGTGCGCGAACTGGCGGCCGGCCATGACGCGCTGGTAACCCTGGAAGAGGGCGCGGTCATGGGGGGCGCCGGCAGCGCAGTGTGCGAAGCCCTGAACGCCGCGGGCGTAGTCATGCCGGTGTTGCAACTGGGCCTGCCGGACCGGTTCATAGACCATGGCGACCAGCAGGCCCTGCTGAGCGGGGTGGGGCTGGACGCCGCGGGCATCGAGGCTTCCGTGCGCGCGCGCTTCGGCAAATTGCTGGTGCGGCCGGTGGCCAAGGTAAATCTGGGATGACGCGGCGGGTGATATCTCCTTGAGACCTGTCGGGAAAAGGGTTTTCCCGGACGGATAAATTCTGTTGGGCGATAATGCTCGTCCATCGACACTTGAAACGGAGCTCTGGTAGCTCCGTTGGTCACAGGCCAGATCTATGAATTCCCCGATCGACTCCGCCCTGATCATGCCGGACATCCAGAGTTCGGCCGACACGCGGCATATCCCCATCCAACGCGTGGGTATCCGCGGCGTACGCCATCCCATGCTGGTGCGCGCCGCCGACGGCAGCGCCATGGCGACGGTTGCCAACTGGACTATGACGGTTGCGCTGCCCGCGGAAGAAAAGGGGACCCATATGTCCCGCTTTGTTGCGTTGCTGGAAAAGTATCGCAGCACGCCCATGACGCCGGCTTCGTTTCGCGCCATGGCGCGCGAAATGCTGCCGCTGCTGCATGCCGAACGCGGAGATATCACGGCTGCTTTTCCCTATTTCATCAACAAGTCCGCGCCCGTCTCGGGTGTGCAAAGCCTTATGGATTACGAAATCCAGTGGGTCGCGCGCGCCGCCGGGGAGCAGGTCGAGTTCGAATTGATCGTTCAGGTGCCGCTGACCAGCCTGTGCCCCTGTTCCAAGGCGATTTCCGAGTACGGTGCCCATAATCAGCGGTCCCACGTCACCGTGGCCGCGCTGATCAACGATGAAATCGGCGTCGATGAAGTCATCAGGCTGATCGAGGACGAAGGCTCCTGCGAGGTCTGGGGCCTGCTCAAGCGGCCCGACGAAAAATTCGTCACCGAGCGCGCCTACGACAATCCCAAATTCGTGGAAGACCTGGTGCGCGACGTGGCCGCGCGCCTGTCGGTCCGCGCCGGTGTGGGGCGCTACAGCGTCGAAGCGGAAAACTTCGAATCCATCCACAATCATTCCGCCTATGCGGTCGTGGAAGGGCAGGGGCCGGCACGGGGTTGAGCGGCTTGGATTCAAGTGGCTCGGGTTTAATGGATCAGGGCTGCCTGGACTGGCCTGAACCGGGCCGAAACTGGCCTGCATACACGTTGCGCCAATGCCACGGGGAGTTGTGCGGTTGCACAATCCTCCGATACCGGCGATAATCGAGAGCTTTCCTGCTCGACCGTCCACTGGGCGGCGGGCTGCCCCCCGGGATTGTCTGGATATCCAATGTCCAAGGCAAGATCCCGGGACATCCACCAGGAGTTTTACCCATGCGTCACTACGAAGTAGTGTTCATTGTTCATCCCGACCAGAGCGAGCAAGTGCCCGCCATGGTCGAACGGTATCAGTCGCTGGTCACCGGCCAGAGCGGTACCGTGCATCGTCTGGAAGACTGGGGCCGCCGTCAACTGGCCTACCCGATCCAGAAGCTGGTCAAGGCCCATTATGTGTGCCTGAACATCGAGTGCAACCAGTCCACCCTGGACGAGCTGGAGCATTCCTTCCGCTACAACGATGCTGTTCTGCGTCACCTGGTCATCAAGACCAAGAAGGCCCAGACCGGCGCGTCGATCATGATGAAGTCGGTCGAGCGTGAAGAAGCCCGCAAGGCGTCCGCGGAAGCGGCTGCCGTCCCGGCGGAATAAGGTAGTAACGCGGTTCAAGGGCAGGACGTTCCGCCCGCCCCTCCGGCAACCCGGCATGGCCGGCAAGCGATGAATGAAACAGCGTTAAGTGCCCAGGTCCTCGAAAGAGAACCGTTGCGTCACACACCGGCTGGTATCCCCGTACTGGAGATGCTGCTGGAGCATGTGTCGGAAGTCATCGAGGCAGGCCATCCGCGCCGCGTCGAGCTGACGATACAGGCGGTGCTGATGGGCGATCTGGCGCTGATGTTGGCCGATATCCAGCTCGGCGCATCGCTGCAGGTGCAAGGTTTCCTGGCTCCGGTCCGCCAGGGAGCGGTCAAGCTGAAGCTGCATGTGCAGCGCGCGACCAGGTTGTCGGCCGGCGAGGATCCGCTGGTGGCCTGACCGGCCATCGGGATGCCGGACAGGAACAGTAGGGCAGGGAACGCCTGCATAGGCAAAGATTACGGGTCACGGACCCAGACAAATCAAGAGGCACATCATGGCTTTCTTCGGTAAGCGCAAGGAAAAACGCAAGTTCACGCAGCAGAATCCGCTGTTCAAGCGCCGCAAGTTCTGCCGTTTCACGGCAGCCGGCGTGGAAGAGATCGACTACAAGGATCTGGACACGCTGCGCGACTTCCTCCAGGAAAACGGCAAGATCATTCCGGCTCGCCTGACCGGCACGAAGGCGCATTACCAGCGCCAGCTCGACACCGCCATCAAGCGCGCGCGCTTCCTGGCGCTGTTGCCCTACACCGACAACCACAATTGATCCGGAGCTCGCGATGGAAGTGATCCTGCTCGAAAAAGTGCCCGGCAAGGGCAACCTGGGCGACAAAGTCCGTGTCCGTGACGGTTTTGCCCGCAATTGGCTGATTCCGCAAAAGAAGGCGCAACGCGTCACGCCCAAGGTCCTGGAAGCGTTCGAAGCGCGTCGCGCCGAACTGGAAAAGGTCCAGGCTGACAAGCTGGCCGCCGCGCAAAGCGTGGGCGAGCGTCTGGCTGGCCAGCAAGTCAAGATCCTGCAGAAGGCCGGTGTCGATGGCCGCCTGTTCGGTTCCGTGACCAGCGGCGACATCGTCGAAGCCCTGCACAAGGCGGGTTTCGACACGGTGGAAAAGTCCAACATCCGCCTGCCGTCCGGCCCCCTGAAGGCCATCGGCGAATACCCGGTGCAGATCGGCCTGCACGCCGATGTGGTGCTGGAAGTCACCATTGTGGTCGAGGGCGACATCGCCTGATGCGGCGTGCTCCGGCGGGCGTCGGTGTTTCCCCGCCGGTTGACGCGACGAGCATGCATGCCATCCGCCTGTATGCATACGGCAAAAAGAGCCGGCCTGGTGCCGGCTCTTTTTACTTCTTCGATCTCTTACCCGGGGCCTGCGTTTGACCTCGACGCCTGAACACGAACTTCCGCCACCCGGCTTGCATGCCTGGTTGGAGCGGGCCAAGCAGACGCCCTTGCCGTCCGTCGACGAGGTAAAGATCGACGGCAGATGGTGCGTGGTCAAGCATCGCCGACCCAGCGTACGCGGCGGCATCAGTTATGTGCTGCGCTATATCCGCGCCGCGGTGCTGGCCGTGGGCTGCAAACTGGTCCTGGGCGAATTTCCGAATCCCCGCATATTGCTGCGCAATGGCCTGGAATACGAAGCCGAACGCCTGCGGCGCTTGCGCGAGGCCGACTGCTGGGTGCCGGACATCTGGTGGCAAGAGCCAGGGCTGCTGGTCCTGGAGCATGTAGGCACCGATCTGAATGCGCTGATCCGGCGCGGCAGCGACGAATACCGCATCAGTCTGGCGGCGCACGCCGGCCGCGACCTGGCTGAATTCCACAAACGCGGGTTTAGCCACGGCGGCGCGCAGATCCGCAATCTGACGATGCGCGGCACCAATATATGGCGCATCGATTTCGAGGAAAACATCGGAGAAGCCCTGTCCCGGCCCCTGAGCCAAGCCTACGATTTGTTCCAGATGGTGGCGTCGGTGCTTTCCATGCGCAAATTGCCGTCCGATATCATGCCGCGGCTGGGTGAGGTTATGCTGGCATCATATTTCGAAGCCAACCCCGATCCCGAAGTGCGGGTGCGCCTGCTGCGGCTGGGCCGTTTCCTGCGCGTGCTGGCCTGGCCGCTGAGACCGCTGCTGGGATGGCTGGGTTCGCGCGATATCCAAGGATTTTTCCGTGTTGCCGATACGCTGCGCCCATGAATGAACCAATAAATCCTTCCATCGACACCACGCTCGATTATCTGCGTGTGCCGCCGCATTCCATCGAGGCGGAGCAATCCGTGCTGGGCGGCCTGCTGCTGGATAATGCCGCCTGGGATCGTATCGCGGACGTGTTGGTCGAAGAAGACTTCTACCGCCATGATCACCGCCTGATCTGGCAGCACATCGCCAGGCTGGTGGGACTGGCGCGTCCAGCCGACGTCATTACGGTGCATGAATCACTGGTCAGTGCCGGCAAGACCGACGACGTCGGCGGCATTGCCTATTTGAATTCGCTGGCGCACAACACGCCGTCGGCCGCCAATATCCGCCGGTATGCCGAAATCGTGCGCGAGCGCGCGACGCTGCGCAAGCTGGTGTCCATCGCCGACGAGATTTCCGCGGCGGCACTCAACCCGCAGGGCAAGGAAGCGCGCCAACTGCTGGACGAAGCCGAATCCAAGGTTTTCAAGATCGCGCAGGAAGGCGCGCGCGGATCCGCGGGCTTCCAGGAAATCCAGCCGCTGCTGACCCAGGTGGTCGAGCGTATCGACGAGCTTTACCACCGCGATACCGAATCCGACGTGACCGGCGTGCCCACCGGGTTCGCCGATCTGGACAAGATGACGTCGGGCTTGCAGCCCGGCGATCTGGTGATCGTGGCAGGGCGCCCGTCCATGGGCAAGACCTCGTTTTCGATGAACATCGGCGAGCACGTCGCCATCGAGCAGGGGTTGCCGGTGGCGGTGTTTTCCATGGAAATGGGAGCGGTGCAGCTGGCGATGCGTATGCTGGGTTCGGTAGGCATGCTGGACCAGCACCGCATGCGTACCGGCAAGCTCATCGCCGAGGACTGGCCGCGCGTCACCCATGCCGTGCAGATGATGCAGGATGCTCAGGTCTACATCGACGAAACGCCGGCCCTTAGCGCGATGGAAGTCCGGGCGCGAACGCGGCGTCTGGCGCGCCAGTGCGGCCAACTGGGGCTGATTATCATCGACTACCTGCAGCTGATGTCGGGCAGCGGCGGCGGTGAAAACCGCGCGACGGAAATCTCGGAAATCAGCCGGTCGCTCAAGGGTCTGGCCAAGGAGCTGAATTGCCCGCTGATCGCGCTGTCGCAGTTGAACCGCAGCCTGGAACAACGCCCCAACAAGCGCCCCGTGATGAGCGACTTGCGCGAATCCGGCGCCATCGAGCAGGATGCGGACGTGATTCTGTTCATTTACCGGGACGAGGTGTACAACCCCGACTCGCCGGACAAGGGCACGGCCGAAATCATTATCGGCAAACAGCGTAACGGTCCGATCGGCACGGTGCGGCTGACCTTCCAGGGCATGAGCACGCGCTTCCTGAATTTCACCGCTGGATCGCAGTATTGATGCCGTCGCCGCGCAGGCCGGCGTGCGCGTTCCGCATATAGCGCTGCGGCGGCGCACCGAGCGCACGGTGGAACATGGTGCTGAAGGCGTTCGCGGTGGTATAGCCCAGGTCGCGCGCGACGCTGGCGACCGGCGTACCCAATGACAGCTGGCACACCGCTTCGGCCAGCCGCAGCTGCTGGCGCCATTGGCCGAAGGTCAGCCCCGTTTCTCGCTTGAACAGGCGGCCCAGTGTGCGCATGCTGGCGCCGGCCTGCATGCCCAGCACGTCCATCGTGGCCATGCTGCCGGGCGTTTCCATCAGAAGCTCACATACCTTCAGCAGGCGCTTGTCGCGCGGCAGCGGCAGCTTGCCGTGTTCCAGCGTGGGTGCCTGCTGCAACTGCCGCAGCAGCAGCGGTACGCACATCGCGGCATTGCTGTCCGGCGCATATTCCTGCGGGTCTTCCAGCATCGCCAGGATCAGCTCTCGCAGCAGCGGGCTGACGGCGATATGGCGGCATTCCGTCCACAGCCAGGGCGCGGTATCCGGCTCGATACGCAGGGCCCGCAGCGCCACGCGTCCAACCATGTGCAACTCATGGTCCACGCCGGGCGCGATCCACAATGCGTCCGTCGGCGCCACCGTCCAGGCGCCATGCGGTGTCAGGACCCGCACCACGCCGCGCATTGCGTGAACCAACTGCCCTTGCTCGTGGCTGTGCCAGATCTCGCGACTGCCATGGGAGTAATCGGACTGGTACGCCATGACGGGGCGTTTGAGCCGCTGATAGCCCGGGGCAAAACGGCGCCGCCAGATATTGTCCATTCTGCTTGGTTTTTCTAGAGAAGTTCTTCAATTGGCCTGAAGTCGACGGCTTGGCGAACGATCTTGACCACCCCTGCTCGAGCATAACAGTTTAAATGCGAATGATTTCGATTAGCGAAATCAAAGAGTGCGCGGCCGCGAAAAGCGTCGCTTTTTCGCCGCACCTCGAATAGTGGAGAAGCCCTGATGTATGCAGTTTCGAAACGTCGTCCCGTGCGGGCGTCCACCCTGACGCTGGCGGCGTGTTTCGCATGGCCGGCGGCCGCGCAGAACACCCAGCAATTGCCCGTCATCAGTGTGACCGGCGACGCGGTCGAAACCGCGGATGGGCCCGTTCAGGGCTACGTGGCCACGCGCAGCAGCGCCGGGAGCAAGACCGATACCGCGCTGGTGGACGTGCCGCAGTCGGTATCCGTGGTGACGCGCCAGCAAATGGACGATCAGGCGGCCCAGACCCTGGATCAGGCGCTGCGCTACGTACCGGGCGTGTACAGCCAGGACAACGATCTGCGTTTCGATCAACTGACCATACGCGGCTTTGACGCCGATAGCTATCTGGACGGCATGAAGCTGAACCAGACCACCTGGTTCGCCAATCCGCGCATCGATCCGTACTTCCTGGAGCGCATCGATGTCTTGCGTGGGCCGGCATCGGTGCTGTATGGGCAGGCCAGTCCCGGTGGCCTGGTGGACATGGTCAGCAAGCGGCCCACCGCTGATCCGCTGCATTCCATCGAAATGGGTATCGGCAATGACCAGCGGTATCAGCTGGGTTTCGATTTTGGCGGCCCCGTAGACCAGGACGGCAAATGGCTTTACCGGGTGACCGGCCTGGGCCGCGATGCCAACACCCAGACCGGCCATATCGAGGAGCAGCGCGTGGGCATTGCGCCAGCCCTGACCTGGCAGCCCAGCAGCGATACCAGCCTGACGTTGCTGGGCAGCTACCAGTACGACCCGGAGGGCGGGCTGTTCAATCCCGTACCGGCCTACGGGACGGCGAAGTGGAATCCGAACGGCCGCCTGCATCCCGACGATTACCTGGGCGATCCCGATCGCGATCGTTTTCGCCGCACGCAGTATTCAGCGGGCTATCTGCTGGAACACCGCTTCAATGACCTGCTGCAGGTGCGGCAGAATGTGCGCTATCTGCACGACGACGTCGACTATTACCAGACCTCGTTGTCGAGTCCGCTGACGCAGGACCAGCGCAGCGCGTACATGTGGGCGAACATCAATCACGAACACCTGTCGCAGTTCACGATCGACAACCAGGCGCAGTTCGACTTCAGCACCGGCCCCTTGCGGCATACGCTGCTGGCTGGCGTGGATTATCAGTACTTGCAGAACGATATCCGGCGCGGCGGCCAGTATTTCGGCGACTATCCGATCGACATTTTCAATCCCGATTACAGCGGTTTTCCGCGCGTCCCGATCACGGTGGACGAGACGACACGGCTGGCGCAGTTCGGCGGCTATTTGCAGGAGCAATTGCGCTGGGACCGCTGGCTGTTGACGCTGGGCGGGCGGCAGGACTATGCCAGCACGCGGGACGCGCAGGACAGCGCCATGACCGGAAGCAGCCTGGCATCCAGCCGTACTGGAGACCATGCCTTTACCTGGCGCGGCGCCCTGAGCTACAAGTTCGACAATGGCATCGCGCCCTACGCCAGTTATGCGACGTCGTTCCAGCCGCAGAGCGGCACCGACTGGAACGGCAATCCCTTTATTCCGACGCGCGGCAAGCAGTACGAGGTTGGCATCAAGTTCCAGCCGGCGGCGATACGCAGCTATGCGACCGTGGCGGTGTACGACCTGCGCCAGACGAATGTCGTGACGCCGGATCCGGACCCCGGTCATCCGCAGGCGTCGGTGCAATCTGGCGAAGTCCGTTCGCGCGGCGTGGAGCTGGAAGCCCATGCGGAACTGAGCCGCGAGTTCAGCCTGATCGCGTCCTACGCCTATCTTGATAATGTGGTGACCAAGTCCAATGACGCCACGCAGGGCAAGCATCCCACGGGCGTGCCCAAACAAATGGCGTCCACCTGGGCAGACTACACGATACGCGGCGGCGATTTGAACGGGCTGGGCTTTGGCGGCGGCGTGCGCTATGTGGGCGAGACCTACGGTTCGCCGGATAATGATTTCGTCCTGCCCGCTCGCGTGCTGGTGGACGCGGCGGTTCATTACGATACGGGGCGCTGGCGGTTCGCCTTGAACGCCAGCAACCTGTTCAACAAGGAGTACCTGGCGTACTGCAACAGCACCATGCTTTGCTACTGGGGCGCATCGAGAACCGTGCTGGCGACGGCAAGGTATCAGTGGTAATCGTGGGGGATGCGCGCGCCGGCAGCATCAAGCGCAACGCGGTACGGCCACGCGGGTCGCTCCGCCTTGCCTTGGGTGTTCAGCGTTGTACCCGCCGCCGACAACGAAGGCGCAAGTCGTTTTCAATGCCTTTGGGGGTTCCGGCGGAAGCCGTGGTCTATACAGGCCTGCATTGGCAGCCCATGTCGTTGATGTGACTTTCCTCGCGCGGTTGGACCGTTGAGTCCCTTAGAACAGAAACTGCAGTGCCGGAATATTGTGGGGTACGGCGGCGACCTTGCCCGGGATCAGGCCCCGTTCGGACAGCAGTCGCGATGTTTCCTGCAGAATGCGTTCGCCCGCGCCCGCGTGCGATGCCACATAGCGCAGGCCGGCTGCGATCATGTCCGCGCGGGCTGGCGCGTTGTCCACCAGTTTGATGGCGATGTCCAGCGCGCCGGCGGGATCGGGCGCTCGCAGCGCGGCGCCGACCGACAGGGCTTCCTGCGTGACTTGCGTGAAATTGCGGGCGTGCGGACCCACTACGACCGGCGTGCCCATCGCGCAGGGTTCGATCAGGTTCTGGCCGCCGGCGGCGATGAAGCCTCCGGCCACGATGGCGACGTCGCTGGCAGCATAGTAGGCAAGCAGTTCGCCCATGCTGTCGCCCAGCATGATCTGGGTTCCTTCCGGCAGGGGTCGCAGCAGATCGACTGCACTGCGGCGCACCCAACGCAAGCGGGTCTCGGCGAGCTGCGCCGCCACGGCTTCGAAGCGTTCGGGATGGCGCGGCACGATGATCAGCAGCGGCGCGTCGCGGCCTTCGTCCGGCCAGGCGCGCCCCGCGTAGGCCTGGATGAACGCGGCTTCCTCGCCTTCCTGCGTGCTGGCGATCACCACCACGCGGCGTTGCCACATACCACGCCAGGCGCGGCCCAGGGCCGCCTGGTCGGCCGGAACCGCCATGTCGAATTTGATGTTGCCGCAGACTTTCACGTCGCGCGCGCCGCTTGCGCGCAGACGGACCGCATCTTCTTCAGTTTGCGCCAGTACGCGGTCCAGGCCGGCATAGGCTTCGCGCAGGACGCGGCCGGCATAGCGGCCGCGCCGGGCGGAGCGTTCCGACAGGCGGGCGCTGGCAAGGACCATGGGAACGCCGCGTGCGTTCGCTTCATGAATCATGTTGGGCCAGACTTCCCGTTCGATCAGGATGCCGCAGGATGGCGCGACTTCTTCCAGGAAGCGCTTGCAGGCGCCGGGCATGTCGTAGGGCAGCCAGGCCTGGCGCAGTTGGCCGGAGTCGATCGCCACGCTGAACAGCCGCGCGCCTTCGCGTCGGCCGGTAGCTGTGGTGTGGGTCAGGACGACGGGCCAGCGGCGCTTTAGCAGCTCTTGTATCAGGGGCTGGGCGGCACGGGTTTCGCCCAGGCTGACCGCATGCACCCATACGGGCGCCACGCCGCTGGGCGGCAGGGCATAGCCAAAGCCGAATCGTTCCCAGAGCGCCGCGCTGTGCAGCGCGTCGGAGCGGCCGCGCGCCAGGGCGCGGGCGACGAGGGCGGGCGCGCTGGCGCGCAGGATACAGGCATAAGCGATGCGATTCATGCAGACGGACCCCAGGACTGCTCACAAGGGATGAGCGGGATCCAGCATGCACGGCCTGCATGTCCGGCGATTTACAGCTGCGTGTCAGTCGCTTTACAGCGGTGTGTCCAGATTTTTACAGACGGGGTCGCAATGCCGTGCCCGCGCCGCGGAACGGCAGCGATACCTCGTCGCGGCCGCGACGACGCGCTGGGAAGTATCGCGAATGAAAAGGCGGTCAGTCGTCGCCGTGGCCGTCGTCGTCGCCGGTGCGCTTGGCGAAGCGTCCGGCGAGCATGGCGCAGACCATCAGCTGTATCTGATGGAACATCATCAGCGGCAGTACGATCGCGCCCACGGCGTGGCCGGCGAACAACACCTGGGCCATGGGGATGCCGCTGGCCAGGCTCTTCTTGGAGCCGCAGAACAGCAGCGTGATGCGATCCGGAATGCTGAAGTGCATCAACCGGCCGAACAGGGTGGTGATCAGCAGGGCGACCACCAGGATCACGGCGCAGGCCACGATCAGGCCCAGCAACGCCGGGATGGGCGTGTTGTGCCACAGCCCTTCGTTGACGGCTTCCGAGAACGCCGTATACACCACCAGCAGGATCGAG
>DATJHN010000397.1:0-11181 GCA_035493915.1 Bordetella sp.
TTCCAGGAAATACTTCAGAGCGGTGTTGAGCATGAGTGATGCCAGGTTCCGTCGCGGCGGCGGCTGCCACTATGGCGCAAAAGAACCGGCGCCGCCATCCGGCCCATCCCCAGGGCGATCACGCCCCTCATTCGGCACTCAGGTCCAGGCTGGCGAACAGGTCGGCCAGGGTGGGCACCGAGCGTGCCGGCCAGATGGCGCTCAGGTCGAAGCTGGGCAAGTCCTGTCCATCGGCCACCCGGCAGAAGCGCACCCCGCGAAAATCCAGCGAGCGTATCCAGCTGGGCAACAGACCCACGCCGCAGCCGCCGGCCACGCAAGCCAGCACGGTCAGCGTGCGGTTGGCTTCCTGCGCCACCTGCGGCGCATGGCCGGCGCGGCGCATCGCATCCAGTATGGATTCGTACAGCACTGGCAATTGCGTACGTGGGTACAGCACCAGGCCGGCCGCGGCAATCTGCGCCAGCGTCACGGTGCCGTCGGGCGCGACATCGAATTCGTCCGGCACCGCCGCTATCAGGCGGTCGCGCAGCAGCTGGCGTTCGCGCATGTGGCCGCCCACGGCCACCGGCGTATGCATCAGGCCGATGTCGATTGCCCCGGTCTGCAGCGCTTCCGCCTGTTCGTGATTGCTCATCTCGCGCAGGATCACGCGCACGCCCGGCGCGCGCTCGCGCATCTGGCGCAGCGCGCGCGGCAGCGTATCGAACAGCGCGGACGACACCAGTCCCACGGTGAGTTGCCCGGCACTGCCGCGGCCGATGTCCCGCGCGCGTGCCGCGGCGGCATCGATGCGCGCCACGCTGGCACGCACGTCTTCCAGAATGGCGAGGGCGGCCGGCGTCGGCAGCGCGCCACGCCGCGAACGCTCGAACAGGCGCACCCCCAATTCCTTTTCCATGCGTACCAGGGCCTGGCTCAGCGCCGGCTGCGCCAGGCCCAGCCAGCCCGCCGCGCGGCTGACGCTGCCGTGGTCGACGACGGACAGGAAATAACGCAGGTGACGGGTTTCCATGTCAGTCGCGCGTAGGGTGATTTTTCATCTCGGGACGGGGATACCTGGTATCCATATCGAAACGATATATATAAAGGACAGTTACAGCATAGAAGACTATACATGGCTTGCCTAGAATCCGGCGAATCCCAAGGCTGATCCGATGCAGACCGGCTATCCAAGGCCGGCGCCAGACCGATGCGAAGCCGAATTCGAATAAGCCGGTGGATCAACGCCGGCCACAAGTACACCGGCGGAGCAACGCCGGTCCTGAATAAACCCGCGTATCAAGGCCAGTCCCGAGCAGACTGGCCGATCAGGGCGGTCCGGAGGCAAGCTTGTCTGTTTTCGCCGATTTTCTTATCGCCAAAAGCCAGGGCTTCGACGCCCGCGTCCGGTCGGGGCGCGACGGGGCCGTGCCGACGGCAAGCCCGGCGGCACGCATGGCATCCGTCGACACCCGTCAGGATCCTGGCAGGGGTGCGGCCGGTTCCACGCAGACGGCTGCCGTGGACACCCATGCCCATGTTTTCGAAAAAGGGTTGCCGCTGGCCGAGCCGCGCCGCTACACGCCCGACCGCGATGCGAGCCTGGGCGATTACCTGGCACAGCTGGATGCGCACGGCTTGAGCCATGGCGTGCTGGTGCAGCCCAGTTTTCTCGGCACGGACAACAGCTATCTGTTGCGGGCATTGCGCTGGTTCCCCGAGCGCCTGCGCGGTGTCGTCGTGATCGATCCCGACACAACGGACGATGCCCTGCGCGATATGGCGGTGGCCGGCGTGGTCGGGATACGCCTGAACCTGATGGGACAACCGACGCCATCGCTCGACACCCAGCCCTGGCGCGGCCTGCTGGAGCGTGTAGCCGCGCTGGGGTGGCACGTGGAAGTGCATCTGCCGGCGGCACGGCTGCCGGAAGTCATGCCCCTCTTGCTTGCCGCCGGTTGTGCCGTCGTGGTCGATCATTTCGGCCGGCCGGCCCCCGCGCTGGGCGTGGCGGATCCAGGCTTCCAGTACCTGCTGCGCCAGGCCGCCAGCGGCCGCGTCTGGGTGAAGCTGTCCGGCGCCTATCGCAATTGGCCTCCCGCGCAGGCGGTCGCCGCGGGGCGCGATGCGGCTCGGCTGTTGCTGGACGCCTATACGGCCGCGCGCCTGATGTGGGGCAGCGATTGGCCGCACACCGAACACCCCGATATCTCGTATGCTCCAACGCGGCGCTGGCTGGACCGATGGATCGACGCTCCCGAGACAAGGCGGGCGATCCTGACCGATACGCCATCGCGCCTGTTCTGGATCGATCACTGAAGCAGGTATCCATGGCCTGATGCCGCCTGTCCGTTCAGCTGTGTACACGCAGTCGCTGTAGCCGCGGTTCGCGGCCATACCAATACCAATACCAAGGAGACAAATATGCATTCCAATTCACTGTCCGTCCTTGCGCGCCGCGCCAGCAGGTGGCTGGGCGCGTGCGCCATGGCGGGCGCCGCCGCCAGCGCGGCCGCGGCCTATCCCGATCATCCCATCACGCTGGTCGTGACCTATCCTCCTGGCGGCACGCTGGACATCGTGGCGCGCCTGATCGGCCCGCGCCTGTCCACCGCGCTGGGACAGCCGGTCATCATCGAAAACAAGGGCGGCGCGGGCGGCATGATCGGCGGTGCCTATGTCGCCAAGGCCGCGCCCGACGGCTACACGCTGATGATTGACGCGTCCAATCACGGCCAGAACCCGGCCCTGCACAGCAAGATGAATTTCGATACGCTGCGCGATTTCGCGCCAGTATCGCTGTTGCTGCGCGTGCCGAACATCCTGGTGGTGACGCCGTCGTATCCGGTCAAGACCGTGGCCGATCTGATCAAGGCGGCGCAGAACCCCGATGGCCCGCGCGTGTACTTCGCGTCGTCAGGCCCGGGTTCCGCCCAGCACCTGGCGGGGGAATTGTTCAACTTCCTGGCGCACACGCATATGCAGCACGTAGCCTACAAGGGCGGCGGTCCCGCCATGGTCGACGTCATGGCCGGCCAGGTACCCGTGATGTTCGCCAGCATGGGCTCGTCGTGGACCCATGTGCGCAGCGGCAAGCTGCGCGCGATCGCCTCCGGCGGCACCGAACGTTCGCCTTCCGCGCCGGACCTGCCGACCATCGCCGAATCCGGCGTGCCCGGCTATTCCTCGTACGAATGGAACGGCGTCTTTGTTCCCACCGGCACGCCTCCCGCCATCATCAACCAGCTGTCCCAGGCCCTGGCCAAGGTACTGAAGGACCCGCAAGTCGCCAAGCAATTGGCCGACATGGGCGCCGAAGTAGTCGGCTCCACCCCCGCCGAACTCGACACCTTCCGCCGCGCCGAAATCGAAAAATGGAAAAAGGTCGTAGAAGAAGCACACTTGCAACTCGATTGACGGGTCGATAGCCGCGGGCAGGTCAGTCGAGCCTGCCTGAAGCAGCTTTGGCCGGTGAGCGGTCGATGTTGTCCACGCTGCTTATTGTCTTCGTCGACGACGGGACCGGAATGTCATAGGCAAAGATTTCGACCGTTCCATCGTGCTTTTCCCACACCTCCAGCGCCTTATTGATGAGTTCGTTCGTGGCATCGACGTTGTCCAGCGCGACTTCGAATAAGTACGCCTGAAGTTGCTGTGTCATTCTCCGTGCGGAAACCAATCCGATAAACCCGGCGTGTATCGGTTCCCGCTGTAGAAGACCGGCGGGCTGACCTCTCCTGGGTCCGCGAAAGTCAATACAGTTTCTTGTGACGATGGTGTGGTCGTCGGCGATCGCCCGCCGGACCAATTGCGGATCGGTAAGACCAAGCCAGCCTCTGTCACGCAGGCATGTCGACGCTACATACCCCTTTTCCACGGCAATTTTGACGAGTGTCGGGGAGAAGCACTCGCCAATCAGGCACTTCAGTTTCATCGCCGCTTGATATGCGATGCAACAACCGTGCGAGAAATAAGCCGCGCATCAGGGATGACGTCGATCAGGCGCCGGGGACGCCCACGGCGCGGATGCAGTGTCCGATATGTCCTTGCCGCATCCACGAGCGCCGCGTCGAGGAAGGCCCAGTCATTCTGCAATGCAGCCAAGGTATCGCCGCCGTCCAGCGAATCCAGAACTGCATCGACGGGTACGCGCGTGTCCTTGAAGACGGGTTCTCCCCTTAGTACTTCCGGATTTCGGACTATCAACTTATTGGCTTTGTCGGCCAATTCCGCACGTTGCCGTACGTCTGACACCAGGTCGGCGAAGTCCACGGTGACAACGGAGCGGCAAACGCGAATGCGCGGTACCCGCGATTTCGGCACTGTCAGTGCAACGCAGGCCTGCGCGGTCGCAGCGTCCAGCCGTCCTATCTGCTCGTGGATACTGGCGATGACAAACTTGCGCATGTCCTTCGTCAGGATGTCGGCGGTGGTATAGAAGAAACGGGCCAGGACGGCGCAAATCCTTGCGAACTGCCGGTTGCGCTCCGTACGGAACAACTGATCCGGAACTATGTGTTCGTCCACAAGACGGTTGACGTCCTTATCACCGATATCGGCAATGAACGCGATTTCGGTCGCCGATACTGGGGGAAATGGAATGACTGCAGGGGAGCCCATAAAAATCTTCCGAAGTTTCGGAAGGTTTAGTGGATTCCGGGTGGTGTTGTCATCAAGGTGAGGGCCGTGCAGTGCGGGTACTTCGAACATCGCGGCTTCCTGCGGGGCGTTTTATGCTGATGCCCAAGCGTACTTCGCGTCCGTGCCTCGGTAGCCCCATCAGTGTCGAAAGAATCCATGTCCGCCATCCGGCGACACGCAGTATTGCAAGACATTGTGCGACGATCGAAAGACGCCGCGCGGTCGCTCGATATCAAATATCCCCTTCCACCGCGCGCGCCACCAGCCAATCCCTGAAACAGGCGATCTTGGGTTCGTCGGCGCGGTTCTCGGGGCAGACCAGGTGGTAGCCGCGCGGGCGGCGCAGTATCAGGGGGTGGGGTGCGACCAGGCGGCCCTGCGCCAGGTCTTTTTCCAGGTAGCGCAATTGCCCCAGCGCCACGCCCAGGCCTTCAGTGGCGCACTGGTAGATGATGCTCAGATCCTCGTAATACATATCGCCCACCGCCAGCCCGCGCTGCGCGCCGGCCAGCCGGATCCAGTCCGGCCAGTGCTGCGGCCGCCGGTTGGAGTGCAGCAGGGGCAGTTCCAGCAGCGCGTCGGTAGAGCAGGTGCGCGGCAGCCGCGCCGCCAGTTCGGGCGCCATGACGGGCGTCAGCTCGTCGCTGAACAGCAGGTCGTTGCGCAGGCCTTCCCACGGACCGTCGCCATAGATGATGCCCATGTCGGCATTCTCGCGCTTGAAATCGACGCCTTCCACGCTGGTGGCCAGCTTCACATTGATGTCCGGGTGCGCGGCCTGGAACGCGGGTATCAGCGGGATCAGCCAGCGCACGAACATGGTGGTGTGCCCGCGCACCGTCAGCACCTGCTTGGCGCCGGCGGAAACAAGTTCCCGCGTCGCATTGGATATCTGCGCGAAAGCACCCGATAACGATGCGGCATAACTCTCGCCGCCGCGGGTCAGGCGCAGGCGCCGGCCGCCGCGTTCGAGCAGCGGAAAACCCAGCCAGGTTTCCAGCGCCTTGATCTGGTGGCTGACGGCGCCCTGCGTGATGTGCAGTTCCTGCGCCGCGGCGGTAAAGCTGAGGTGACGCGCCACGCTTTCGAAGACGCGCAGCGGATTCAGCGGAGGCAATTGAGGATTCATGTCGCGATGATATTAGTTTTATTCATCCGGCCTTGAAAATTTCTCGATGGCGAAATCATCCCCATGTCCCTAACATCCCACAATTCGCCGCTAAATTTTGCCTGAAAGGGCGAGCGCGGCGACAACGACGACAATCCCGCAACGTTATTAGTTTTACTGCGTTCGGACAGGAGACCGCCCATGAGCGCCCGCTACAGCACCGACTTTCCTTCATTGAAGAACGAGGTAGACCCCGCGGAATGGCAGATTCGCAAGGACCTGGCCGCCTGTTACCGGTTGATGGATCGCTACGGCATGACCGACATGATCTACAACCACATCACCGCGCAGATCCCCGGCAAGGAAGGCCGTCTGCTGATCAATCTGTATGGCCTGCTGTACAAGGAAATCACCGCATCGAACCTGGTCGAGATCGACCTGGACGGCAACGTGCTGCGCAAGCAGGACACGGACTACGGCATCAACAAATCCGGCTACGTGATCCACGGCTGTATCCACCGCGCGCGGCCCGACGTGCATTGCGTCATCCATACGCACACCCGCGCCGGCATGGCGATATCGGCCATGCGCTGCGGCCTGCTGCCGATCACGCAGACGGCATCGCGCTTCCATGGCCACATCGCGTATCACGACTTCGAGGGTCCGGCGGTGGACCTGGCCGAGCAGGAGCGCCTGGTGCGCGATCTGGACCAGCACAATGCCATGATCCTGCGCAACCACGGTCTGCTGGTGTGCGGCGCATCCGTGCCGCAGGCGCTCAACCTGATGTACCAGCTTGAAATGGCCTGCCGCGCGCAGGTCGATGCGATGTCCGGCGGCCTGGAAAACGTTGCAGTGCCCAGCCAGGAAATCCTGGAACGCAGCGCCCACCTGTACCAGCCCGGCACTCGCCGTCCCTACGGCGAACTGGAATGGCACGCCATGCTGCGTCTGCTGGACGCCGAACCCGGCGGCGCCTATCCGCGCTACGACAGCTGACTTTCGAGCCCGCGGGTGGTTCGGCACCCGCGCGGCGCGACAGCCGCGCGGGTCACAACATTTCTATACCCGTAATGGAGACAACCATGAAACCCTTGTTCAAAGGGGCTGCCGTTCTGGCGCTCGGCCTGGCCTGTTTTGCATCCGCCACGCAGGCCGCGGACAACTTTCCCAGCAAACCCATACGCATCATCGTGCCCGTGTCGCCCGGCGGCACGGTCGATCTGGTCGCGCGCCTGGTCGCCAAGGGGCTGTCGCAGGATCTGGGTCAATCGGTGCTGGTGGAGAACAGGCCCGGCGCCAGCGGCCTGGTCGGCACGCGCGAAGTGGCGCGTTCCGCGCCGGACGGCTACACGCTGCTGGCGTCCGCCAATACCTTCGTCTCGGTGCCTGAGTTCGTGCCCGATGCGGGCTACGATCCCATCAAGGATTTCACGCCGGTGACACAGACCGCCCAGATCCCCATGGTGCTGGTGGTCAATCCTTCGGTGCCGCAGCGCACGGTCAAGGAATTGATCGAACGGGCACGGGCCCATCCGGGGGAGCTGTCCTTCGGATCCTCGGGTGTGGGGTCGACCGGCTATATCGCCGCCGAGCTCTTCAGCAGGCAGGCGGGCATCAAGATGCTGAGCGTGTCGTACAAGGGCAATGCACAGGCCCTGACCGACCTGATCGGTGGCCAGGTATCGATGATGTTCGACCAGGTCAGTACGTCCGGCCCTTACGCGCTGACCGGCAAGCTCAAGGCCCTGGGCGTAACCACCACCACGCGTTCCAAGATGCTGCCCGACGTGCCGACCATCGCGGAATCGGGTCTGCCCGGCTTCGAGGATGACACCTTCAACGCCATCTTCGCGCCCGCCGGCACGCCGGCGCCCATCGTGGCGCGCTTGCATGGCGCGATCGCCAAGGTGCTGAACCAGCCGGCCATTACCGAACAGCTGGCCAAGCAGGGCGTGGAAGTAAAGATCAGCCCGAAACCGGAGGATTTTCAGGATTACCTGAAGCGTGCCGTGCAGAAGTACCGGTCCATCGCCAAGGACACGGCGCCGACGCGGGGCTGACGGTGGCTCGGCGTAGTTCCTTTTCGTGTTGTATCGTCCCTGTTTGATCTGTCGGCCCGGGTAGGCCGACAGGCCTGGCCCGCCCGGTCGATGCGGCAGGCCGGCGGGAGACTCCATGGACCTGCGCCAACTAGAATATTTTGTCCACGTCGCCGAACTCGGCAGTTTCACCAAGGCCGCGGCCATCCTGGACGTGGCCCAGCCCGCGCTCAGCCGCCAGGTCCGCCGCCTTGAAATCGAGCTGCGGCAGACGCTGCTTTACCGCAATGGCCGGGGCGTCAGTCCCACCGAAGCCGGCAAGCGCCTGCTCGCGCACGGCCGCGGCATTCTGCTGCAGTTCGATCGCGCCCGCCAGGAAGTGGAAGATGCGCGTGGTTCGCCGATCGGCCGCATCGTTGTCGGCGTGCCGCATTCCATCGGGCGCCTGTTGACCGCGCCCTTTGTCGCCGCGTTCCGCCAAGCCTTTCCGCGCGCCACGCTGTGCCTTACCGAAGGGCTGACAGTCCATCTGCACGAATGGCTGCTGTCGGGGCGCATCGACGTTGCCGTCCTGCACGATCCGATTCCCACGCCGGGCCTGGAATTCCTGCCGCTGAGCGAAGACCCGCTGTTTCTGATCGAGCGCCGCGCGAAGGGCCGCGCCGCCCAGGGCGCCTCCATCGCCGTCAAGAACCTGGCCGATGTTCCGCTGATCATTCCCAGCCGTCCGCATCCGCTGCGCATGCTGGTCGAAACCCGCCTGGCCAGCCTGGGCCGCAAGATTTCCGTGGCGCTGGAAATCGACGCCGTGGGCGCGATCGTCGACCTGGTAACGCAGGGCTACGGCCACGCTATCGTTACGCAGAATGCCTTGCTTATCGCGTCGGATGCGGCCAAACTCAGCGCTCGCCGCATCGTATCGCCGCGCATCACCAGCACGCTGGCGCTGGCCACGTCGGCGGAACGCCCAGAGACCGCGCTGGGACGCCAGACCACGGAACTCATCGCCCATTTCGTGCCCAAAGCGTTGGCCCAGGCAGCGCGCCGCGCCGAGTCCCGCAAGGCGTGACCGCCGCGCGTCCCGATATCGCACGTGACCGCAAACCTGGCCGCCGTGCGTACACGGTGATCCTGTTTATTACGGCCATGCGTTTCCGTTATTCATTCCAGGAATACCAGTTAGACCGGAAATGCCGTTCCGCTCTTGCTTTGCACGGGCTATAGTCCCATGTCTATACAAGTGACGTGTGAGCAGGAGAGCGGCGTGTTGATTACCGACACCCAGGTACATTTGTGGGAAGCTCATCGGCCCGATCGTCCGTGGCCGCCCGAGGAAGTAGAGCGCAAGGTCTTCGTGGCCGTCGAAGGTGCCCGCGCGCATCGCGAAGAACCCCTGGGCGCGGAAGAATTCCTGGCGACGATGGACGCCGCCGGCGTGCAACGCGCCATCATCGTGCCGCCGTCGCCCGTCGGCGACAGCAACGACACCGCGCTGGAAGCGGTCGCGCGCCACCCCAGGCGCCTGGCCATCATGGGTCGCTTCAACCCGGAAACGCCGGACGCACGCGAACGCCTGCAGCCCTGGCTGGAGCAGCCGAATATGCTGGGCATCCGGCTGACCTTCCACAAGCCCAAATGGAGCGGCTGGCTGGAACCGGGCGGCATGGACTGGTTCTGGGCCGACTGTGAACGCCTGGGCATTCCCCTGATGGTCTTCGTGCCCGGGCACGTGGACAAAATCCCCTACCTGGCGCAGCGCCATCCCGGCCTGCAACTGGTGCTGGACCACATGGCCCGCCGCAGCAACCTGCGCGATGACGCCGCCTTCGCCGACCTGGACGAACTGCTGGCGCTGGCGCGCTTTCCCAATGTTTCGGTCAAGGCATCCGCTGCACCCTGCTACAGCAACGAGCCTTATCCCTTCGCCAATCTGACTCCCTACCTGAAGCGCATCTTCGAGGCATTCGGCCCGCGGCGCACGATGTGGGGATCGGACTACACCCGTTTGCCCTGCACTTACCAGGAATGCGTGGACCATTTCCGCGTCGCTCTGGATTTCCTGGACGATGACAGCCGCGAGTGGGTCATGGGCAAGGCAGCCGCGCAGATCCTGCGCTGGCCTGAATCCGATTTTGACGCCGCATGATGTTCTGGGGCCGTGGGGGCCCCTGTTTTTATCAGCGATAACGAGAGACTAGACATGAAATCCGCACTATTCCGCACGCCGGCCTTGATGCTGGCGGCGACCCTGGCTGTTGCGACGATCGCCCCGCTGGGCGCCGCGCAGGCCGAAAGCAGCTATCCCGACAAGCCTATCCGCATGATCGTGCCGTTCCCTCCCGGGGGAGCGGTCGACATCCTGGGCCGCCTGGTGGCGCAGCATATCGGCCAGCAGATGAACCAGTCCATCGTCGTGGAAAACCGTTCGGGCGCCAACGGCAGCGTGGGTAACGAGGCCGCCGCCAAGGCGCCGGCCGACGGCTACACCATCCTGCTGGGTGCCAACGGCCTGGCCACCAATGTGGCGCTGTATCCGAAGCGGCCGTTCTCCGAGCTGAAGTCGCTGACGCCCATCGCCTACGTCGGTTCGTCGCCGCTGATCATGATGGTGCCGGCGGATTCTTCCGCCAAGTCGCTGAAGGATATCGTCGATGCCGCCAAGGCCGATCCGACCAAGATCAGCTACGCGTCCGCCGGTCCCGGCAGCTCGGCCCACCTGGGTTCCGAACTGCTGAAGTACGTGACCAAGACGAACATGCTGCACGTGCCGTACAAGGGTGGCGCACCCGCCATCGTCGACCTGACCGCCGGCCGTGTGAACTTCATGCTGCTGGACCCGGTTCAAGGCCTGTCGCAGCTGCAATCCGGCCGTTTGCGCGGCCTGGTCGTCGCCAGCAAGGAACGCCTGCCGCTGATCCCGAGCGTGCCGTCCGCTGCGGAAGCCGGCTTCCCCGACTTCGAGGCCAGCGTGTGGTGGGGCTTCATGGCGCCCAAGGGCACGCCGCCCGAGATCGTCAACCGCCTGAATGCGGAGATCAACAAGGCGCTGACCAGTCCCGATGCGCAGAAGGTGCTGACCGGCATGGGCGTCACCACCAAGCCCGGTACGCCGGAAGACTTCGGCAAGTATCTGGATGCCGAGGCCGCCAAGTGGGCGACGGTTATCAAGTCGGCAGGCATTACGGCTGATTGATGATGCGCCCGCGGGCCTGATGCAAGAAAAAGAACGCCGCGATTCCTGCAGGATTCGCGGCGTTTTTATTGACGGCTTTGCTATGAAGGCTCGCTGCAAGGGTTTCGCTATCGACGGATCACCATCGGTATTGATACCCGGCCACGACGGCGCGTGATTGGGAAAGATGCCGGCCCTTGCCGAACTCACGCACCCAATTCACGGTAGGTGAGCCA
>DATJHN010000398.1:0-19281 GCA_035493915.1 Bordetella sp.
CAGATCTATGACCGGTTCCGCGATGCCATCGCTGCGGGTGTACTGAAGCCTGGCGACCGCATACCGTCCGCCCGGGCCTTGACGAAAGAACTGGGCCTGGCAAGAGGCACCATCGACGCCGCCTATTCCCTGCTTGCCGCCGAAGGCTATATCCAGCCGCGCGGGCAAGCCGGGACCGTCGTGACGCCAGACCTGAAGCCGCGCGCCGCGGTTACGAGCCTTGCACCCAAGTCCCACGGCCCAAGCGCCGCGCCCAACTTTCGTCCGGATTCGATATTGCCGTTCCAGATGGGGTTACCCGCGCTGGATGCGTTCCCACGCAAAATATGGGCACGACTGGGCGCGCGCTGCGCACGTGCGATGCAAGCGCCCGACATGACGCATCCCTCCGTTTATGGGCAGTCGGAGCTCCGTACGCAGATCGCCGTCTATCTACAAGTTTCGCGCGGGATCGATTGTTCGCCGTCCCAGGTATTCGTAACCTCGGGATATCGCCACACGATGGCATTGATCGCACAGGCATTGTTCAAGGCAGGCGACCGCGTCTGGGTGGAAAACCCGGGCTACCCACCCACGCGGGAATTGCTCGAACATATGCATATCGCCGCCGTTCCAGTGCCGGTCGATCGCGATGGCATGATCGTTGCCGACGGCATCGAGCGCGCGCCTCGCGCACATGCCGCGGTCGTGACCCCCGCGCATCAGAGTCCCTTGTGTGTTTCCCTGTCGCTTCCCCGCCGTCTCGCCCTGCTGGACTGGGCCGCGCGAAGCAAGGCCTGGATCATCGAAGACGACTACGACGGCGAGTACCGTTACATCAGCCGCCCTCTCCCCGCACTGAAAAGCCTGGATCGCGAAGGCCGCGTGCTCTACTCCGGCACGTTCAGCAAAGTACTTCTGCCCAGCCTGCGGCTCGCATATCTGGTGGTTCCGGAAGCGCAGATCGAACGGTTCGAGCAGATCAGCCAGGTGTTCACGGGCGGCAGTCCGGAGCTTACGCAGGCCGTCGTCACTGCTTTCATCAAGGAAGGCCACTTCGCTCGCCATATCCAGAAAATGCGAAAGCTATACGCAGAGCGCCGGGACGTAACGGCCGCGGGCCTGCAAAAGACGCTTGGAAAATTCGTGCGCATCGAAGCGCAACCCGGCGGCATGCACCTGATCCTGAAGCTGCAAGGCAGGCGATCGGACCGCCAGCTTGTCGCCCGCATGCGGGAAGCCGGCCTCTACGCGGAAGCGTTAAGAGATTGGACGACGGACCACGATGGAACCTCAGCGCTGCTTCTGAATTTCACGAACGTCGACTCGCAGGCCACCGCGGAGACGCTGGGCAGGCGGGTCCTGGAATTGATGTAATCATGGATCAGTCAGAAATGCGATTCTTGGACCTTCCTGACTAGGCCAAGATCCTCGATGATGGAGTCCCTGATCTTCAACACAAGGACCCGTCATGACCCATCGCATCGACTACATCGAAGCTTCCCCCGAAGGCTACAAGGCCTTGGGCAACGTATACGCCACCCTGCTGAAAAGCACCTTGCCGAAAGAACTGGTCGACCTGGTGTACCTGCGCGTCTCGCAAATCAACGGCTGCGCGTTCTGCATCGACATGCACAGCCGGGACCTGCTGAAGGCCGGCCTCGCAGTGGAAAAACTCGTGCTCGTACCCGTATGGCACGAATCCGGCAAGGTATTCAGCGCCCGCGAACGGGCCGCGCTGGCATGGGCCGAAAGCGTCACCCTCGTTGCGGAAACCGGGGTTCCCGACGCCGACTATGAAGCCGCCGCCGCCGAATTCGGCGACAGGGAATTGGCCGACCTGACCTATGCGATCGGCTTGATGAACGCGTTCAACCGGCTCGGCATTTCATTCCGCAAGAGGCCGGCCGCCGCTGCCGCTGCTGCTTAAGGCCCCGCGCTTCAAAGGCCGGCAACCTCAGGGAGCGAGCCAGCAACCACACAGGAAAACCTGTTTGGGCAGTGCTCGCACCCTTCCAATCAAACACGGATAACCGATAAAAATGGCCTGGATACTACTTGGCGTGGCGGGTGTTCTGGAAATCGCCTTCGCTTCCTTCATGAAAATGTCGTTTGGCTTTACGCGGCTGATGCCTGCCGTATTGACCGTCGTCACCGGCCTGGCCAGTGTCATTCTCCTGTCCATATCGCTGCGCGCCCTGCCCGTCGGGACCGGCTACGCGGTCTGGACCGGCATAGGCGCCGCCGGCACGGCGATCATCGGCATCGCCTTCCTGGGAGATTCCGCCGCGCCCGCCAGGATGCTTTGCATCGGCCTTATCCTGGCCGGCGTCATCGGGCTCAAACTGGTCTCGGCGAACTGAGCCAGATCATTCACCTCCGGCGCCAGATTCCGTGCGGTATCCTGTACGCGGAACAAGCTGGAGCAAAGCATGAGCAATAAAGCATTGATCGTCGGCGCGAGTGGCGTCATTGGCCGCGCATTGGCGGAACGCCTGCTGTCGACGGGCTGGACGGTTTACGGACTATCGCGCGGCCGCGCCGCGGTTGTGCCGGGATGCGTGCCGATCGTCGCTGACCTGACGGCAGCCGACGCCGTCGCCAACGCTGTGGCCGGACTCGACGTCACCCACGTATTCTTCACCGCCTGGTCCAGGCAGGCGAACGAGCAGGAGAACATCCGCGTCAACGGCGCCATGGTGCGCAATGTGCTTGAGCCGCTGGGGAGCGCCTCAACGCTCAAGCACGCGGCGCTGGTAACCGGATTAAAGCATTACCTGGGGCCGTTCGAAGCCTATGCGTCCGGCGCCGTGCCCGACACGCCGTTTCGCGAAGCACAAGGACGCCAGCCGGTCGACAATTTCTATTATGAACAGGAAGATCGCCTTTTCGAGGCGGCCGAACGCCACGGCTTCGGCTGGAGCGTCCATCGTCCTCATACGGTCATCGGGTTCGCCGTCGGCAATGCAATGAACATGGGCCAGACGCTGGCCGTCTATGCCACCCTGTGCCGGCATACTGGGCAGCCGTTCGTCTTCCCCGGATCGGCCACGCAGTGGAACAGCCTGACGGACATGACCGACGCCCGCCTTCTGGCACGACATCTCGAATGGGCCTCGACCAATGAGAAAGCGCGCAACGAAGACTTCAACGTCGTGAACGGCGATGTGTTCCGCTGGAAGACGTTGTGGGGACAATTGGCCGATTACTTCGGCATCGAAGCCGCCCCATTCGATGGCACGGTGCGGCCGCTGGAAAACCGTATGCGAAACGCCGGCAGCGACTGGGCAGAGATCGCCGCCACGCATAAGCTGGCCGAGCCGAATATCGACCGGATGGCGTCGTGGTGGCACACGGACGCCGATCTCGGACGGCCCATGGAGGTCGTGACGGACATGACAAAAAGCCGCAAGGCCGGATTCCTGGACTACCAAAGCACACCGGATGCCTTCTTCGATCTCTTCGACCGGCTGAAGGCCGAGCGTCTTATTCCCCGTTGAAGACGAGCACATCATTGCCGGCTGAAGGCAGACGCCTCACAGCCGGCAAGACGTGAACCCTCATTTACGGCTGAACGACCGCGGCTTACTTGAATCGCTTCAATTCGTCCAGGCCGGCCGGCAGTTGTGCATCGGGAAAATGCGTGGACAGCGTGGTCTCACGCCAATTCTCCAATTCGCGGGCGCGCTCCGCTTCGGCCTGATTGCAGACATAGAGCGCATCCCCGCCCAGCAATAGACGCAACGGCAAGTCGTCGCGGCGCGACAGCTCGACAATCAGGGCCGCGATTTTTGCCGGGTCGCCCACTTCATGGCCTGAATAACCGGCGAACAGTTTAAGCACCCGGCCGACCGACGCCTCGTACTCCGGCAGCATGGCGTCGCTCCCCCCCCTCGCGGTGCGCGACCAGTCCGTGCGCATACCACCGGGCTCCAGCGTGCATATCTTCACTCCCAGGTGCGCAACCTCTTTCGCCACGGAATCGCTGAAACCGCCGACCGCCCACTTCGCCGCCTGATACGCGGACAGTCCTGGCGTCGAGCTGCGCCCACCGACCGACGACACCTGGAAAATGTGCCCGCTGCCCTGTTTACGCATGAAGGGCAGCGCCGCGCGTGTGAGATTGACGACACCAAACAGATTGGTTTCGATCTGATCGCGGAAACTTTCGGGCGTCATTTGTTCGAACGGCATGGCGTGGCCATAACCGGCATTGTTCACGACTACATCGACTTGCCCGTAGACCTTCAGCGTGACATCCACGGCGTGCCGCGCGGCATCGGCATCCGTCACGTCGAGCGCGACCGGACGGATCCGGTCTCCATAGCGCTCGACAAGATCGGACAGGCGGGCGGGATCGCGCGCACCGGCGACCAATCGATCACCAGCGGCCAGAACCGCTTCGCTGATAGAACGCCCGAGGCCGCGCGCGGCGCCGGTAACCAGCCAGACTTTGGACATGATGGACTCCTTGATAAGGTGATAGCTCGTTAAATGGTTGATTACTCACTCATTTATTAAGGTTAAAAAAAGACCCCTTCAGCTCGCCTTCAATACCGCCCACAAAGCCCGAAAGCCCTGGTCCCGATATACGTCGGCCCGAGAGGCGTCGTTGGCGCTGAACTCCATTGCCGTTTCAGCCAGCGATGTGAACAGCGCCCCCCGAAAGGCTCTGGCCTCTTCCATTGGCAACGCCTCCTTGCCGGAGGATCGTTCACGAAGCATCGCGCTGATCTCGCCAAACCCTTCGGAACCCGCGGCACGATGCCGCGCGTCGATCCGGCCGCTGACGTCCAATTGGCGCAATGCTCGACGTCCATCCGGATTGGACAGGCCCCAGTTGACATAGGCATTCCACGCGTGGCGAATCCGGCGCTCCAGCGATGCACCGCTCGGAAAATCAGCCAGCAACGCCTCGCGCAGCCCTTCCTTGAGACTGAGATACAACTCGTTCAACAAGGCATCCTTGTTGTCGAAGTAAGTAAAGACGGTCCCTTCCGCCACGCCGGCAAGCCGCGCGATGCGCGCCGTCGTCGCGGTGGGGCCATCGGCAGCCAGGGCTTGCGCCGCGGCCGCGAGGATCGCCTCACGCTTGTCCTGGCTGCGGGGACGTGCCATATGCCCTCAATAAATGAGTGATTGCTCAATCATAGCCGTTGTCAATCCGCGTGGCAAGTCCCACGCGGCGTCATCACGAAATGCCACGCATGGCCGCATCCGACAATCTCTCGCTGACCAATTCCACGAAGCGGCTAAGACGAAGTTGCCGCCGCATATCTCGATGGTACCCAAGCCAGGTATCCCGGGCCGGAGGGGCCTCGCCCAGTTCGATCGGCATGATGCCGGGTGTAGCATCGCCCAACGGGCGCGGAAGCACGGCCAAACCGACGCCTAGCGCGCAAAGCCTGGCTTGCGCCTCCCGACTATTACTGCGCGCCGCGACGGCCGCGCGCGGCAGAAGACGCGTCACCCAGCTCACATCGGGCATACCGCCGAACGCCGTGTCCATCAGCACCAGCCGGCATCCGCGTCCATCGCCAGGAACGGCTTGCCATTGGCCAGGCCGGCCATACACAGCATACTGCGTTCGCAACAGCTTCTTGCTTACCACATCAGGGCTGTCGAAGGGCAGGATGCGCATGACGCAGTCCGCCTCCCGATGCGGCAAACTGTACAGGCGAGGATCGGTCAGCAGTTCGATCGTCACGCCCGGATGCCGGGCTGTGAATTCCGCGATCACCGGTGTCAGCAACAGCGAGCCGAACCAATCCGAACAAGACACCCTTAGCAAACCGGACAGCTGCGCCTCGGCGCCCGAAAGTTCGCGCATGGCGGCCATGGCTTCGACCTCCATTCTTTCAGCATGCGGGAGCAAGGCCTGGCCTTCGTCGGTTGGGATGAATCCGTGCTGCGTACGCTGGAACAGGACATGACCTATCTGCTGCTCCAGCGCCTTTAGGCGCCGCCCCATCGTGGGCTGTGTCTGTCCCAGCGCGCGCGCGGCGGCCCCCAGGCTGCCCTCGCGCGCGATGGCGAGGAATATCCGCATATCGCTCCAATCCATTTGCAGCCCATTCATTTTTGCATGGAAAACATTCAATTTTAGGGAGTTCTCATACGTATTCATAGCCCTTAGAGTGTTCTCCATGCGCCGATAGCCCCACCCCAAACCGCTCTTTGAGAGCGATGTGGCAACGGCAGCCCCAACGCAATTTCCTGTCTTTGGAGAACACAACATGACTGCCACCACGATGCGCGCCCTTGTGGTCGATGCGCCCGATGCCCCCTTCCAATGGAAGGAAATGCCCATGCCGAACGCAATTCCAGGCCACGTTGTCGTGCGTATCCATGCAAGCGGGGTGAACCCGCTCGATACGAAAATCCGCGCCGGCGCAGCCGCCCATGCGCGCCACGCGCTGCCCGCGGTCCTGGGAATCGATCTGGCCGGTGTCGTCGAGCAAGTCGGCCCCGGCGTGACGGATTTCGCCCCGGGCGATGCAGTCTGGGCCATGGCTGGCGGTGTCGCGGGCGTGCCGGGATCGATGGCGGAATTCGCCTCGGTCGATGCGCGGCTGCTGGCGAAGAAGCCGGCGAATCTTTCCATGCGTGAAGCGGCTGCCCTGCCCCTCTCCGTCATCACCGCGTGGGAAGGCATGGTGGATATCGCGAACGTCCAGGCGCGCGACAAGGTCCTCGTCATCGGTGCCGCCGGTGGCGTTGGACACGTCGCGCTGCAACTGGCGCGCGCCCGCGGCGCCGACACCTTCGGCGTGGACAGCGCCCGTGCGGCCACCTATCTACGCTCTATTGGCGCCACCCCGATCGACCGCACAACGGCAGTCGAAACCTACGTGAAGGAATACACCGGCGAACGCGGCTTTGACATCGTCTATGACTGCGTGGGCGCGCTAGACGCCGCATTCCAGGCGGTGCGTCCCTTTGGAAAAGTGACCAGTTCGCTAGGCTGGGGCACTTATTCTCTGGCGCCTTTGTCTTTCCGCTCCGCAAGCTACGCCGGCGTTTTCACCTTGCGGCCGCTGCTTACCGGCGAAGGACGCGAGGCGCACGGCCACATCCTGAGGGAAGCCGCGAAACTGGCCGAAGCGGGACAATTGGTGCCCCGAATGGACGATCAACGCTACACGTTGGACCAGGCCGAAGCAGCGCACGAACGGGTCCGCTCCGGCGCGGCGGACGGCAAGGTCGTTCTCGAGGTGACGGATACGATCTAGCCCGAGGCGTTATCCGCGGTATTCACCCGCCGCACACCTTGGCCGATCGACGCCTTGATAAAGTCGACAAAGGCCTTCAGCGGCGCGGGCATCAGGCGGCGTCCCGGGTAGTACAGATACGGCCCAGGGAAGTGCTGCCACCAAGGCTCCAGCACCGGTTCCAATGCACCGCTGTCAAGATGCGGACGCAGCCAGTCCTCGAACAGATAAATGATGCCGGTGCCGGAGATTGCGGCGTCGACAACCAGATCGACAGCCCCGCCGATCCGCACGATCAATGGTCCCGCCGGGTCGAGCCGCACCACCTCGCCGCCGCGCTCGAACTCCCAGGGCGGCATCACGCCACTGGGAAAGCGGCCGCGCAGGCAGGCATGACCCACCAGATCGCGCGGGTGTCCCGGACGCCCACGGCGATCGAGATACGCCGGCGACGCAGCCGCGGCAAAGCGCTGGACGCGAGGTCCGATCGGCACCGCGATCATGTCCTGCTCCAACCGCTCTTCGTAGCGTATGCCCGCGTCGCACCCCGCGGCCAGTACATCGACGAAGCTCTCCTCGGCAACCACTTCCAGAAGGATGTCGGGATACAAGGCAAGGAACGGCGAAACGATGGCGGGCAGTACCAGCCGCGCCGCGCTGACAGGAACATTGAGCCGAAGCGTACCGGCCGGCCTGTCGCGGAAGCCGTTCACCGTATCCAGTGCAGCTTCCATTTCGGTCAGCGCCGGGGCGAGCCGCGTCAGCAAACCCTTGCCGGCATCCGTTGGGGCGACACTGCGTGTCGTCCGGTTCAACAATCTGACGCCGATGCGCGCCTCCAGGCGGCGCACCGCCTCGCTCAGCCCCGATGCGCTGGTCCCTGTGATGCGTGCCGCGTCGCGAAAACCGCCTGCGCGCGCCACCGCGACGAAAGCGTTCAAATCGTTCAAATCGACTTTCATTGTTCGCCATTCAGCACAACCTGTGCGGATTGTATGGGATTATCGCGAGGACCAAGAATGTCTATCTTGCAGGTCTGGCTCATTTCAACGGAGATAAACCATGTCAAGAATCGATCAGGCCGCCCCGTACACCCTGGGCAATCGCCCCGTCAAACGTCTGGGCTACGGCGCCATGCAGCTTGCCGGACCCGGTGTATTCGGCCCGCCCAAGGACAGGGATACGGCGCTGGCCGTCCTGCGCGAAGCTGTCGCGTCAGGGGTGAACCACATCGACACCAGTGATTTCTACGGGCCGCATATCACCAATCAGTTGATACGCGAGGCGCTTGCACCCTACCCCGATGATCTCGTCATCGTCACCAAGATCGGCGCCCGGCGCGGCAACGATGCTTCCTGGCTGCCGGCTTTCTCGCCCGAGGCCCTGACCCAGGCGGTCCACGACAACCTGCGTAACCTTGGACTGGACGTGCTCGACGTGGTCAACCTGCGCATCATGTTCAACACACACATGCCAGCCGAAGGATCGATCGAAGCCCCCCTGGCCACCCTCGCGGAACTGCAGCGGCAGGGGCTGGTGCGCCATATTGGACTTAGCAACGTCACCGCCACCCAGGTCGCGGAAGGGCGCCGCATCTGCGAAATCGTCTGCGTCCAGAATCACTACAACCTGGCGCACCGGGACGACGATGCCCTGATCGACGACTTGATCCACGCGGGCATCGCCTATGTGCCGTTTTTCCCGCTGGGCGGATTCAGTCCGCTGCAGTCGTCCATCCTGTCCGATGTGGCGGCAGGGCTGGACGCCACGCCCATGCAGGTCGCGCTTGCGTGGCTGCTCAAACGCGCACCGAACATCCTGTTGATTCCCGGCACGTCATCCGTCGCGCATCTGCGGGAAAACCTGGCCGCCGCCGGCATCAATCTGGCGGCTGACGCGATGCAAGCACTGAACGGCATCGCGACACGCGCCACAGCCTGAGGAGCAGCATTAACCGATGCCGCTAGCCGTCCGGATGCTTACACGCAAAGGAGTCGCGCGCTAGCGAGGCCCCTTCTCCGCGATGATCCCCAGTTTGTAGATTTCCGGCTCTTTCGCGAACAGCTCGCCTTTTTTGGCCTCTGCCATCAAGGCCGCGGCGACCTTGCCGTTGAGATGCGCATCACGCCCGGCTTCATCATCGAACGTGTCGAAAATCGCGAACCTGGAAGGTCCTTCCTGTATCGCGAACCATGACCTCGTGCCTGGTTCGGCATTCACCAGCGGCAGCGCATTGCGCAGAAAGTCCTCCACGGCCTTTTCCTTGCCGGGCTTTGCTTCAAGCGGAACGTATAACGCGAATTTGCTCATCGGATACTCCCAAGATGAAATCCCCTGTTGCTCTCCCTTGCGGAGCAGCTTAACGCACAAAGCAGGGCTTCTTGTGACAGCGCAGTGGACATTCGTAAAGGTCTTTTGACCTCTTGACATGCAAGTAATCACTTTCCTATCATTTAGGCAAGCGATTACTTGCATATATATCCCATGGCAGAAAGCCACGACACCGACCTGCTGTTCAAGGCCCTGGCTGATCCCAGCCGCCGCAAGCTGCTGGACCTGCTGCACGCGCACGATGGCCGCACGCTCAACGAGCTGTGCGAACACCTGGACATGACGCGCCAGGGCGTGACGCAGCATCTGGCCATGCTGGAGGCCGCCAACCTGGTCGCGACGATGCGGCGTGGCCGCGAGAAACTGCATTTCCTTAATCCAGTACCTCTGCAGGAAATCTACGAGCGCTGGATAGCCAAGTTCGAGAAGCCACGCCTGAAGGCCCTCTCGCAACTCAAACACCACTTGGAGAAAGCGAATGACTAGATCGACCTTTGTCTACGTAACCTACATCCGCACCACGCCGGAAAAACTATGGTCGGCGCTGACCGACGCGGAGTTCATGAAGCAGTACTGGTTCGGCATGCGCGGCGAAAGCCAGTGGACGGCCGGATCCCCATGGAAGCTGGTATCCACCGACGGCCAGGTCTTCGATTCCGGCGAAATCGTCGAAGCCGAGCCGCCGCGGCGCCTGGTGATCCGATGGCAGCACCAGATCAAGCCCGAACTCAAGGCGGATGGCCCCTCGCTATGCACGATGGAGCTGGAACCCAGCGAAGGCGCGGTCAAACTCTCCATCACGCACACCGTCGAGCGCGAATCCTCGAAACTCATCGAGGCCGTTTCCGGCGGCTGGCCCAAGGTCCTGTCCAACCTCAAGTCCCTGCTGGAAACCGGATCCGCCGTCATGGCGAATCCCTACCCCGGTCAAAGCGCGGACGCGGGAAAGAAATAGTGCGCATCCCAAGGACATTCCAAGGCCAGGCCGGTGGTCACCACCACCGGCGGCCCGTCCACGCTTTCATCGCATGTGATAGACCTTCTTGCTATCCACGTGCTCGCGCATCAACTGCTCGGCGCGTTTGCCGTCGCGCGCCAGCAGCGCCTTGACGAATGCGTCGTGATCCGCGACGCCGGATGCCCATTCGTCCGGATCAAGGTTCGACTTGTAGCGCAGCGCCTGGACCTGCAGGTTCAACCTGTCGTAGGAAGTGACCAGCGCGGGATTATGCGCGGCGCGGCTTATGGCGATATGCGTCCCCATGCTGGCCTCGAAATACGCCGCGATATCGCGTTTGGCGTAGCCGTCCAGCATGCGGCGATGCAGGCTTTCGATGTGCGCGAGTTCCGCATCGGTCGCGCGTTGCGCGGCCTGCCGCCCGGCCAGCCCTTCCAGGACGCAAAGAACATCGAAGGTGTTCTCAATGTCCTCGCGCGATAGCTCCACGACCATGGCGCCGCGCTTGGGCTGGATGTGCAGCAGACCGTCAGAAGCCAGAATGCGGTAGGCCTCGCGTAGCGGTGTGCGCGATACCTTGAGCCGATCGCACAGGTCCCGCTCATTCAGCCAGGTTCCCGGGCGCAAGGTCCCGTCCACGACGAGCTGCCGCAGCCGGTCCGCCACCACGGCGGGCAAGGTGGGGTGATTGATGGCGAAACCTTCGCCAGGCAGATCGACCGCTAAAGCGGAATAAGGGTTTGTCATAGGTGTACGTCGCAAAAATCCGGGATAACGTGGTATCTGGTATACCAAATATCAAATTCCAGAAAAATACCAGTCGGGCATGGAAATCATAGACCAGGCGTCATGGTTCAGGCCCGCGGAGGAGACGACAATGTTAAAGAAAGCCCTGGTAGCGATCAGCAGCCTGTTCGCCCTGATGCAGGCCGGCCCAGCCGCCGCCGCGTACCCTGAAAAGCCGATACGCCTGATCGTCGGCTTTGTCCCCGGTGGAGGCACGGACGTGTCGGCGCGCATTGTCGCCCAACGCCTCTCGATCATCCTCAAGCAACAGATCGTTATCGAGAACAAGCCCGGCGCGTCCGGTTTGATCGCGGCGGACATGGTGGCCAAGGCGGAGCCAGACGGCTATACCCTGCTGCTTGCCAACACGCAGTCCGCGGTGGCCGCGCCTTATATGCTGCCGACGTCCTTCGATCCCATCAAGGACTTCACGCCCGTAAGGTACATCGGTACCGTCCCCAACGTCCTGGTGGTGAACCCTGTCCGCCATGACTTCAAGTCGGTGCAGGACCTGATCGACGCCGCGCGGAAAAAGCCGGGCGGGCTGACTTATGCGTCGTCGGGACTGGGCAGTCCGCAGCACCTGACGGCGGCACGCTTTTCCCAGATCGAAAATCTGGAAATGGTCCATGTGCCCTACAAGGGCAGCGGCCAGGCCTTGGCTGACCTGTTGGGCGGCCAGGTAGATCTCAACTTCGACACGCTCCCGAGCGTGATCGCGCAGATCCAGGCAGGCAAGCTGCGGCCGTTGGTGGTGACAAGTCCGCAGCGCACCCCGCGCCTGCCCGATGTGCCGACATTGGCGGAAGCCGGCGTAAAAGGCGTAGACGTCTTGCAGTGGTATGCGGTCCTGGCGCCCCGCGGGTTGCCTGGGCCGATCCTGGAAAAGCTGGACCAGGCGCTGGCGCAGACGCTGAAGGATCCCGATGTGCGCGCGAAGCTCGCCGACCAGGGAATGGACGTGGGGGGTGGTCCCGACTCACCCGCCGCTTTCCGAGCCTACCTGGAACAGGAGTGGGGCCGGTACGGGAAGCTGACCGCCAGCCTGGGGCTGACCAAGGAACAGTCCAAGCAATGAACCCATCCAGTACTGGAGCCGCAGCATGACCGAATCCGTGACGTCGCCACAACCGTTCATCCTGAATGAACGCGATGGCCCCATCGCTACCGTGATCCTTAACCGTCCCGCCAAGTTGAATGCGTTGACCGTGGACGCCTGGCGGCTATTGGGCGATACCTTCGCCGAGCTGTCCCGGGACGACGGCGTGCGCTGCATAGTCCTGCGCGGCGCCGGCGAAAAAGCATTCTCGCCGGGTAACGATATCTCGGAGTTCGAGACGTCCCGCTCCAATTCCGAGCAGGCGCGCGAGTACGGTGCAATCATGCGGCGCACGATCGAGACCATCGGGCAGTGCCGCCATCCGGTAGTCGCGCAGATCCACGGTATCTGCGTGGGGGGCGGCATGGAGATCGCGAGCCTGGCCGATGTACGCATCTGCGGGACCAGCTCGCGCTTCGGCGCTCCGATCAAGAACCTTGGGTTGGTGATGGCGTATTCGGAGCTGGCGCCCCTGCTGCGATTGGTCGGCCCCGACGCCGCACTGGCGATGTTGCTGGAAGGGACAATTTTTGGCGCGGCTGAAGCCCTGCGGCTGGGTGTGGTCACGCGCGTGGTGGACGACGAGCAGGTCGCCGCGGAAGCCTTGGCGGCCGCGCATCGGATCGCGGCGGGAGCGCCGCTGGTGGCGCGCTGGCACAAGAAATTCGTGCGTCGGCTTGGCACCGGCGCCCCCTTGAGCGACGCGGAGCGCGACGAGGCCTTCGAGTGTTTCGACACCGAGGACTTTCGCACGGGCTATAGAGCCTTTCTGGCAAAGCAGACGCCAAACTTTTCCGGCCGCTAAGCCCACCTACCCCGATGCAGGAGTAACCATGCAGGAATCCCAGAACCCGCCCTCGCGCCCCGGCGCGCTCGCGGGCATGCGCGTGATCGAACTATCGCAGATCATGGCCGGTCCCACGTGCGGCATGATGCTCGCCGACCTGGGTGCCGATGTCATCAAGGTGGAGAAGCTCGAAGGCGGCGATGACGCACGGCAATACCGTGACCCGCAAGTCAACGGTGTTTCGATGCCGTTCCTTATGCTGAATCGCAACAAGCGGGCCATCTCGCTCGATCTCAAGCATCCGCAAGGCAAGGCCGTTCTAATGCGCTTGCTACGCCGCGCGGACGTCATCACGGAGAATTTCCGCAAGGGCACCATGGAAAAACTGGGCCTGGGCTACGAGGACTTGCACCGGGACAATCCCGGCCTGATCTATTGCAGCGTGTCGGGCTACGGAAGCACCGGACCCGACGCGGACAAAGGCGGCTTCGACCTGATCGCGCAGGGGTTCTCGGGCTTGATGAGCATCACCGGTGAACCGGGGGGCCCGCCGCTGCGCACTGGCAATTCGGTGGCGGACATCAATGCCGGCCTGCTCGCCGCCTTCGGCATCCTGGCTGCTTATCAGCACAAGCAACGCACGGGCGAGGGGCAGCGCGTGGAAACTTCGCTGTTGGAGGCCAGCCTGCAGCAGTTGTATTGGCACGCGGCCATCTATTTCGGATCGGGTGTATCGCCTGGGCCGAGCGGCTCGGCGCATGTATTGACCGCGCCGTACCAGGCCTTTCCCACGGCGACGTCATGGATCATCATCGGCGGCGCCAACGAGAAAAACTGGGTGCGCATTGCGCAGGTGCTGGGCCGCCCGGAGTGGGCCGAAGACCCTCGCTTCGCGCTCAACAGTGATCGCATGCGCAATCGCGCGGAATTGACTCAGGCCATATCCGAAATTCTGCAGCGGCGTTCCGCCGACGATTGGCTCGCAGAATTCGACAAGGCCGGTGTGCCGGCGGGACCGGTGCATTCCATCGGAGAGGCGCTGTCGCATCCGCAAACCCTTGCGCGCGAAATGGTGGTGCGACAGCAGCATCCACAAGCCGGCGAGATATCCACGATCGGTATGCCGGTAAAGTTCTCCGCGACACCGGCGCAGTACCACCGCGCGGCGCCTCGCGCTGGAGAAGACACGCGCGCCATTCTGGCGGAGTACGGGTACGACGACGCGGAAATCCAGAACCTGCTGGACCTGGGCGTCGTGCGCGAAGTCCAGTCCACCGCCGCGCCGGCATAGCCGGCAACGCTGGGAGCCATCGGTGAAGTGCCAGGCCTGCGTTGATCAACGAGGTCAGCCGGCCAGGGCACGACCGTCGAAGTGCTTTACCGGAATGGCTTCCAAGTCGATGCCCTCGATGCATCGGATATTGACGGCTGCCATCGCTTCGCCCGACGGGCTCTTACGCTCACCATAAGTGTGGATGCCACAGGTCGGGCAGAACCGGTGCGCGATCGCATGCTTGTTGAAGAGATAGGTTTCGACGTTCTCTTCCGGCGTGAGCAGGCGCAGGTCGCTGCGTGGCACAAACCACATCAATATGCCCTTACGCTGGCAGATGGAGCAATTGCAGTACGTGGCCGATGCGATGTCGCCCTCGGCTTCGAACTTTATCTTGCCGCAGTGGCAGCTTCCTTGATAAAGCATGTCAGGCTCCCTGGTGGTTGCTGTACAGAAGAAAATCGCCGAGGCTGTCGAAGAAAGGCTGCCAGCCGCGCTCATGGTTATCGCGAGCCCTGGCGTCGAAGAAGCGGTCGTGCACAAAGCTCAGTTCAGTGCCATCGACCAGCGGTTTCAGGTCGATGCTTACGCGTGACACTCGCTCAGGTGTGCTTTTCCAGGCCCAGGTAAATACCAGCCGGCGGTTAACCACCACCTCCTGGTAGACGCCCGAGACTTCATGCGACTCCCCGTCAGGCGTGCTGAACGCAATGCGGTAGCGTCCGCCTACGCGCAGGTCGATCTCGACCGCGGCTACGGAGGGGGTCTTGCCCGGGCCGAACCACCGGCTCAACGCTTGCGGCTCGGTCCACGCACGCCAGACTTTTTCGGGCGCGACGCGGTAGCTTCGGTTGATGCTGACCTGGGCTGGCTCTTGGACTGGCTCTTGGCCTTGGATTCTTTCCATGGTGCGACTAGTTCCTCTTGATGGTAGAGATAGCGACCCAGAGCATCCAGCTGATCGGTCCAGAATCGCTCGTAGTGTGAGATCCACGCCGCCGCATCTTGCATGGGGGCGGCGTCTAGCTGGCAGCGCACCACACGCCCTTCTTTCGAGCGCGAAATCAGACCGGCGGCCTCCAGCACGGCCAGGTGCTTCATGAAGCCGGGCAAGGACATGCCGTGGGGCTCCGCAAGCTCCGTGACCGTAAAGCTGCCACCGCCCAGTTGGGCCAGCACGCCACGGCGTGTCGAGTCCGACAGCGCCGCGAACACCAGGTCGAGTTGTGACTCTGCATTGTTAACCATTTGGTTTAGTATCTGCGAGCAGGATGGTCTTGTCAAGCATTGATGGAAGCCAAGGCATCCGTGGACGCGGCAACTGCGTGAAACGTGGTGTGGCAAATCCCTTTGACAAAGTAAACGATGTCGTTTACAACTACGCCTCCAAGGTAAACGATGTCGTTTACTTTCGGGCGCGACAAGCGTCAGTCAGATCAGACACGCAGGAGAAGTGCATGCCGCTTTCGAGGGCGGTGGCATGCAAGGATGCTTCGCCGCGACAACAGATGGTTCTGTTCAACCTTTGCAGGATTATTCCTTCATGCTCACACGTCGTTCCTTTGCAACGAGTTTCCTCGCCGGTGCGGCAGCCATGGCCGTATCCACCGCAACATCGGCCAAGGCCCAGGCCAGCGTGCCAGGCAAGAAATCGTCCCATGTGGGAAACCCGGTTTTCCCGACCTATTACCGAACCGTCGATGTCGACGGAATCTCTATCTTTTACCGTGAAGCTGGCACACCCGGCGCTCCGGTTTTACTCCTGCTGCATGGCTGGCCGTCATCATCGGCGATGTTTCACGACCTCATCCTCGAGCTGTCAGCGCAATATCACGTCTTCGCACCGGATCTTCCCGGCTTCGGCAACAGCGATGCGCCCGATCGTTCACACTTCCACTACACATTCGACGCTCTCGGCGAAGTCATGAACAAGTTCGTCGACAAGCTCGGCATCGAGCAATTCGTTTTGTATGCGACGGATTTCGGCGGTCTTGTCGGATATCGCGTAATGCTGAAGACGCCCCATCGGATGAAGGCGCTGGTCGCGCAAAACAATCCGCTGTTCTTCAGTGCGAGCCCATGGTTCGGGGAGATTCTGCCGTATTGGCAGACCGGTACGGCCGAAAGCCGCCAGAAGGCCAAGGATCACTATCTGACGCTCGACGTCGTTCGCAATTTGTACGTCAACGGTGTACACGATCCATCCCTGATCGAACCAGGGCAGTGGCAGGCGGACTATTCGTGGGTGCAACGTCCCAGTGCTGGAGAAATCTCGCTCGATCTGCTCTACGACATCCGCACCAATGGTCCCACGCTCAAGAGCGCCCAGGAATACCTGATCTCGCGGAAACCGCCGACGCTGGTTGTCAGCGGCAAGAACGACATTTTGTTCAACGCTGAGAACCAGCAGCGATATCGCGAGGTGGTGCCAAACGCCGAGATCCACTTGACGGACAGCGGCCATTGCGCACTGGCCGACAAGACCGGTGAGATAGCCAACCGGATGCGCGATTTCCTCGGTCGAGCCCTCTAGCCGGACGAGCTGATCGCTCGCCGCTATGCTTCAGCCGGAGCTTCACCTGCTGACCCCGCCGCAAAGGGAGATCGGACTCGCCATACCCATAACCGAAAGCGCCTGATTGCGCCGTCCGTGTATACGGCGCGGCGTTATTCAAAGCGTTCGCGTTCGTCGGCAAAGAGCTGGACAAGAAATTCGGCAACCGTCCTGGTGGGCAAATCCTTGCGGCCTTCGCGTCGGGTCAGAAGCCAAAGCTCACGCGATGGGGCCGTATGCTCCAGTACGCAGGGCACCAGCGCATTGTCCTGCCGGCCGATGAAGTGCGGCAGCAACGCAATGCCGGCTCCAGCGCGCGCCGCGGCGGCTTGTACGAGTTGGCTGTTTCCCCTGAAGGCCATGCGGGCTCGCGGAAAGTGTTGCCCCAGCCATACGGCCTCCGGCAGTGAGCTGTTCGCCTCGTCAAAGCCGACGAATATTGGCGGTATGCCGGCCTCGATTTGCTCGACCCATCGCGCCGACGCATAGAACCCGAAGCCGAGGGTCACCAGGAACTTCGCAATCACATCGCCATCGCTCGGCCGGGCCAGACGAAGTGCTATATCCGCTTCCCGGCGCTCAAGGCTTACGGCGCGGAAGTCCGACGCGACATCGATATCGAGCGAAGGATGACGAGACGCCAGCGTCGCCAACGGGGCAACCAGAAAGGTCTGCGTCAGGCTCGGCGGCGCGTTGATGCGCACGACCCCTCTCGGGCTATCGTCCGTGCCGCCACGAATCAGTTTCGCCGCGGCGGCCTCCATCTCACTGGCGGCCGCGAGTGCCTGCGTGCCCGCGGGGGTCAGCACGTAACCGTCCGGGCGACGCTCGACCAGCTTTTCTCCGAATGTTTGTTCCAGCGACTGGACGCGCCGGGAAATTGTCGCGTGCGCGACCGACAGCGTACGCGCGGCCGCGGAAAGGCTGCCGTACCTGGCCAAGGCGACGAAGACGCGAACGTCCTCCCAGTCCAGGGGTGTTCGAATTTGATCAGCCACTGTCAGGATTTCGGTAATTTTCAAACAGACCCGTGCAGCCTAGCATGAAGTCCCCACACCGAAAAGGAACTGCCATGACGATCCCGGATATCACCTTGACCTTGATCGGCGGCCCCACGGCATTGATCGAAATCGACGGCATAAGGCTTTTGACCGACCCGACCTTCGATCCGCCCGGCCTATACCAGGAAACGCCCGTCCGCTTCGAGAAAACCTCGGGGCCGGCGTTGTCGGTGGAAGAGATCGGTACGATCGATGCCGTATTGCTAAGCCATGATCATCATTTCGACAATCTGGATCATTCCGGACGCGCGATGCTTCCGGGTGTCCCCGTCGTCTACACGACGAATGCCGGGGCGGCCAGGTTGGGCGGTAATGCGCTGGGTCTCGCACCGTTCGAGACGCGCACGCTGGAAACCCGCAACGGGAAACGGCTGTTCGTAACGGCAACGCCCGCGCGTCACGGTCCGGTGGGTATCGAACCTTACTCGGGCGACGTGGTGGGATTCGCGCTCGGCGTCGATCAACCGGGCGACCTGATCTACATCACCGGGGACACCGTCTGGTACCACGGCACGGCCGAGGTCGCCGATCGCTTTTCCCCAAAAGTCGTGATGCTCTATACAGGCGCGGCCGAACCTCGCGGGCGCTTTCACATGACGATGGGCAGCGAAGACGCGCTGGAAGCGGCCAATGCATTTCCCAATGCCGCCCTGGTCGCGGTCCATAACGAAGGATGGGCGCATCTGAAAGAAACGCACGCCCAGCTCGCGGACACATTCACCAAGCTGGGCGCCGGCGCACGCCTGACGGCGTTGGAACGAGGCAAGCCGCTGCGTATCGGTCTCTGAGTGTTGGCGCCAAGCGGCGCCGATTCGAACAGCAACGCCTGATAGCACGCAGTTGAGAATTGCAGCGGGCGAGTCTGGTTGCGGACCTCCCAATCCGCCCAATGCACTTGCGCGCTGCCAGTCGCAAAGCAAAGTTACTTCAGATGGATAAGGACTGATCCCGTCGATACTTTCGGTGCGGCCGCTCCCGTGTTGGCCGCGTTCTTTGCGATCCAGTCTTTCGCCTTCTGCACGCTTTCATCGATGCCGGCCTTGTCCTGGCAAACAGTCACAGAGAATCCGCCGTCGCCGCTGCGTGCAAGGGTATAGCCGACAAAGCCTTGGACCGAACGCAGCAGTTCTTCGACGTCCGTCTTTCGTTTCTCCAGCAGATCAAATAACTCCTTTGCGCCCTTTCCGGAATATGTCCTTAAAACGGTTTGCATGATTGGATCCTCCTGTTCGATGGACGAAC
>DATJHN010000399.1:0-26095 GCA_035493915.1 Bordetella sp.
AGACGACCAGGCGGCGGTAGCCGGCGCCGGCTTCGTCGATATAGCGATAGCTGACCGCGCCGGGGGTCTTGGCGTGCGCGTCGCCGATGGAGCCGACGTCAACGCCCAGCAGCTTGAGCTTGGTGGACATGTCCGCGCCCGTGAAAGGCTGTGCGTCGCCGCCGCAAAGATCAGCCGCGGCGGTGCGCGCCATCTGGTAGCCCGGCGCCACCAGGCCGAATACCATGCCGTTCCAGAGCGCGCATTCGCCGATGGCGTAGATATCCTTGTCGCTGGTGCGGCACTGATCGTCGATGACCACGCCACCGCGCTCGCCCACCGTCAGGCCGCCCGCGCGTGCCAGGCCGTCGCGCGGCCGGATGCCGGCCGAAAAAACGACCAGGTCGGTTTCCAGGGGCTCGCCTTCCGCGAAGCGCATGCTATAGCGGTAGCGCAGGCCTTGCTTGATGGCCTGCGTCGAACGCGACAGGTGCACGCTGGCGCCCAGTGTTTCGATACGCGCCTTCAACGCGGCGCCGCCGAAATCGTCCAGCTGCACCGGCATCAGGCGCGGCGCGAACTCCACGACATGTACTTCCAGGCCCAGCGTTTTCAATGAATTCGCGGCCTCCAGGCCGAGCAGGCCGCCACCCACCACCACGCCGCGGCGGGCACCGTCGGCTGCCGCGCGGATCAGGTCCAGGTCGTCCAGCGTGCGATACACCAGCCCGGCCGTGCCTTCGGCGCCAGCCACGGGCGGGACGAAGGGGAACGATCCGGTGGCCAGCACCAGCTTGTCGTAGGACTGGCGGCCTTCATCCGTGACGATCTCGCGAGCGTGGCGATCGATTTCCTGTACGCGCACGCCCAGGCGCAAGGTCAGGCCGGGCCGTTCGTAGAAAGATGCGTCGCTCATGGCCATCGATTCAGCGTCGCGTCCGGCCAGGTACTCGGACAGATGCACGCGATCGTAGGCGCGGCGTGTTTCCTCGCCATAGACCAGGATGCGATAGCGGTCGAGCGCCCCGTGGGCGATCAACTGATCGACGAAGTGATGGCCGACCATGCCGTTGCCGATCACGATCAGGGTCTGGACGGGATGGGTGGGACGCGCTGCAGTCATAGGTGTCACCGGGGCGTAGCGATTGCGTTTCCAAAAGACAAAAAGGCGCCAACGACCGCGAGGTCGAAGGCGCCTTTGCCTGTAATGCTCAAGTTGTGGTGCCGGGAGGCCCGGCCTTAACGCTTATGCAATATGTGTGCCAGTTTTCGTCGGTTGCCCATCGCGACGCCATCCGCCCCAGGGCGCTGGAGATTTTCCGAAGGCGGGAGGAGAAAAGGCGATGGAGCCGAACCCCGCTTTAAGCCGGCGCCGCGGCGGGGTTTGCCTCGTGATGGTGCGTTATGGGTGGCGCATGCACTATGTTCGTGCGTTCGCGAAGGTGGAAGAAGTCCGGTCTCGAATCGGTTCCCGCTTTCACGCGCGCCTGCCGCAAAACACGGGAAGCGGACGGCGCCTTTCGGGACAGTATCCGCGGCGGCGCGTTCACCTCAGCAGCCGCGCCATGATCACGATGTCGTCGTGGCGGCCGTCAAGATAGCGGCCCTTGCGCTTGACGCCTTCCTCAACGAATCCGCAGGACTCGTACAGCGTGCGCGCCACGGCATTGGCGGCATAGACCTCGAGTTCGATGCGGCTGAGTTCCATCGCCGCGGCGGCGCCGATGGCGGCGGTCAGCAGTGCCTTGCCGATACCGCGTCCGCGCCAGTCGGGGCACACGCCCATGCCCAGCACGCCGGTGTGTTTGAAACCTTGCTGGGCCAGGGGCACGATATCGCACCAGCCGACGACTTCACGCCCCACCTGGGCGATGAAATGCGGATGGCGCATCGCGATGTTGTTCATGACAAAGGCGCGCGTTTGTTCCGAAGGCGGCGCGGCCAGGAAGCTAAGGTGCCGGCGTTCGCGCGCCACGGCATCCAGCGCGGCGCGGTAGCCGTCGATATGGGCCGCGGTGATCGGCAGGATCCGGCAATCGGCCATCGCGCCGAGATTCTCGGCCGGCGGCGGACGGGGCCAAAACTGAAGTCGTTTCATGATTGCCTATATGCCTGGATGATTTCGGCCATGGTACGCCGCGCCCGCGGTCGATACGACCGATTCATGGGTCCCTATGAACGTCGCTCTTTGACCTATGCCGCACGCATTGAAAGATGTGGTTGCGTGTCAGGACCAGCCCAGGCGCCGCATGAGCAGCGCCGTCGCGTCGCGCAACAGCGCCAGCAGGGCATCCTGCCTGGCTGAATCAAAGCGGAAGTCGGGAATGGTCAAGGTCAGATTGCCCCGTACTTCACCGCGGAAATCGAAGAAGGGTACGGACAATCCATAGGCACCCGGCGCCCGCTGCGCGAAGCTGGTCGCATGCCCGTGCTTGCGTATGGTTTGCAGCGATCGCAGTAGTTCGGCCTTGTCCATCGGGCGGGCATCCAATGGCGAGGGTTCGGCGCGCGCGATCACCTGGTCTATTTCGTCCTGGCTCAGGAAGGCCAGCAGCGAGCGGCCCGCCGCCCCCCAGCCTAGCGGTTCGAGACGGTTTTTCTCGATGCGATAGCGCAGCGGATGGGCTGGCGAAGCCGTCAGTGCGAAGAACATTTTCAGTTCGCCGCGCGCCAACAAGGTCAGCAGCACGGTTTCGTCGGTCTGGTCGCGCAAGGCCTGCAGGATGGGGTCGGCGATCTGGTTGATGGGCAGTTCCGATGCCAACCGGCCGGCCAGGCGATACAGCTCGATGCCGGGCACGTAGTGGCCGTCATCGTCCTGCGTGACGAAGGCGAGCGGCTTGCACAGGTTGAGCAGGCGATGGGTCGTGCCGCGCGGCAGGTTCAGGCTGCGCGACAGCTCGTTCAATCCCCAGCGATCCTTTTCCGCGAAGCGCGCCAGGATGCGAAGCACCCGGTTCACGGTGCCGTTGTCCGCGTCGGGCGGAGGCGATGCGGGCTGCGTCATAAGGCGGCGGTCTCCGGGAACGTGGCGGCCAGGCGCGCCATTCGCATGCTTGACAATCGCCGGCGCTGAAAATATAGTCCATTCAACGATACACTGGTTCGGTAATCGGAACAACTGCGCGGAACAACTGCGCGGAACAACCGCGCGGAACAACGCCGGGCTAAATGACCAAGCAGAACAAACGGAGAGACAAGCGCATGCATGCCACGCTCCCGGCGCAAGCCGGATCGCCGCAAACCGCGGCAAGTTCACAGGCCGGCTCCGCCGCCGCATCCACCGTTGCCGAACAATGGGCCGCGTTCGTCCATGACACCGGCTTTCGCGATCTGTCCGCGGATACCGTCGCGCGCGCCAAGTCCCGTCTGCTGGACGCGCTGGCCACGGCGCTGGCCGCGCGCGACCTGCCGGTGCCCACGGTGGCGCGCCGTTTCGTGCAGGCCAACCGCGGCCCGGCCACGGTCATCGGATATGCCGAGCAACTGCCGGCCGTCGATGCCGCCTTTGTGAACGCCACGCTGGTCAACGGCTGCACCCATGACGATTTCCTGGCCAAGTCCCATCCCGGCGCGGTCGCCATTCCCGCCGCGATGGCGTTGGGCGAAGCACACGGCATGGGCGGCGCCGACCTGCTTACCGCCGTGGTGCTGGGCTACGACATCGTCGCGCGCGCCTACCTGGGCTCGCCCGGCATGCTGCCGGCGTTTCGCGGCACCGGCGTGGCCGGCGCGATCGGCGCGGCGGCCGCGGCCGGCAAGATGCTGGCGCTGGATCGACGGCGCATGGTGAATGCGCTGGGATGCGCCGCCATGTTCGCGTCCGGCTTCGGCGAAGGTTTTCGTTCCGGCACCATGGACGTCAAGCTGAACGTCGGCTGGGCCGCCCGTACCGGCGTTTCGGCCGCGGAACTGGCGGCGGCCGGCGCCACGGCGTCGCCGCTGGCCTTCGAAGGCGAATCGGGTTATTTCCGCGCCTTTGGCCGCACGGCGGAGCATGCCGCTGAAGCCACGCGCGACCTGGGCAAGCGCTTCCTGATCGACGACGTGGTCTACAAGGAGCGGCCGGTGTGCATCTTCGTGCAGACGCCGGTGCACCTGGCATTGACGCTGAAGGCCCGCCACGGCTTCGATCCCGCGCGCATCGAACGCGTGACGATACGCGCCCCATGGCTGACGCTGACCAATCCCGGCTATACCAACGTGGCACCGCACCAGACGCCGCTGAAGGCGCGCATCAGCGCGCGCTTTACCGTCGCCGCCGCGCTGCTGGGCCGCCCGGTGGACGAATACGCCTATTACGAAAACACCTCGGATGCCGACGTCCTGGCGCTGTCCGACCGGATCGACCTGCTCGACCCGGCGGAAGGGCAGGACGGCCGTGTCGATCTCGAAGTTGTCTGCGCCGGCGCATCGCACCGAATATCCGGCCTGGAGATGGACAGCCTGACGCCGACGACCGACAAAATCATCGCCAAGTTCCGCCGCCTGACCGCAGGCCATATGCCGGCCGAGAAAAGCGACGCCCTGCTGAACATGGTGCTCACGCTGGAAGACCTGCCGCACATTGGCGCGCTGACCGCGTTGCTGCGACCCGCCGAATGACCAAACGGCCCCGGCGGTCGGGGCCTATCCATAACTATCAGGAGACACATTCATGAAACTGGCCAGCCTTATGGCCGCGGGCGCTGCCGCGCTCGTCGTCGGCGCCGCCGCGCACGCCGCCTATCCAGACCGTCCCATACACGTCATCGTGCCGTTCCCGCCCGGCGGGTCCACCGACGTGGTCACGCGCATCGTCATCGCCAAGGCGCAGGAGTTGCTAGGGCAGAACATCATCGTGGAAAACCGCGGTGGAGCGGGCAGCATCATCGGTTCCGACTACGTTGCCAAGGCGGCGCCGGACGGCTATACGCTGCTGATCGGCCAGACCGCGTTCGCCGTGAATGCGTCGCTGCGTGAGAAGCTGCCCTACGACACCGTCAAGGACTTCACGCCGATCGCGCTGATGGCCGATCACCCGGGCGTGTTCCTGGCGCAGTACACCAAGCCGTACAACACCTTCCAGGAATTCATCGCCTACGCCAAGGCGAATCCGGGCAAGGTGGTGTATTCGTCGGCCGGCACCGGCAGCTGGCCGCATCTGGCCATGACCATGCTGGCCAAGGATGCGGGCCTGCAGATGGTGCACGTGCCGTACCAGGGCACCGGCCCCGCCAAGGCCGACCTGATCGCCGGCCGCGTGGATGTCAAGATCGAGGCCTATGCCACGTCGATGGGCATGGTCAAGGATGGCAAGCTGAAGGTATTGGCGGTGACCAGCGCACAGCGCGATCCCATCATGCCGAACGTACCTACCATCGCCGAACTGGGTTATCCCGGCTACGAGACGTCGTACTGGATCGGTCTGCTGGGACCGGCCAAGATGCCGCCCGATGTTACGGCCAAGCTGGAAAAGGTGTTCATGCAGGCGGTGAACGATCCGGAGGTCAAGCAGAAGCTCGATGCCCAGACCATCCATCCGCACGCCTTGCCGGCAAAGGATCTGGAAGCCTTGATCCACAAGGAAATCGACAAGTGGGCGGCGGTGATCAAGGACAGCAACATCGATAAGCAATAAACCAGTAAAGGTGACCCGCATGCAACAGCGCAACGACAAGGCGGCGCCGGCCGCCACCGCGGCCGACAGGTTCGCGGATTACGCGGCAGCCCGCCGCACTTCGGAACGCCTGACGGTGGCGCCCGGCATCGAAGTCGGATATGTGGTGGACGACTACACCGATGGCTGGCAGGCGGCGCCGGTTGTGATGCTGCTGCATGGCGTGTCCGAGTCGGCCGAGGCCTTCATCGGCTGGGTGCCGCGGCTGGCGCGGCGCTGCCGCGTCATACGGGCGGACCTGCGCGGCCATGGCCAGTCATCGCCGGTGGGCGAACACGACCTGCTGTCGATCGGCGAAATGGCCGACGATATCGACGCGCTGGCACGCCATATCGGCGCGCCCATCCACGTCGTCGGCGCCAAGCTGGGCGCGCAGGTCGCGCTGGAGCTGGCGCAGCGCGGCGCACCCTGGATGGCGTCGATGACCCTGGCCGGCGTATTGATCTCCCCGGGCGGCGCGCTGGGCAAATGGGTGGACGAATGGGTCGCCCTGATAGACAAGTCCGGCGTGGAAGCCTGGGCGCGCGCGACCATGCCGGGCCGTATGGGCACCGCGCTGCCGCCGGAAGGCATGGAGTGGTGGATCCGCTATATGGCGATGGCTCCCGCGGCTACGGTCAAGGCCTGCATCCGCATGTTCCCGCGGCTGGCCGAGCCGACGCGCCTGGAGGCCATCCGCTGCCCCACGCAGGTCGTGGTCGCCGTGCAACCGGAAAAGCCCGGCGCCTACGATCAGCGCCAGCCGGTGGCCGAAGTGCGCCGCTGGCAGACTCGCATTCCCGGATCGGACCTGGTCGAGCTGCAGGCCGATTCGTACCACATCGCCGCCACGCATCCCGATGAGTGCGCGGCCATCGCTCTACGTTTTATCGAAAGGATTTCATCATGATGGGATGGCGCGGCCGCATCGGCTTTCTGGTTCCTCCCGGCAACCCGACCGTGGAGCCGGAAATGCAGCAATTGGTCCCCAAGGGGGTTTCCCTGCATTTCACGCGCATGGTGGCCCACGGGCAGACCGGCGCGCACGCGGGGCAGGAAGACCGCAACCGCACACAGATCGAGCACATACCCGAAAACACCGAGCTGCTGGCCATGGTCAACCCGGGCGTGATCGTGATGGCGCATACCGCGACCAGCTACACGCTGGGCAAGCAGGGCGAAGCGGAACTGGTCGCGCGCATGGAAAAGCAGTACGGCATTCCCTTTATCACGGCCTTCGGCAGCGTGCTGGCGGCGTTCAAGCACCTGGGCATCGAGCGCGTGGCCTATGCCACGCCCTATAACGAACAGACCACGCTGCAGGGCAAGGCACATCTGGAGTCCTACGGCATGAAAGTCGTGGCCCACGGCATCCTGCCGAATGTGGTCAACATCTACGACGAAACGCCGGAACGCGCCTATGCGTTGGGCCGGCAGGTCGACCACCCGGATGCCCAGGCGCTGTTCCTGAGCGGCGTGGGCATGCCGACCGTCGATGCCATCAACCTGCTGGAGCGCGACCTGGGCAAGCCCGTGATTTCCAGCGCCACCGCCATGATGTGGAACGCGTTGCGCGCCATCGGGGTGCGCGACACGGCGGCTGACGGCGGGCTGTTGCTGTCCGGCGCGGCGCATGGGCCCGGCGCGCGGGGTTGACAGCGACCGCTCGCAGGCATTAACAATCAGCTTGTTTTGTCTTTTCCAGGCAAGCCGCCGCGCTCCGGCGGCTTGCGTTTTTCTTTCGGCGCGAGACGCCGTGAACAGGATACCGGCATGGTGCTCTACTTGAACGAATCAGACGTGCGTCAGCTGTTGACCATGTCCAGGGCGGTCGAAGAAGTCGAACGCGCGTTTTCCGCGCATGGCCGCGGCAAGGCTTTCGACGTGCCGCGCCGCCGCACACGCCAGCCCGGCGGGCATCTGCACATTCTGCAGGCCGCCGCGCCGGAAATCGGCTACATCGGCTACAAGGCCTACTACAACAGGCCGGGCAAGCCCACGAATACCCTGCTGCACATGATGAATTACGAGCAGGGCAATACCGAAGCGATCATCGAGTCCGACTGGGTAGGCCGCATACGCACCGGCGCGGCGACGGGTGTGGCGGCGCGCTATCTGGCGCGCAAGGACGCGCGCATCCTGGGCCTGTTCGGCTATGGCCGCCATGCGCGCACCCAGCTCGAAGCGGTCTGCACCGTGCGCGACATCGCCGAGGTCAAGGTGTTCGGCCGCAACCAGGACAACGTGCGCGCCTTCTGCGACGAGATGTCCCAGCGCGTATCGGCCCGCGTGCGGCCAGCGCAATCGCGCGAGGAGACCGTGCGCGGATCCGACATCATCGTGACCATGACGAAGGCGTCCGAGCCGCTGTTCGACGGCCGCTGGCTGGAGCCCGGGCAGTTCGTCGCCGCCACGGGGTCCAACGCCCTGGACCGGCGCGAGATCGACACCGAAACCGTGCGCCGCGCCGATGTGATAGTGGTCGATTCGCGCGAGGTCGCGCAGGGCGAGTGCGGCGATCTGCTGCCGGCTTACGAGAACGGCCTGATCTACTGGGAAGACCTGGCGGACATGGGCGGCGTCGTCTCCGGCCGCTGGCCCGGCCGTACCTCGGACTCGCAGATCACGCTGTTCGAGTCGCATGGCATGGCGGTGCAGGATCTGTACGCGGGCGCCGCGATACTGGCCGGAGCGCGCGAGCGCGGCATGGGTGTGTCCCTGCCGATGGGCGGCTAAGCCGGAAGCGCGATCCCGGGCGGCGTGCCGCCCGGGCCGGGGCTGATGCGTTTTGCGCATTAATCAACCGAATATTTGCGCTTTACCGAATAAGCGCCGTTGCGCATCATGCTCGCCGTGTGCCGCCTGGATTGGGCGGCGCTTCTGCTTTTATTGGGATGAGACACGCCATGACCGCGCAAGCACAAGAAAAAACCCTTTTCACCGAGGCGGAACTGACCGCCTTGGGAACCCGTGCCTTCGTCGGCCTGGGCATGCCCGAAGCGGATGCCGCCGACGTCGTGCGCGTCCTGGTGCTGGCGGACTTGTTCGGCCTGTCCACGCACGGCCTGAGCCGCATCGAATCGTATGGCGACCGCCTGCAGGTCCAGGGCATCAACGCCCGTGCCAAGGTGGCCACGCAGAGCGTCGCGCCGGCCTTGCGCCTGGTCGACGGCGACAATGGCGTGGGCCCGCTGGTGGGCATGCATGCGCTGCGCGCCGCCATGGAAGCGGCCGAGTCCTGCGGCGTCGGCGTGGCCTTCGCGCGCGGCAGCAACCATTTCGGTCCGATTTCGCCGTATGGCCTGATCGCCGCGCAGGCCGGCTTCGCCAGCATCATCGGCAGCAACGCCACCACCACGATCGCGCCCTGGGGCGGTAGCGATGCCCGCCTGGGCAACAGCCCGCTGGGTTTCGGCGTGCCCAATCCCGACGGCAATCCTTTCCTGCTGGACATGGCGATGAGCGTCGTGGCGCGCGCCAAGATCCGCAACGCGCTGAAGCGCGGCGAAGCCATCCCCGACACCTGGGCCACCGATGCCGGCGGCCGTCCCACCACCGATCCCAAGGCGGCATTGGACGGCTTCCTGCTGCCGATCGGCGGCCACAAGGGCTACGGCCTGGCCTTGCTGGTGGACATGTTCTCCGGCGTGCTCGCCAACGCCGCCTACCTGACGCACGTGAAGTCCTGGGTCGACGCCCCGGATGAGCCGCAGAACCTGGGCCACTTCTTCATCCTGATCGATACGCGCCGCCTCGGCTCGACCAAGTGGCTGGCCGATCGCATGAACGATTTCGCCTCCATCCTGCACGACAGCCCGCCAGCCGATCCCGCGCATCCGGTGATCGTTCCGGGCGAAATCGAATTGAAGAAAATGGAACGCCAGCGCAAGGAAGGAATCACGCTGGATGCCGCGACGGTCGCGCTGCTGCGCCAGCACGCCGCCAAGGCGCCGGCTTAAGGTAGTTCACGCCCGTATAGCGCACGCCGGTTGGTGCGCGTCGTGCGACGCGACCCCGTCCGCGCGGAGCCGCCCCCGCAAGGGGGCGGCGGCGTTCCATCCGCGGATCGACGGCGCGTCGACCACGGATGGATAGCTCGCAGGTCCACGCAGTCATCAAAAGAAGAAAGGAGACATCGATGAAGAAGATCCTTGGCAGGCTCGCCTTGATGGCGCTGGCATTAGCCAGCGTCGGCGCCCGTGCCGATACCTATCCCAGCAAGCCTATCCGCGTGATCGTGCCGTACGTGGCCGGCGGCGCGGCCGACATTACGGCGCGCGTTTTCGCGCAGAAAATGTCCATGAGCATGGGCGTGGCCCTGGTGGTCGAGAACAAGCCCGGCGCCAACGGCATGATAGGCACGGATTTCGTCTCCAAGGCGGCGCCGGATGGCTATACGCTGCTGCTGGACGCCAGCGGGCCACTGGTGGTGAACCCCTCGCTGTACGCGCAGAAGACGCCCTACGATCCAGTAAAGGACTTTGCGCCGATTTCGCAGATCGCCAGCTATCAATACGTGCTGGTCGTCCCGCAGAAATCGCCGATCCGCAGCCTGGACGACCTGATCGCGCGGGCACGCTCGCATCCCGGCCAGCTTAGCTACGGCTCGGCCGGCGTGGGCGCGGGCGGCCACCTGGCGGGCGAGTTGCTGGCCCTGATGACCAACACGCAGCTGGTGCACGTGCCCTATAAAGGCAACGCGCAGGCGCTGACGGACGTACTCAGCGGCCAGCTGTCGTTTACCTTCGATACGGTGGTGACGTCGGCGCCGCAGATCCAGGGAGGGCGCCTGCGTCCCTTCGCGGTGTCCGGGCCGCATCGCGCCGGTGTGCTGCCCAATATTCCTACCATGGAAGAGTTGGGCTATAAAGGCTTCTCTATCACCCAATTCCAGGGCATGCTTGCGCCCGCCGGTACCGATCCGAAGATCATCGCGCGCCTGCATGACGAGGTAGTCAAGGCATCGCGCGATCCCGACGTGGTGCGCAAGCTGGTCACCGAAGGCGGCAACGATATGGTGGCCGGTACGCCGGAGGAATTCGCCGCGCAGATCAGGTCCGACCTGGATCTGTACCGACGGCTGATCGAGGATGCCAAAATACCGAAGCAATAGGGAGGCCACCCCCGAAGCGCTTTGCGCTTCCCCCTCAAGGGGGCGACGCTGGCGGACCGGGAGGAAGCTCCACCCCCGAAGCGCTATGCGCTTCCCCCTTAAGGGGGCGACGCCGGCTCCGGCGGCGTCCCCGATTGAGCGGCACTCGTTTCATGAATTATGGAGTACAGGTATGTACCAACTCGATGTTCTGATCAACGGCTACCCCGGACGCAGCATGTTCCATGGCAGCCTGGGGTGGAGCACCACGACCCTGCTGCGCGGCGAAGGCCGCAATATCCTGGTGGACGTGGGGGCGTTCGGCGCGCGCCATCTGCTGAAGAAGCAGCTGACTGAATTGCGCATGAACGCCGCGGACATCACCGACGTCGTGCTGACGCACGCGCACTATGACCATTCGGTGAACTTCACCCTGTTCCCGAACGCGACGGTGTGGATCGGCGATCGCGAACTGGAATGGGCCGCGGCGCAGCCGCCGGGTTTCGATCCGCTGCCGGAACTGTATGTGCGTGAATTGGCGGTGTCGCCGCGGGTGCGCCGCATTGCCGACGGCGAACGCTTCCTGCCGGGTTTTACCGCCATCGTCGCGGGGGGCCACACGCCTGGCCATCTGCTGTTCACCGTCGAAGGCGCTTCGCAGCCGCTGCTGTTCACCGGCGATGCCGCAAAGAATCGCGCTGAGCTGCTCAGCATGACCGCCGCCGACACGTATGATGCGCAGCTTACCCGGTCGACGCTGGAATTGATCTGGACGACGTGGCGCAAGCAGCCCGATACGCTCTTGATTCCCGGACATGATCTGTGCATGCTCCTGGACGCCAAAGGCGAACCCGTCTACGTCGGCGAACGCCGGGCTGCCATGAACGCCTGGTTTGGCGAAAATCTCGAACCGACCGTCATCGATCTTTGCTGCGGCGGCGAAACCGCCCGCTACAGCGCCTAGGGCTGGCTGGCACTGCGGGAAGCCCGCATGCGCATGCAGACGGACTTCCGCCAGTACCGACAGCCAAACTCCCCCATTTACCTTCAAGAGAGTCGATATGTCGCTTGATCCCAAAGTACTCGCCCAGTTCATCCCCACCGGCCGCCTGCGCGCGTCCATCAACGTCGGCAACCCCATCCTGGCACGCCGCGACGCCGGTCCCGGCGGCGCGGCCGGCGTGTCCATCGACCTGGCGCGCGAGTTCGCCAAGCGCCTGGGCGTGGAGCTGGAACTGGTGGTGTTCGACAGCGCCGGCAAGTCGGTGGACGCCGTGACGGCGGAACAGGCCGACTTCGGTTTCTTCGCCATCGATCCGGTGCGCGGTGCCGGCATCAATTTCACCGACGCCTACGTGCTGATCGAAGGCGCTTACCTGGTGCGCGAGGAATCGCCGCTGCGCGACCGCGCCGAAGTCGACCGCGCCGGCCACCGCGTCACGGTGGGCAAGGGCAGCGCCTATGACCTTTACCTGACGCGCGAACTGAAACACGCCGAGATCGTCCGCGCGCCGACGTCGCCGGCGGTGGTGGATTTCTTCGTCGCCGAAAAAACCGAGGTCGCCGCCGGCGTCAAGCAGCAGCTGGAAGCCGATATGCAACGCGTACCGGGCATGCGCCTGCTGCCGGGCAGCTTCATGGTGATCCGCCAGGCGATGGGTCTGCCGAAGGGCCGCGGCGACGCCGCCGCCAACGTACTGCGCGCCTTCGTCGAAGAGATGAAGGCCAACGGTTTCGTGGCCGAGGCCCTGAAGCGCCACAATATCGAAGGCGCGGCCGTGGCTCCCGCGGCTGCGTGATCTCTGCGCCCAGGCAATAATATCGGCCATGGCCGGTATTGCCCTTCAGGCGACCAAGGCCGGCAGGACATACGTCCTTGCCGGCCTTTCCATTTCACGTGCCGTCGCGGACGGCGCCCTCGTCAGGACCTTACACACATGCAGACTGCTTCCTTCGACGCCGCGACACCGAAAGACTCCGCCACTACGCTGCCTGAACTGCTGATGGCCGGCCCCTTGCTGCCGGACCTGATGGCGCGCATCGAGGCAAAGTACCGCGTGCACCGTTGGTGGGAAATGAGTAATCCCACCGATTTCCTGGCCCGGCATGGGGCGGCGATCCGCGGGATCGCGACCAGCGGGCGCTGGGGGGCGACACGCGAGATGATCGAGTCCTTGCCGAACCTGGAAGCGATCGTCAGTTTCGGGGTGGGTGTCGATCCCATCGATATGGAGGCGGCGCGCCAGCACGATATCGTCGTCACCAATACCCCGGGCGTACTGGACGAATGCGTGGCGGACGCCGCGCTGGCCCTGATGCTGGCCGTATCGCGGCGCATCCCCGAGCTGGACCGTTTCGTGCGCGCCGGCCGCTGGCGCAACGAGACTCCGCCCATGGGCCGCAAACTGGGCGGCCATCGTTGCGGGATCCTGGGGCTGGGCAATATCGGCCGCCAGATCGCGCGCCGTGCCGAAGCCTTCGGCATGGATATCGCTTATCACAACCGATCGCCGCGCCGCGATCTGCCGTCGCATTATCTGTATTGCGACGATGTCTATGCGTTGGCTCGTGAAAGCGACATGCTGGTGCTGTCGCTGCCGGGCGGGGCCGATACGCGGCGCCTGATCAATCAGCGTGTGCTCGACGAGCTTGGGCCTAAAGGTGTCCTGATCAACGTGTCGCGCGGTAGCGTGGTGGACCAGGACGCGCTCATCTGCGCCTTGCGTGAAGGCAGGCTGGCGGGGGCGGGGCTGGATGTTTTCGAAAACGAGCCGGAGGTGCCGGCTGAACTGTGCGCGATGGAGCAGGTTGTCCTGTCGCCGCACATCGGCAGCAGCACCATCGAAACGCGTCAGGCCATGGCTGATCTCGTCATGGCGAATCTGGATGGCTGGTTTGAACGGCGGCGGGTGTTGACGCCGGTGGCTTGATGGTTTGCCTGTTCTGTCCTTCCCTTCCTGCCTGCTGAGGGGGCGGTGTGCGTGCCTATCGCGGCGGGCAAGCCCTTGTGGTCACCTACAACAGATGCGCCACACGATCGCTCTATCGATTCAGGCCGAAGCGCTGCTGCGCGTTTCGCCCAGCATGGCATCGGCGATGCGTACCGCCGTATTGACGGAGTCGGTGAGCCCCAGATGGCCGTGTCCCGCCGCGAGCCATAATCCCGGTTGATCGGGCACCGCGCCAATTACCGGTACGGAATCCGGCATGCAGGGCCGGTGTCCCATCCACTGGGTGACGGGCGCCTGTCCGATGCCCGTGAAGGTTTCGCGGGCGATGCGTTCCAGTACCTGGGCCCTGCGCGGATCGGGCGCGCGTGACAGGCCGGCGATTTCCACCGTGCCGCCCACGCGTAGTCCTTCTTCCATCGGCGTTACGAACACCTTGCGGTCGGCCAGCACGACGGTGCGGGATATCGTCGCGGACGCTCCCTGGAATTGCACGTGATAGCCGCGTTGGCTTTCAAGGTTCAGGCGCACGCCCAGCGGCCGCAGCAGGCGTGGCGTCCATGCGCCGGCCGCGACGACCACGTGCTGGAAATCGTGCCGTGCGCCGTTGATGTTCAGGCTCCAACCGGAACCGGCGCGTTCTGGCGTGCCGGCCTGGCCGCGCAGCAGATTGCCGCCGCGCGCCTGATAGGCGCGGATGATGGCCTGCACATAGCGGAAGGGATTCAGCACCGTGGCGTGGTCGGCCAGGAATACGCCGATCCGGTAGCGCGGGCCGATGGCGGGTTCCAGGTCCTGGATGCCCTGGCGGTCCAGTTTCTCGAAGTGGTAGCCGTATTGCTCGCGCAGCCGCCAGCCGCCGGCATCCTTGGCCAGCGCTGCTTCGTCGGGATAGACGTGCAAATGGCCGCGTTGCAGGATCAGCTCCGGCACGCCGATTTCGCGGGCCAGCGCCAGATGCCGTTCCACCGCGCCCGCATGTAGCGCCGCCAGGCGTCGCGCCGCGTCGGCGACGGCGACGACGCGCGATGCGGCGACAAAGCGCGTCAGCCAGGGCAGGGCGTGTGGCAGATAGGGTAGGGGCAGGCGCAGCGGGCTTTCCGGGTCCAGCAGCATGCCCGGTACGGTTTTCAGAATGCCGGGCATGGCCAGCGGCGCTACCGATCCAGGGCTGATGGCACCCGAATTGCCGAAGCTGCACCCGCTGCCGGGTTCATCGCGGTCGATCAGCGTGACGTGAGCGCCGCGCTGGCGCAGCGTATAGGCGATGGCGGCACCCACGATGCCGGCGCCGATGACGGCGACGCGCGTGGCGGTATAGGTTCCGGCCAGGTCTCGCATCGGCTACAGATCCTGGTTGTCGATTACGTAGCGCACGAAACCGCTGTGCGGCGTGTACTTGTCATAGAGCCCGCGCGCGCGGTAATTGTCTTCCTTGGTCTGCCAATACAGGCGCGACCATTGGCGCGCTTTCATCTCGTCGACCAGCCAATCGATCATCTGTTTGCCCGCGCCCTGGGCACGGACGGTGGGATCGACGAACAGGTCCTGCAGGTAGCATACCGGCGTCAACGTCAGCGTGCTTTCGTGCAGCAGATAGTTGGCGATACCTATCACCGTGCCGGTTTCGTCCTCGGCAACGATCGCATGGACCGGCACGCGCGGATCCAGGATGCGGGACCAGGTATGGCGTGTCAGGGTTTCGTTGGGCACGCGTTTGTAGAAACGCGTGTAGCCGTCGAACAGAATGCGCCAGCGTGCTTCGTCGCGCGGTTCGATGGGGCGGATGGTCGAGGACATGTGCGGCGCCGGTTGGGTTCCGCGCGGGTGCGGCCGGCGCGGCCGTCCTAGCGCGGGAACAGCTGATCGTACACGTCGCCCGCCAGGGCCTGCAATTCCGGTGCGGGCAGATCGCCGTTCAGCGCGTACCCGTAGCCGTTCTCGACCCAGTAAAACGCGGTACCGCTGGCCGACTGGACCGAGCGGAAGGCGGTCTCATGCGGCGATACGCCGGTCGGGAAAACCGCGACGTACAGCGTCACGCGGCGTCCGCGGCCGTCCTCGTACATGAATTGCGCGCGTGCCAGAGCATCGCCCGATGCACTGTCGCCGGGCTTGGAGGGCGATGCGGGGGCGGCGGGCGATGCCGTCGTTTTCGCGGTGCCCTGCGCGGCCGTTTCGCCCGGCAGCAGCCGGCCGCCCAGCAGGCGGAAACCGCGGTCCTGTAGCGCAGGCGCGGCCAGCGGACGACCCAGGCGGCGGCTCAGCCATTGGACGAGATGGGCTTCTTCCTGCGCGCCGACTTCGACCGGATGGCGCACCTCGGGCGAATAGACGGCATAGGCCGCGGTGGCGTCCCGCACGAATTGCGGCGGCGCGGACGCAACGGTGGACGCGGGCATCCCGGGCATCTGTTGCCACGCACGCATGCCGGCGGCGCCGGCCGCCACCAGCAGGACGGCGGCAGCAGCCTGGGTCCAGGGATTCCAGCGGCGGCGGCCGTGCCGCAGCACCGTATTGGCGAGCGCGGCCGGCGCTGGCCCGGGGTCGATATCGCGGTGCAGGCGGCGCAGCGCGAAACGCTGGGCGTGCCAGTGTGCGACCCGCACGGCCGCGTCGGGATGGCGCTGGAGATACTGCAACACCGGTGCCACGCGCGACGCGTCCAGCTGGCCGTCGACGAAGGCGTGCAGATCGTCATCGGAGACATGGGCGTCGGTTTCCATCATCGCTTTACCAGATGCAGGGGAGTGGGCGCGGCCGCATCGTCCTGTCCGGCCATGGCGGCGCGTACGGCTTCGCGCGCGCGGTGCAGCCGCGACATGACAGTGCCCACCGGAACCTGCAGGATTTCCGCGGCCTCGGCATACGTATATTCTTCCACCGTCACCAGCAGCAGGACGGTGCGCAGCGTGGGGGTCAGGCGCGCCAGCGCGCGCTCCAGATCCAGCATGTCCGGCGCGTGGGCCATGGGCTCGTGCGCCAGATCGGTGTTTTCGTCCCAGACATCGTGATTGTCGTCATGCCGCCAATCGCGTATCCGGTTCAGGTACAGGTTGTGCATCAAGGTCATCAGCCACGCGCGCAGTGCGGTGCCGGGCTTCCATAGCGACCATTTCGTGCAAGCGCGTTCCAGCGTGTCCTGCACCAGGTCGTCCGCGCTGGCCGCATCGCCCGCCAACAGGCGGGCATAGCGGCGCAGCGACGGAATATGGGCGAGGATCTGCTCCACGCCCGCGGCAGATGCCATTACCGATCAGGGCTGGGCTGCGTGCCAGGCGCCGCCGACACCGTCGCCGGTCTTGTCGCCGGGCGCCTTGTCCTTCACCCAGTAGTACACGGGTTGGCCCTTGTAGGCCCACTGCTTGGCGCCGTCGTCGCGGGTGATCACGGTCCAGGAGCCGTCGGCCTTGGCGCCGGCCGGAGCCATCAGCGGAGGCCAGTTGGTGGCGCACTTGTCATTGCAGACGCTCTTGCCGGAATTGGCGGTGTCCTTGTCGAACGTATACAGCGTCATGCCCTTGGCGCCGACGAGCACGCCATTGCTGGCCTTGCCGGGGGCGGCGGCGACCGCGCAGCCGGTGATCAACAAGGCGGCGGCGCCCAGGGCGGAAAACGTGAAATTGCGAACCATAAGACCTCCGTTGGGTGGGTTTGCATGGAGTGAACACCGCGGACGCCGGATTTATTCCATTTTTATTCCATCGGTTCTTGCGTGAGTTCAGCCACTACTCCCATCACCTGTTCCAGCGCGACCTGGATATGCGTGCGCAGAGCCTTGGCGGCCCCGGCCGCGTCGCCCCTTTCCGCGTATTCGATCAGCGCCAGGTGTTCGCCATGGGCCTGCTGGCGCAGCGGCATATTGACCACCTGGAAGCGCAGATAGCGGTCGCCGCGATCGTGCAACTGGCGCAGCACGGTCATCGCCAGGTCGCGGCGCGCGGGCAGGTACAGGGCTTCGTGCAGCCGCCAGTTGATGCGGCCCCAGTCGGCCGCATCGGCATGCCGGGCTTCTTCCAGCGCCGCCCGTGCCGCCAGCAGCGGCGCGCCGGTACCCGCGTGGATCGCCTCGCTGAAAAGCCAGGGCTCGATCTGCAGGCGCAATTCGAAAGTTTCGACGACATCGGCCGCCGACATCGCACAGACGTAGGCGCCGCGATGAGCATGTATCGATACCAGGCCTTCGGCTTCCAGCCGCCGGATCGCCTCTCGCACAGGGATGCGGCTGACGCCCAGCTCATCCGCCAGTGCTTCCTGGCGCAGCGGGGCGCCGGGGCGCAATTGTCCGGACAGGATCCGCTGGCGCAATGCATCCAGCACCAGGTCCACGGTGGTGCGCCGTACGAGTTTGCTGTCCCGGGCGGGGATCGTCGAATCGTTCATGAAAGGTGCGTAAACCCTGATTCCCGTCTTGTTGACTGCGGAAGTAAGGCAGTTTAGCATGGCGTCCGTATACAGGATATTGGATCCAATTTACGTTTAGAGAGCGTCTCCATGAATCGCCGTCATCTCGTTGCCGCATTCCTGGCCGCCACCGCGGCCAGCAGCCTGAGTCTGTCCGCTTTGGCGCAGACGTCCGACTTCGTCGTCGGCGCGCTCAGTCCTCTAACAGGTTCGGGCGCGCCTTATGGGCCCGGTATGGTCAAGGGCATCCAACTTGCCGCCAAGGAAATCAATGCCGCCGGCGGCGCCCAGGGTGCCCAGTTCCGCGTCGTCGTGGAAGACACCCAAACCGCACCGCAGGCGGCCGTCAGCGGCGCCAAGAAGATGATCGAAGTGGACAAGGTCCGCGCCATCCTGGGCTGCTGGAGTTCCGGCGAATCGCTCGCGGTCATCCCGCTCACCAACGAGGCCGACATTCCGCTGATGCACGGTTCCGGCGCCCCCGCGCTAAGCGCGGACGCCAATCCCAAGCGGCTGGGTTTTCGCTTCCAGGCCACCAATGGCCGCTTCGGCCAGGCCTTTGCCAAGGTCGCCGAACGCCAGGGCTACAAGCAGCCTGCCACCATGGCCTTCAACAATGCCTCCGGCATTGGTAACACCGAAGGGTTCACGCAAGCGTGGAAAGCCGCCGGCGGCAAGGTGGTGGCCAGCGTGGTGTACGAACCCAATCGCCCGTCCTATCGTTCCGAGTTGCAATCCGTGCTGCGCGCCAAGCCGGATGTCATCGTCACCGGCTCCTACCTGGCCGATACGACCATCCTGCTGCGCGAGTGGTACCAGACCGGCATCGACACGCACTGGATCATTCCCGGCTGGGCCGCCAATGCGGACCTGATCAAGGCGCTTGGTCCCAAGGTAACCGAAGGCATCATCTCGGTTGAATCGGTCAGCAACGAAAACGCGCCCAACTATGCCCACGTGCGCGATGCGCTGGGCAAGGAAGGCGTGGACGTCGCCGGCAATGTGTACGCGCCGATGGCCTACGACCAGGCCATTATCCTGGCACTGGCGGTGCAGGCCCTGGGGCCGAAGGCGACGGGATCGGAATTGGCCAAAAAAGTGCACGAAATCGGCACGCCGGGCGGCGAGGCCGTCTACAGCTTCGCCGACGGCAAGAAGCTGCTGGAAGCCGGCAAGCGCATCACCTACATCGGCGCGTCCAGCGCGCTGAACTTCGACCAGTACAACGACGTCACGCCGGATTTCGCGGCGTCCTTCGTGGAAAACGGCAAGCTCGTGCGCAAGTACGTGGTCAAGCTGTAAGGGCCGTCGCGTGTCATACGCCGACTACATCAACCTGGTCATCAATGGGCTGGTGGAAGGGCTGATCATCGCCCTGCCGGCCCTGGCCCTGACACTGGTCTATGGCCTGGCGCGCTTTCCCAACGCGGCCACCGGCGATATCGTCGCCGTGGGCGGTTATGCCGGGCTGGCCGCCCATCATCTGACGGGTTCGCTCATCGTGGCCGGCCTTGCGGGCGCGGCCGGCGGCGCGGTCGCATCGGTGCTGGCTTACCTGCTGGCGTTTCGTCCGGTCATCCGCCGGTCGGTAATCACGCTGCTGCTGACTTCCATCGGCGTGGGTTTCGTCATCCGCGCCGCGCTGGGCGTCGCCTTCGGCCACGACCCGCGCGCCTTCGATATGCCGCTGGAACGCGCCTGGCGCTTCGGCGATATTTCCATCGCACCGGCCGACCTCAGCCTGGCCGCGTTGACCTTGCTGACGCTGGCGCTGGTGTTCTTCATGCTGTATGCGACGCCGCTGGGCCGATCGCTGCGCGCCATCGCCGACGATCCGGACCTGGCCCGGGTCAGCGGCATCCGCCGCGAACGCTGCATGCTGGCCATGTGGACGATTGCCGGAGTGGTGTGCGGAATCGCCGGCACGGTTACCGGCATGCGCACGGTGGTCTATCCGGACGCGGGCTGGAACATGCTGCTGCCGGCCTTTGCCGCGGCGGTGGTGGGCGGGCTGGGCAATCCGCTAGGGGCCGTCATGGGCGCGCTGCTGCTAGGCGTGCTGCAGGAACTGTCGACGCCGTTCGTCGGCTTCGTCTACAAGATCGCGCTGGGCTACGTGGTCATGATGGTCGTCCTGCTGCTGCGTCCGCAGGGCCTGTTCAACCGGCCGGTGGGGGTGCGCTGATGCTGACCTATCTGCTGTCCATCCTGGTGATCATGGGCATCTATATGCTGCTGGCGCTGGCGCTGGACCTTCAATACGGTTTTACCGGCCTGATCAATTTTGGCCTGGCCGGATTCTTCGGCGTGGGCGCATACGCATCGGCGCTGCTGACATTAAAGGCCGGCTGGACGCCGCTGCTGTCCTTTCCCGCGGCGATGCTGGCCGCGGCGTTGCTGGCCTGGCCGCTGGGACGCGTGGCCTTGCGGCTGCGCGACGATTACCTGGCCATCGTCACCCTGGGTTTTTCCGAAATCGTGCGCCTGGTCCTGGTGCAGGAACAGTGGCTGACCAACGGCGTTCAAGGCATACCCGGCGTACCGCGCCTGGGCGCCGGCTGGGGCAACGCGCGCTTCAGCGATATGCTGCTGCTGGTGCTGCTCGCGCTATCCATCGCCGTGGCGGTGGCTGTGCTGCGCCGGGTCACGCACAGTCCCTACGGCCGCACGATACAGGCGGTGCGCGACGATGAAACCGCGGTGTACGTGCTGGGCAAGGAACCGGCCCGCTTCAAGACCCAGGTGCTGATGCTGGGCGCCGCGCTGTCGGGCCTGGCGGGTGCGTACTTCGCGCATTACATGACCTACATCGTGCCCGACCAGTTCGTGCCCTTGATTACCTTCTACGTCTGGATGGCCATCATCATGGGCGGCGTGGCGCGCCTGTCCGGCAGCGTGGCCGGCGCGGTATTGCTGGTGCTGTTCCTGGAAGGCGTGCGCTTTACGCGCGGCATCATCCCCGGCGTGTCGGATGCCGATATGGGCAGCGTGCAACTGGGCGTGGTGGGGCTGGTGCTGATCCTGTTCATGCGCTGGCGGCCGCAGGGCCTGTTCGGTGGCAGGGGAGCGCGATGACCAGCCTGGCGACGACCGGAATTTCGCTGTCCTATGGCGACTTCCAGGTGCTGGACGGCGTGACGCTGTCCATGAGCCTGGACGGCCTGCACGGCATGATCGGCCCCAATGGCGCGGGCAAGAGCACCTTCTTCGCCGTCCTGAGCGGCTTTCTGCAGCCGTCCGCCGGCCAGGTCACTTTCGATGGCCAGGTCCTGCGCGGCGCCAGGCCGGCGGCGCGTGCCAGCATGGGGTTGGGGCGCACGTTCCAGATCCCGCGCGAATTCGCGCATCTGACGGTGCGGCAGAACCTGATGGTCGGCCCACGCGATCAACCGGGTGAATCGCTGCTGCCGCTGTTCTTCGCGCCTGGCCGCGTGCGGCGGGCAGAGGCGGAAATCGCCGATAGGGCGCAGCACTTGCTGGACTTCCTGAAACTGAACGCGGTCGCCGACAAACCGGCCGGGGGATTATCCGGTGGGCAGAAAAAACTGCTGGAGCTGGGACGCGCGCTGATGTCCGATCCCAGTTTCATTCTGCTGGACGAGCCGTATGCGGGGGTCAACCCGGTGCTGATCGAGGAGATCTCGCAGCGTATCCGCGAGATCAACGCCGAGCGCGGTATCGGCTTTCTGATCATCGAGCACAACCTGATGGCGCTGAACCGGCTGGTCGGCGACCTGTATGTGCTGGACGGCGGCCGGCTGCTGGCGCATGGCGAGCCGGACCAGGTGCTGGCGGATCCGCGGGTGCGCGAAGCCTATATGGGCGCGCCGGCGCCCTCCGGCGCGGAGGCCACATGATTGCCACGACCGCCACTGCGACGCAAGCCACTTCGCGTCCCGCCGGCTCCAATGCCGATACCAAAGCCGTGCTGCGGCTGGAAGACCTGCGCGGCGGCTATGGCGACGCCGACATACTCAAGGGCATCTCGCTGCACGTGCTGCCCGGCGAAATCGTCACCATCGCCGGTACCAACGGCGCCGGCAAGTCCACCATCATCAAGGCGGTGATGGGGCTGCTGCCGCGCACCGCTGGCCAGGTCGTGCTGCGCGATCGCGATATCGGCGGCTGGAGCGTCGAATCGCGCCTGGAACGCGGTATCGGCTATGTGCCGCAGGTCGCCAATGTCTTTGCCTCCCTGACCGTGCACGAAAACCTGCTGGTGGTGCAGGGCGTGAAGCATGCCCGCGCGCGTGCCGACGCCATGTACCAGATGTTTCCCGCGCTGGTGCGCCATCGCCGCCGCGCGGCCGGCACCCTGTCGGGCGGGGAACGCCAGCAACTGGCTTTCGCCCGCGCCCTGATGCGGGAACCCGATATGCTTCTGCTCGACGAACCGACGGCGGCGCTATCGCCGGCACGCGTGGATGAAATCTTCGCCTATGTGCGGGGACTGCCGGCTTCCGGCACCACGGTGCTGATGGTCGAACAGCGCGCGCGGCAGTCGCTGGCGGTCAGCCAGCGCGGATACATCATCGATCAGGGCGTGGTCGCCATGGAAGGCGCCGCGGCGGATCTATTGAGCGATAGCCGCGCGGCCGATCTTTTCCTGGGCAAACATGAAGCGTAATACGGATAGAGCATGACAGAACTTGTCGTCGTGGGGGCGGGCGTGATCGGCCTGTCCTGCGCGCGCCGCGCACAGCAGCTGGGCTGGCGCGTTACCTTGCTGGATCGCGATTTCGAAGGCGACCGCGCCTCGCATGGCAATGCCGGCGGCATCGCCGTCGGCGAATCGACGCCGATCGCGGTGTCCGGTTTCAGCCTGAAGGCCGCGCGCTGGCTGCTGGACCCGCTGGGGCCCCTGGCCATCCGCTGGCGCCATGCGCCGCGGCTGCTGCCCTGGCTGCGCGCCTTCAACCAGGTCGGGCAACCCGATCGTTTCCGCCACATCTCGCGCGCGTTGGCCGCGTTGAACGACCGCTCCCTGGCCGATCTGATCGCCCTGCTCGACGATGTGGGCCTGTCGGGCCAACTGCATCGCCGCGGCGCGCTGACCGTCTACGAAAGCGATGCCGCCTTCGCGGCCGACGCGGACGAATGGGCCTGGAAGCGCGAGCTTGGCGTGCGCTGGACCTCCGTGTCCATGGACGCCCTGCACGAGCTCGAGCCCGCGCTCGCGCCTGTCTTCCGCCACGCCGTGATGCTGGAGGACTGGGCGCACGTGGACGATCCGCTGAACATCGTATGCGCGCTGCGCGAGCGCATCCGCCAGGATGGCGGCACCCTGGTCACGGCCGACGTCGCGGCGCTGGCGCTGAACGACCCTCTGCGTCCCGCGGCGCTGGACCGCGGCGGGCGCCGCCACGCGGGCGATCGCCTGCTGGTGGCGGCCGGCGCCTGGTCGGGCGCGCTGGCACGTTCGGCCGGCGACCGCGTGTTGCTGGAAAGCGAGCGCGGCTACAACACGACGCTGCCGGCGGCCGTCGGTACCCTGAACCGCGAAGTCATCTTCGCCGAGCGCAAATTCGTCGCGACACCGCTGGCGATCGGCCTGCGCGTCGGCGGCGCCGCGGAATTCGCCGGCCTGGACGCACCGCCCAACTACCGCCGCAGCGATGCCTTGCTGGAGCTGGCGCGGCGCTATCTGCCCGGCATGGACGAACGCGATGCGCGGCGCTGGATGGGCCATCGCCCCTCCACGCCGGATTCGCTGCCCGTACTCGGCCCATCGCCGGCATCGGATCGCCTGCTGTACGCCTTCGGCCATGGTCATCTGGGCCTGACGCAGGCGGCCACCACGGGTGCGGTCATCGGCAGCCTGCTGGCGGGCGACGACCTTGGCATCGATCTGCGGCCCTATTCGATTTCCCGTTTCAAGAAAGCGAGCCTGTCATGCTGATTCTGAAGAACGCGCGCATTTTGGATGCGCACCACAAGGACGACGACGGTTCCTATGACATCGTCGTGGAAGGCGATCGCATCCGCGAAGTATCATCGCGGCCGGTGCAGGCCGGCAGTGCCGACCAGGTGATCGACGTCGCCGGCCGGACGCTGATGCCGGGCCTGATCGACTGCCACGTTCACGTCGTGGCCTCCATGGCGAACCTGGGCACCAACGCGCGCATGCCGGCCGCCTTCGCCACGTTGCGCGCGGTGCCCATCCTGGCCGCCATGCTGCGGCGCGGCTTTACCACCGTGCGTGATGCGGGTGGCGCCGACTATGCGTTGCGCCGGGCGGTGGACGACGGCCTGATCGACGGTCCGCGCATGTTCATTGCCGGCAAGGCACTGTCGCAGACCGGCGGCCACGGCGACTTCCGCGAGCGCATCGATGCGAGCGATCCGGATCCGTGTCCCTGCCATCGCAACCTGGGCGCCATCGCCCGTGTTGTCGACGGTGTCGACGCGGTGCGCAAGGCGGTACGCGAAGAAATGCGCGCCGGCGCCACCCATATCAAAATCATGGCGTCCGGCGGCGTGGCATCGCCGACCGATCCCATCGGCAATCTGCAGTACTCGCGCGACGAGGTCGCGGCCATCGTAGAGGAAGCTGCCTCGCACCAGACCTACGTCATGGCGCATGCCTATACCGGCAAGGCCATCGCGCGCGCCGTCCAGCTGGGCGTGCGCACGATCGAGCACGGCAACCTGGTCGACGATGCCGCGGCAGCAGCGATGGCCGAGCACGGGGCATACGCGGTGCCGACCCTGGTCACCTACGACGCCCTGCACAAGGTGGGCGCGCAGTACGGCGTACCGCCGGAGGCCATCGCCAAGATCGACGACGTGCGCCTGCAAGGGCTGCAATCCCTGGAGATATTCAAGCGGCATGGCGTGCGCATGGGCCTGGGCTCCGATCTGCTGGGCGAGATGCATACCTTCCAGAGCGATGAACTGCGCATCCGCGCGCAGGTATTGAGCAATTTCGAAGTGATCTGCCAGGCGACCCAGGTAGGGGCCGAGATCGTCGGGCAGAAAGACAAGCTGGGGGTCGTCGCGCCGGATGCATATGCCGACCTGCTGATCGTCGATGGTGATCCCGTCGCCGATATCTCTTTGCTGTGCGGCCAGGGCGAACACCTGGCCATGGTGATGAAGGCCGGCAAACCGGTGCATCTGCGCTGACGCATTTGTTTCCGGCGGCGGGCGCGGCAATACGGCCGCAGGCCGCCGGGCTTTTCAATTTTTCTATCGGACTGAAATCATGAAAGTAAATTGGGCTGGTGTTTTTCCCGCCGTGACCACGAAGATGAAGGCGGATCAATCCCTGGACCACGACGCGATCGCCGCGGGCCTGGAGCGGCTGCTCGCGAATGGCGTGGGCGGTGTGGTGATGATGGGCATGGTGGGCGAAAACGCATCGCTGGCGCCGGAGGAAAAACTGACGGTATTGCGCATCGCCAAGGAAACCGTCAAGGGCCGCGTACCGGTCATATCGGGCCTGGCCGAGACCACCACCGCCGGCGCAGCGCGTTACGCCAAGGAAGCCGAGCGCATCGGCGTGGATGGCCTGATGGTCTTTCCCGCGCTGACCTATAAATCGGACGCCACCGAGACCATGGCCTTCTATCGCGGCGTCGCGCGCGCCAGCGGCTTGCCCATCATGGTCTACAACAACCCGCGCGGCTACGGCGTCGATATGACGCCCCAGTTGCTGGAACAACTGGCCGACGAACCGACGCTGGCCTGCATCAAGGAAGAGACCTACGACACGACGCGCGTGACCGATATCTTCGCGCGGCTGGGCGATCGCTACACCGTGTTCTGCGGCGTCGACGACCTGGTGCTGGAAAGCATCGCGCTGGGCGTCAAGGGCTGGGTGTCGGGCATGGCCAACGCGCTGCCCAAGGAATCCGTACAGCTGCTGGACCTGGCGGTAAAGGGCGACTTCGCCAATGCGCGCATCCTGTACCGCAAGCTGATCAAGCTGTTCCACCTGGATACGCATGTCAAGCTGGTGCAGTACATCAAGCTGGCGGAACACGTCACCGCGGGCTATGCGGAAACGGTGCGCGAACCGCGCCTGCCGCTGAC
>DATJHN010000400.1:0-11128 GCA_035493915.1 Bordetella sp.
TACTACGGCCGCGTAACGGGTTGCGACATTCCACGTGATTTCCGCGGTGCCGCACATTGGGCTGATGGCCTAATACCTCGCATAAGCCCTTTGGACGTTTCGACAGGCATGACCGATCCCTATGATTTTTCGGTCGCCATATTGCGGCGCCGCGCGGCTTTCTTTTTGCCGCGCCGATCGAATCGCCTTGGAGCACGTCATGGACACTACGCCTGTGCACGTATCGGGCAGGCTTGCCGATACAAGCCTGCTGTTTCGATTGACAGATGCCGCCATCGTCGCGGCAGTGGGGCTGACCGCCACCACATGGCTGGACGTCCGGCAGGGACCGGAGGTCGCGCCTATACACGCGATGCTGGTCTATCTTTGCAGCGTCGGTACGATCGCGATCTTTCCCGCCTTTCGTCTTTACAGCTCCTGGCGCGGGCGCAGTCTGTTCGATCTGTCGGTGCGCAGCTTCGCCGCGTGGACCTTCGTGTTCGCGCTGGGCATCCTGGTGAGCTTCCTCAACCACCAGGTCGGAGCGATATCGCGGCTGTGGGCGCTGGTGTGGTACGCCGGGACAGCGGCGGGACTGGTATGCATCCGGCTGGCCGTTCACGGGGTGCTGCGCGAAGCGCGTGACCGCGGGCTGGACCGCAAGCGTGTCGTAATGATCGGCTTCGGCACATTGGGCCACGATCTCTGGCGCCGCGCCGCCCTGGCGCGCAGCAGCGGCTACGAAATCGCCGGCATCTACGTCAATACCAAGGAACACCTGCCGGCGCGCGCGCACCATCTTGCCGCGCTCAATGAGCTGTCGCCCTTCATCCGCCAGCATGAAGTGCGCGAAGTGTGGATCGCGCTTCCGGTCGAATCGAGCCAGCTGGTGCGCGAGGCCATCTATCACCTGCGCCATGATCCGATCGACGTACGCTGGATTCCGGATGTCATGTCGGTGGGCCTGCTGGGACACCGCGTGGATGAGTTCCTGGGCGTGCCGGCGATCGAGCTGAACAGCCTGCCGGCCGCCGGAATACGCGGCCTGGCCAAGGAGGTCTTCGACCGCGTGTTCGCCTTTTGCGTACTGGTGGGCCTGTCGCCGGTGCTGCTGACCATCGCCATCCTGATCAAGGCGACGTCACACGGCCCGGTCCTGTTCACGCAGGCGCGCCTGGGCGTGAATGGCAAGGTGTTCCAGGTCTACAAGTTCCGCAGCATGACCGTGCACAAGGAACAGCATGGCACCGTCACCCAGGCCACGCGCAGCGACGCCCGCGTCACCCGCATAGGCGCCTTCCTGCGCCGCACCAGCCTGGACGAGTTGCCCCAGTTCATCAATGTGCTGCGCGGCGAAATGTCGGTAGTGGGTCCGCGTCCGCACGCGCTGGAGCACAACGAGCAGTTCAAGGACGTCGTGGCGAGCTACATGATGCGCCACCGCGTCAAGCCCGGCATTACGGGCTGGGCCCAGGTGAATGGCTACCGCGGACAGACCGACACCGTCAACAAAATGCGCAGCCGGGTGGAGTTCGATCTGTACTACATCCAGAACTGGACCTTCCTGATGGACCTGCGCATCATCGCCAAGACCGCCGTGTCGGGCTGGACTGGAAAAAATGTCTATTGAACCGCCGGCGCCATCCGCCGCGGGCAGACTCAGCCCCGACCGCTTTCGGGCGGCGGTCGACATGCTGCCGCTGGTTTCCATCGATCTGCTGGTGCGCGACGGCCGCGGCCGGTACCTGATGGGCCTGCGCGGCAATCCCCCGGCCCAGGGCCGCTGGTTCGTGCCGGGCGGACGCATCCGCAAGGGCGAGGCGCTGGCGCGCGCGCTGGAACGCCTGGCCGCTGAAGAACTGGGCATGGCGCTACCGCCTGCCCGCTGGCGCCTGCGCGGCGTGTACGAACACTTCTACGACGTCAATTTTGCCGGCGAATCCGGCATGCCGACCCACTACGTGGTGCTGGCATACCAGACGCAGCTGCCTCCCGGCCCCCTGGCCACGGCACTGCCCGCCACCCAGCACCTGGGCTACCGCTGGGACACACCCGAGGATGCCGCGGCGGACGCCGATGTGCATCCCTACACCAAGGCCTATTTCACGGAGCAACACCCATGACTCGACCCTATCCCGAGTTTCGCCCCGTCATACTCTGCGGCGGATCCGGATCGCGCCTGTGGCCGCTTTCGCGCGAACTGCTGCCCAAGCAGTTCATCCGGCTGACCGGGGAGCGCAGCCTGCTGCAGAACACGGTCATGCGCCTGGCCAACAATGCGGACGCCAGGAGGCCGATGCTGGTATGCAATGACTCGCACCGTTTCATCGCCGCCGAACAGCTGCAGGAACTGGACGGCATCCAGGTCGAGCTGCTGCTGGAGCCCTGCGCGCGCAACACCGCGCCCGCCATCGCCGCCGCGGCGCTGCGCGCCATGCGCGATGGCGATGATCCCGTCATGCTGGTGGTGCCGTCGGATCACGTCATGGAAGAAGGCGAAACGCTGCGCGAGGCTTTTCGCGTGGCGCACGAGGCAGCCAGCGACGGCGCCCTGGTCACTTTCGGCGTGCGCCCCACCGCTCCGCTCACGGGCTACGGCTATCTGCGTACGGAAGCCTCCGACGCCCCATGGCGCCGCGTCGAAGCCTTTGTGGAAAAGCCAAACGCGGAACGCGCCGCCGAGTTCCTGCGCGACGGCGGCTACTACTGGAACAGCGGCATGTTCGCTTTCCGGGCATCCGTCCTCGTGCATGAGCTGGAACGGCTGGCGCCGGCCATGCTGGAGTCGGTGCGGACCGCCGTGCGCGCCGGCGTGGGCGACGACGCGGCCTTCCGCCTGGATGCAACGGCCTTCGCCGGCTGCCCCAGCGATTCGATCGACTACGCCGTCATGGAACGCACGGACAGCGCCGTCGCCGTCCCCCTGGATGCCGGCTGGAGCGATGTCGGCGCCTGGGATGCCGTCTGGGATCTCGCCGCCAAATGCCCGGACGGAAACTCCACGTCGGGCGACGTCCTGATCGATGATTCGCGCAACTGCCTGGTCCATGCGACCAACCGGCTGGTGGCGACCATAGGCCTGGACAACATCGTGGTGATCGAAACCGCCGACGCCGTGCTGGTGGTACACAAGGAACACACGCAGGACGTCAAGCGCGTGGTGGAAACCTTCCGTGCCCAGCATCGCAGCGAAATGGAGCATCACCGCGAGGTCAGGCGTCCGTGGGGCTCCTACGATTCCATCGGCCAGGGCCCGCGCTACCAGATCAAGCGCATTACCGTGAAGCCCGGGGCGCGCCTGTCGTCTCAAATGCACCATCACCGCGCGGAACACTGGGTGGTGGTATCCGGCACCGCGCGCATCCACAACGGCGACCGCACCTTCCTGCTGACCGAAAACCAATCCACCTACATCCCGCTCGGCGAGGTCCATTGCCTGGAAAACCCCGGCAAGATCCCCCTGGAGCTCATCGAGGTGCAATCCGGCGCATATCTGGGCGAGGACGACATCGTGCGTTTCGAGGATATGTATGGACGGGTATGACCTTAGACCTTCCGGCCGATACCCCGGCTAACGCTACGTCAGTAATCTTCCTGAACTTCTCAGCCATAAGGACACAGCCATGCCAAAGCGGGCACTGATTACGGGAATCACCGGGCAGGACGGCGCTTATCTCGCCGAGTTCCTGCTGGGTAAAGGCTATGAGGTGCACGGCATCAAGCGCCGCGCCTCGCTTTTCAATACCGCCCGTATCGATCATCTGTACCAGGACCCTCATACGAGCCCGCGCAACTTCGTGCTTCATCATGGCGACATGACGGACGCCTGCAGCCTGATCCGCATTGTGCAGGCGGTGCAGCCCGACGAGATCTACAACCTTGCCGCGCAAAGCCACGTCGGGGTTTCCTTCGAGGAACCCGAGTACACCGCGAACGCGGACGGCCTGGGCACGCTGCGCCTGCTGGAAGCCATGCGCATCCTGAAGATGGAGGACCGGACCCGCCTGTACCAGGCGTCGACCTCCGAACTTTACGGAATGGTGCAGGAAGTACCGCAGCGTGAAACCACGCCGTTCTATCCGCGCAGTCCATACGCGGTAGCCAAGCTGTATGCGTATTGGATCTGCGTGAACTACCGCGAAGCCTACGGCATGTATGCCTGCAACGGCATCCTGTTCAACCACGAATCGCCACGCCGCGGTGAAACCTTCGTCACGCGCAAGATCACCCGCGCACTGGCGCGCATCGCCCAGGGCCTGGAAGACTGCCTGTACCTGGGCAACCTGTCCGCCCTGCGCGACTGGGGCCATGCACGCGACTACGTCGAAATGCAATGGCTGATGCTGCAGCAGGACAAGCCGGAAGATTTCGTCATCGCCACCGGCATGCAGTACAGCGTGCGCGATTTCATCAATATCGCCGCGCGCGAACTGGGCCTGCTGCTGGCATGGGAAGGCGAAGGCGTCAACGAAACCGCCACGGTCCTGCTCAGTCCGGCCTATGACGCCGTCAAGCCGGGCCAGGTGATCGTGCGTGTGGACCCGCGCTATTTCCGCCCCACCGAGGTGGAAACGCTGTTGGGCGACCCGACCAAGGCGCGCGAAAAGCTCGGCTGGACGCCGCGCACGTCTTTCGAGAACCTGGTCAAGGAAATGATCGCCAGCGATCTCAAGGAAGCCCAGCGCGACTCCCTGGTCGAGCAGAACGGTTACGAAGTCTACGCCTACAAGGAATAGCGCCATGGCCGACCTGGATCAGCACGTCTTCGTAGCCGGCCATCGCGGCATGGTCGGCTCGGCCATCGAGCGCGAGCTGCGCCAGCGCGGCTACCGGCACATCGTCACGCGGCGGCACAATGAGCTGGACCTGGAAAACCAGAACCAGGTGAACCGGTTTTTCTGCACGCAGCGCGTGGATACGGTCTACCTGGCAGCCGCGAAGGTGGGCGGCATTCTTGCCAATCAGAACTATCCGGTCGATTTCCTGTACCGCAATCTGATGATGGAATGCAACGTCATACGGGCGGCCCACGCCGCCGGCGTCCGCCGCCTGCTGTTCCTGGGATCGTCCTGCATCTATCCAAAGCTGGCGCCGCAGCCCATGCGCGAAGACGTCCTGCTGACGGGTCCGCTGGAACCCACCAACGAACCCTATGCAATCGCCAAGATCGCGGGCTTGAAGCTGTGCGAGGCCTATAACCGCCAGTATGGCGCGCGCTATCTGTGCGCCATGCCGACGAACCTGTACGGCCCCAACGACAATTACGATCTGGAAAACAGCCACGTGCTGCCGGCGCTGATCCGAAAATTCCACGAGGCCCATGAACAAGGGCTGCCCACCGTCACGATCTGGGGCACGGGCACGCCGCGACGCGAATTCCTGCATGTGGACGATCTGGCGCGCGCCTGCGTCACGCTGGCCGAATCGGAACACGCGGAAGGCGTCTACAACATCGGCGTGGGAACCGACGTGTCGATCGCGGAACTGGCCGCCATGGTGGCGCAGGCGGTTGGCTACCACGGTGAGCTGGTCTACGACACCAGCAAACCCGACGGCACGCCGCGCAAGCTGCTGGACGTGAGCCGCATCCACGCTCTGGGCTGGCGCGCGGAAATGGGGCTGCGCCAGGGCATCCAGTCCACCTATCACGACTATCTGCGCCATGCCACCCGGCATGCGCTGCCGCTCGCCTAACGCCGGGTCCGTTCCGGCGGTTCGCGCAATCGATACGGGGGAATCGCGCTCATGCGTGCGCTCGTCAGGAAATACATTTCCGGCAATGCCTCGTTCTGGGGCTTGATGGAATACGGGCTGGGGCCGATGATCGCCCTGGCGGCCACGCCCATTCTGCTGCGGCAACTGGGCACGGTGGGCTTTGGGCAATTTGCCATGATCATGGCGTTGGCCGGCTTCGGCAACGTCGCCAACCTGGGCGCCGCGGTCACCGGAACCAAGCTGGTGTCCGAACGCCTGCACGAACCCGGCGGTGCCATGCGCGGCGCCAGCGTCAGCTTCGCCTTGGTGAGCTGCGCCCTGGTCTTCGTGGTGGTGCTGGCGCTGGGCGCCTGGGGCGGCGTGTCATGGCTGTGGCCCGACGCCACTTTCGGCGGCATCGCGATCTCCACCCTGGCGCTTCCCGCGCTGCTCGTCTACCTGAGCCAGCAATTCGACCAGCTCTTTACAGGCTGCCTGAAGGGCCGCGAGGCGTTCGCGACCACGGCGCTGTGCGAGGTCAGCGGCCGCCTGACGGCCTACACCGTTACCTGCAGCGTGGCCATGCTGACCCATTCGCCCTTGATAGCCAGCCTGACCCAGGCCGGCGGCCTGCTGGCCACGGGCCTGATCAAGATGCACCTGTTCGCGCGCCACGAAGGCCATCACGTGGTGCTTCCGGTGATGGATCGCGCGGCGATGGGCGCGGCCTTCCGCTTTTCGCGCTGGTCGTGGCTGAACAGCCTGAGCGCCGTCGCCTTCGGATCGGTAGACCGGATCCTGGTGGGCTCCTTGCTGGGACCCGCCACCCTGGCCATCTATACGGTGGGCGCGCAGATCGGCCAGATGATCCATACCGCATCGGTTGCCATATTCCAGAAGACCATGCCGCGCATCAGCCACCTGGCCGCCGGCGCCGACGGCGAGCGCGCCGTGTCGCGTGAGGTACGCCGCCTGATGGCGCTGAACCTGACGCTATCGGTCCTGGGCACCTCGCTGGCGCTGGCGATCAGCGGCCCCGTGCTGTCGTTGATGCTGGGCCATGCCTACAGCCCCGGACACCTTATGACGTTCCGCCTGCTGATCCTGGCCGCCGGCCTGCTGTCCCTGAATGTAGTGGCGCACTTCTCGCTGCTGGGCATGGGCAATAGCCGCGCCGTCGCGGTGCTGAACGGCCTGGCGGGCGTCAGCATGGTGTGCGTGCTGTTCATGCTGGTGGCGCCGGTGGGCGAAAGCGCGGCCGGCTGGGCCCGTATCGCCTATTCGTTGACCACGCTGTACGGCATCTACCTGGCCTTACGCCAGTCGCGCCCGCCGCCCTTCGTTCCCGCCCAAACCGCTACACGGTAGTTTCACGCCCATGCTGAGGTCTTTGATGCGCAAGCGCCATTCGAAATCCACGCGTAACCTGGTCGACTTCGTCAGCCGGCTGCAGGTCCCGCCGCCACCGCCGGACAGCGACAGCCTGCCCAGCATCACCGTGGTCACGCCGTCGTACAACCAGGCGCGCTTCCTGGAACGCACCATTCTGTCGGTGCTGAACCAGGGCTATCCCAAGCTGGAATACATCATCATGGACGGTGGGTCCACCGATGGCAGCGTGGACATCATCCGCAAGTACGAACAGCACCTGACCTATTGGGAAAGCAAGAAAGACCGCGGCCAATCGCATGCCATCAACAAGGGCTTCGCGATGGCCACCGGCGACTACGTCGGCTGGCAGAATTCCGACGATCTCTATTGCGCCGGCGCGCTGCTCAAGCTGGGCCGCGCGGCGGCCAGGCGCCGTCCCCCCATCGTCAACGGCCACCTGTACATCGCCGACGCCGATAACCGCATTTTCCGTCAGGTGTACTACACCCCGCTGACCCGCGCCAAGCTGACGGTGATACGCGCATCCATTCCGAACCAGGTGGCGCTGTTCCGCCGCGACTCCCTGGAACGCCATGGCCTGCTGAAGGAAGAGATGCGCTATTGCATGGACCTGGAACTATGGACCCGGCTGCTGCACGACGGCCCGAACATGATCGTGCCATCGGCCATGGGCGTGTACACGGCACACGAAGAAACCAAGACCGCGCTGCTGCAGGACGTGCTGGAACGCGAGCGCGAACAGATCGTCGGCGACATCCGCGCGACCGAGAACGGGATGGGGCCGCTGTTTGGCCTGTCGTGCCGGGCGGCCAAGGTGGCAGCGCATGTGCGGCAGGGCGACCTGGATTATCTGTTCGACAAGCTGCTGCACAAAGTGGCCGGTCGCGACGATTGGAACGCGCACTAGGGGCCCGCCATGCGCCATGTCCAAAGGCATTACTCGACGGTACCGCTGCTGTGCGCCTTTTTGTTCAGCGCGCTGGCGCTGAGCAATGAAGCGCTGGTCATCTGGGTGGGCGGCTTCAAGCTATCGGGCTTCGACCTGATCTTCGTGGCTATCCTGGCCCTGAAGTTCTTGAGGCTGGCCGATCCCGGCGCCTATCACTTGCCGCCCCCGCGCATCACCGTACTGATGGGGCTGAACCTGCTGGCCTGGGCCTATCTGATCTATATGGCGCCACCGCCGCCGGGCATCGAAGTCGGCGACGTGGCGCGCGACATGCGCATCATCGTCTATTTCCTGCTCACGCCCTACCTTTGCTACAAGGACATCGATAGTCCCGACGCCTACCGCAAGCTGCAATGGGCCATCGTGCTCTCGGGCCTGACCGTGTCGGCATTGATGATCATCAAGGTGGCGCTGGGCTTCAGCACCGTCGATCCTGTACGCGATGTAAACCTGGGCATCTGGGCCATTCCGATGTCCATCACTTCCATCCTGTACTTCCGCGAGATGCTCGGCCTTAAGTCGCGCACGGCCTATTTCCTGATCTTGTTCATGTTCATGGCCCTGGTGTTCTCGCTGAACCGTAGCCAGTACCTGCAGCTGGCGATCACGGTGGGCATTGCCGTCGTGCTCGGCGGCAAGGTCGGCGCCCTGCGCCGCGTGACGGTCATTTTCGCGCCGGCCATCATCGCCGGGCTGCTGGTGTTCTATGCCATCGGCTACCTGGACGTGCTGGCCGACCGCGTGCTGACCGTCGAGGCGCTGGACGACGATTCCAGCTACGGCGCGCGCGTACAGGAATACGAGGGGCAGATGGACCAGTTCCGCGAAGAGCCGCTGTTCGGCCACGGCGCCGGCTACCGCTTCTGGGTCATGGGCGAAGATGGCTTCGAACTGGGCACCTTCGCGCACAACTCCTGGGCTTTCTACCTGATGAAGTTCGGGCTTGTCGGCACCATCGCCATCATGGGTCCACCCCTGCTTCTGCTGCTGTTGTCCCTGGGACGGCGGTACGGCGACACGCGCCTGGAAATGCATCGCCGCTACCTGATCGCCTGCGTGCCCGTCTACATCTTTATCGACTCGCTGTCCGGCGGACTGGCGTACGCGCCCAAAACCGCCCTGACCGGCTTCCTGCTGACCTATTGCCTTTCCCTGTTGCGCAACTACAGTCCCGCTCCATCGCCGTACGAGGTGTCCGCTGTCCGGCCTGTCGCGCCGGTACGGCCTGTTCCGCCCGCGTGGCCGCCCAAGCGCGACCCGCGCCCGATCATCCCCGGGCAAACGCCCGGGAAAACTGCCCTCCCGAGGTTGCCGCACCATGGCTGATATCCTTTTCGTCGTTCCCGACCTGCATCGCGGTGGCGTGGGTCGATGCGTGTACTTCATGCTGGAAGAACTGCCCAAACACGGGCTGACCACCTCGCTGTTCTGCATGCGCGAGATCGAGCACGAATTCAGTCCCAGCAAAGCCACCGTTACGCGCGGGGTTGCCCGCAAACTGAGCAACCGGGCCATGCAGCTGTCCGCGCCCTGGGGATTGATGAAGCTCCTGGCCACCATCCGCCGCGAACGGCCGGCCGTGGTCTGCTCGCACGGCCTGTTCTGCAACATCCTGGTCGCGGCGGCGCGCATGCTGATGCCAGGCAGTTTCCGCAGCGTCGCCTTCGAACACAACAGTCCGTCCGCGCACTATCGTTCGACCAACCTGGGCGGGTTGAAACGCACCCTGCTGCGCATCTGCTATGGCGCCCATGACGACGTGGTGGGCGTATCGCGCGGCGTGGTACGCGACCTGGTTGCCATGGTGCCATCGCTGGAAGATAAATGCCGGCATATCTACAACGGCATACCGCTGGACGACGTGCGGGCGCAGGCCCGGGCACCCGGCCAGACGCTGCCGCGCGACGGCAAACTGCATGTGGTATCGGTCGGGCGGCTGGTCAGCAACAAGGGCTTCCAGACCCTGATCGACGCGGCCTGCCTGCTGAACGATCCCGGCATCGTCTTTACCATCATCGGCGAAGGCCCGCAGCGCGCCATATTCGAAGACCAGATCGCCACGCGCCAACCCGGCAGCCCGGTGCATCTGGTCGGCCACATCGACAATCCTTTCCCCATGCTGGCCAGCGCCGACATCTTCCTGTCCGTCTCGGAGCGCGAAAGCTTCGGCATCGTACTGGTAGAGGCGCTCTGCCTGGGCGTGCCGGTGGTGGCAACCGACTGTCCGTCCGGGCCGGCCGAAATCCTGGAAGACGGCAAATTCGGCGAACTCGTCCCCGTCGGGGATGCGGCCGCCGTGGCCCGCGCCATCCAGAACCTGGCCGACGACGGCTCACGCCGCGAACATCTTGCCGAACTCGGCCCTCATCGGGCCGCCGACTTTTCCCTGGACCGCCATTGCCGTAACGTGGCCGACCTCTTCCAACCCCTGCTGCACAAACAGGCGCTGGACCGCGTAGGAGCACGCACATGACCCGAGTCCCGGTATCCGTCATCGTCATGACCAAGAACGAGGAACGGAACATCGAAAAATGCCTGCGGGCACTCGCCGATTTCGACGAAGTGTTCGTGGTCGATTCCGACAGCAGCGACCGGACGGTGGAGATCGCCACCAGTCTGGGCGCGCGCGTCGTGCCTTTTCACTGGAACCGGCGCTATCCCAAGAAAAAACAGTGGTGCCTGGACCACCTGCCCTTCACGCACGACGTGGTGCTTTACGTCGACGCCGACGAAGTCATGTCGCCCGAACTGGCGCGCGAGATCAACGCGTGCCTGCCGCGCTTCGCCCAGGGTGCCGGCGGCGCCTTCGTCGGTTTCGACTACGTCTTTTGCGGCAAACGGCTCAGCCATGGCCATCGGGTCTACAAACTGGTGCTGCTGCCGCGCTCGCGTTCGCGCTTCCTGGACTACAACGACCTGGACGTCGCCAACATGTGGGAAGTCGAAGGGCATTACCAGCCCCAGGTGAACGGTCCGGTATTCCTGCTGAAGGGCCGCATGGCCCATCACGATCACGACGGGCTGTATCACTATTTCGACAAGCACAACAAGTATTCCGACTGGGAAGCCAGCCTGCGCGTCAAGGGGCTGCTGAACGATCCGCGCGAGGCCAAT
>DATJHN010000401.1:0-2598 GCA_035493915.1 Bordetella sp.
CTATATGGAGAAGTTCCTCGAGAACCCTCGCCATATCGAAATCCAGGTGCTCGCCGATGGCGGGCGCAATGCCATCTGGCTCGGCGAACGCGATTGCTCCATGCAGCGCCGCCACCAGAAGGTCATCGAGGAAGCCCCGGCTCCCGGTATTGCGCGCCGGCTGATCGAGCGTATCGGCGACCGTTGTGCGGATGCCTGCCGCAAGATCAATTACCGCGGCGCAGGCACCTTCGAATTCCTGTACGAGAACGGCGAGTGCTATTTCATTGAAATGAACACGCGGATCCAGGTGGAGCATCCGGTCACGGAACTCATCACCGGCATAGACCTGGTCCAGCAGCAGATCCGTATCGCCGCCGGCGAAAAGTTCACGCTGCGCCAGCGCGACGTCGTCCTGAAAGGGCACGCCATCGAATGCCGCATCAACGCCGAGGATCCGTTCCGTTTCGTGCCCAGCCCGGGGCGGATCACCAACTGGCATACGCCTGGCGGCCCCGGCGTGCGTATCGACTCGCACGCCTTCAATGGCTATTTCGTGCCGCCCAACTATGACTCCATGATCGCCAAGGTCATCACCTACGGCGATACGCGGGAACAGTCGTTGGCGCGCATGCGCATTGCACTGTCTGAAATGGTGGTGGAGGGCATTTCCACCAATATTCCGCTCCATCGCGAGATGTTGCAGGACGCCCGCTTCATCGAGGGCGGCACCAGCATCCATTACCTGGAGCAAAAGCTGGCGCAGCGTCCCTGACCGCGGCGTGCTGTACGGTGTGGGCCGCCGGGCCGCTTGCCCGGCCCCGGCGTCCAGGGCGAACGTACAATACGGCCAAGGCGGGATGCCCGTGCCGCGACGATGGAACAGGCGGGCCGGTCCGGGCGATTCAGTCCAACCGGCCCGGTTCGCGTGATCGGGCAGTCCCTGGATACTCAGACGGAAGATCGTTTCATGCGTGAGCTGGTGCTCCATTCCTCCGAGGCGCAGGCCGAGGCTTTGTCCGATGCGCTGCTGGATGCCGGCGTCCTTTCCGTGTCGGTGGAAGACGCGGATCGCGATACCGAAGCCGAGCAGCCTCTATTCGGCGAACCGGGCACCGAACCGTCGGTCCAGGCCTGGGAACGCAACCGCGTGGTGGCTCTGTTGCCCGACGGTGCCGATCCCGCGCAGATCATCGAAAGCGTCGCTGCCGAACTCGGCACGGAATATTCCGCCGCGCTCGCCGAGTGGTCGCTGCGCGACGTGCCGGACGCCGACTGGGTGCGGCTGACGCAGCAGCAGTTCGGCCCCATCCATATCGCCGATCGTATCTGGATCGTGCCCAGCTGGCACCGTGACGATCCCGCTGTTCCCGGCATGGGTAGCCCGGCCCAGGACGGTGGCATACACATCGAACTGGATCCCGGGCTGGCATTCGGTACCGGCAGCCATCCCACCACGCATCTCTGCCTTGCCTGGCTGGAGGCGCATCTTGTTCCCGGCGCCACGGTGCTGGACTACGGCTGCGGGTCCGGCATCCTGGCCATCGCGGCGCGCAAGCTGGGCGCGGGCCGTACCTGGGCAGTGGATATCGACGAGCAGGCGGTGATCGCTTCGCGCGACAATGCGCGCGTGAACGGCGTCGAACTGCAGGCCATGCTTCCCGATGCGCTGGGCGATGGCACCAGCGATCTCGTGGTGGCCAACATTCTGTCGAACCCGCTCAAGGTGCTGGCGCCCATGCTGTGCGGCCGCGTCGGCGCGGGCGGTTCGCTGGTCCTGTCCGGCGTGCTGGCGCGCCAGGCCGATGAAGTCTGCGCCGTCTATGCCCGCTGGCTGCCCATGTCGGTCTGGCGCGAACGCGACGGCTGGGTCTGCCTGCATGGGCGCAAGGCCTAAGGGCCCCCGGACGGTAGCGCAATATGGCCATGACCACACGTTGCCCGCATTGCGGCACCGCCTTCAAGGTGGTTGCGGATCAATTGCGTGTGCGCAATGGATTGGTACGCTGCGGCGTCTGCTCACGGGTATTTGACGGCCACGCCTGCGTCGTGGAAGGCCGCGCGGCGGCATCCAGTCCGCCCGCAGCGCAGTCCGACGTGCGTCCGGAAGTCACCGCGGACCTGCCGCCCTCCGCATCTCCGGTGTCGTCGGTCAAAGCGCCCGCGGAGTCTCCGCCCGCTGCCTATACGCCGCTGCCGGCATCGCAGCCGAGCCGGCCGCCGCAACAGCCGGGCACGCCGTTGCATCAACCGGACTCGCCGCTGCAACAGCCGTATATACCGTCGCCGCGGCATCAGCCGCCGCATCAGCCCGGCACGCCGTTGCAACAGCCATATACGCCGCCGCAACCGTACACGCCACCGCCCATTTCGTCCGAGCCCGCGGTGCTGCGCGGCCGCGATGATAGCCGCCGTGTCGAGCCGGAACACCGCGAGCCGGTGTTTCCGTCGTATAACCCGCCGTCCATCCGGGATGCGGACGAAGACGAAGACGTCCTGGGCGACCGCGAACCGTACGCGCCTTACCGCCAGGATGATGTCGACGATGCCGAACAGCAGGCGCGCGACATGGCCTTGCCGCGGGACGATCGCTTTCCCATTTACGCGCATCGCGACATC
>DATJHN010000402.1:0-7358 GCA_035493915.1 Bordetella sp.
CAGGGTCGACCAGCTAAACCTGCACGAAGGAGTAACGCAGATCGCCCATGATGTGATGTGGCTGCACTGGATGATGCTCATCATCTGCGTGGTCATATTCATCGGCGTTTTTGGCGTCATGTTCTATTCGATCTGGGCGCATCGCAAATCGCGCGGGCACCAGCCGGCCACTTTCCACGAGCATGTCGGCGTGGAAGTCGCGTGGACCGTCATCCCCTTCTTCATCGTTATCGCCATGGCCTTGCCGGCCACCAAGACGGTGGTCGCCATGAAGGACACGTCCAGCCCCGACCTGACCGTCAAGGTCACCGGGTATCAGTGGAAGTGGGGCTACGAATACATCGATGGCCCCGCCGCCGGCGTCAAGTTCCTGTCGACGTTGTCCACGCCCCGCGCGCAGATTGAAAACCGCGAGCCCAAGGGCGAGTTCTACCTGATGGAAGTCGACAATCCCCTGGTGGTGCCCGTCGACGAGAAAGTGCGGATCGTGCTGACCGCCGGCGACGTCATCCACGCGTGGATGGTGCCGGACTTCGGCATCAAGCAGGATGCGATCCCGGGCTTTCTGCGCGACACCTGGTTCCGTGCGGAAAAGGTCGGCACCTACCGCGGCCAGTGCGCGGAGCTGTGCGGCAAGGATCACGCCTTCATGCCCATCGTGGTCGTGGTCAAGTCCAAGGAAGACTACGCCAAGTGGGCCGACGAACAAAAGAAGAAATTGGCCTCGGCCGCCGACGACCCCAACAAGGAATGGACCGAAGGCGACCTGCTCGCCCGCGGTGAAAAGGTCTTCGGCGCCAACTGCGCGGTCTGTCACCAGGCCAACGGCAAGGGCGTTCCCGGCTCCTTCCCGGCGCTGGACGGCGACCATATCGTGCTGGGGCCGCAGGCGGAGCAGATCAAGACCGTGCTGCACGGCCGTCCCGGCACGCCGATGCCGGCCTTCATGAACCAGCTCAACGACGTGGAAGTCGCGTCGGTCATTACCTACACCCGCCATGCCTGGAGCAACGCGGGCAAGGGTCAGGACCCGACCGTCCAGCCGTCCGTCGTCAAGTCGTCGCCGCACTAGCGCGCCGCGCCCGGACGCCGGTCCGGGCCCGATCGCGTTTGTCAGATACCGAATACCTCAAGCCTGGCCGTGGATCGGCCAGGCAACATGCAGGAAGGAGTTGAGACTATGAGCAGCGTCACTGTAGACCACGTAGAGCCGGGCCATGGCCACGGCCACGGTCACGATGACCACCACCACGCCATGCCCACGGGATGGCGGCGCTGGCTGTTCGCCACCAATCACAAGGATATCGGGACGATGTATCTCATCTTCTCGTTCCTGATGTTGCTGGAAGGCGGCACGCTGGCACTGCTGCTGCGCACCGAGCTCTTCGAGCCGGGCCTGCAGTTTTTCCGTCCGGAACTGTTCAACCAGTTCACCACCATGCACGGCCTGATCATGGTGTTCGGCGCCATCATGCCGGCTTTCGTGGGCTTCGCGAACTGGATGGTGCCGCTGCAGATCGGCGCATCGGACATGGCGTTCGCGCGCATGAACAACCTGAGCTTCTGGATCCTGCCGATGGCGGCGCTCCTGCTGACGGCGTCCTTCTTCGTGCCCGGCGGCGCCACCGCCGCGGGCTGGACGCTGTACGCACCGCTGTCGCTGCAGATGGGCCCGGGCATGGATATGGCGATCTTCGCCATGCACATCATGGGTGCTTCGTCCATCATGGGCGCGATCAACGTCATCGTGACCATCCTGAACATGCGCGCGCCCGGCATGACGCTGATGAAGATGCCGTTGTTCTGCTGGACCTGGCTGATCACCGCCTTCCTGCTGATCGCCGTCATGCCCGTGCTGGCCGCGGCCGTCACGATGGTGCTGACCGACCGCCATTTCGGTACGGACTTCTTCAACGCGGCCGCGGGCGGCGATCCGGTGCTGTACCAGCACGTGTTCTGGTTCTTCGGGCATCCCGAGGTGTACATCATGATTCTGCCGGCCTTCGGCATCGTGTCCGCCGTCGTGCCCGCTTTTGCCCGCAAGCCGCTGTTCGGCTACGCCTCCATGGTGTACGCCACGGCCGCCATCGCGGTGCTGTCCTTCATCGTGTGGGCGCACCACATGTTCACCACCGGCATGCCGGTGACGGGCCAGCTGTACTTCATGTACGCGACCATGCTGATCTCCATTCCCACCGGGGTGAAGGTGTTCAACTGGGTGGCGACGATGTGGCGCGGGTCGATGACCTTCGAAACGCCCATGCTGTTCGCCATCGGCTTTATCTTCGTGTTCACCATGGGCGGCTTCACCGGCCTGATCCTGTCGGTGGCGCCCATCGACATCCAGGTGCACGACACGTACTACGTGGTGGCGCACTTCCACTACGTGCTGGTGGCGGGATCGCTGTTCGGCCTGTTCTCCGGCGCCTACTACTGGGTGCCGAAGTGGACCGGCCGCATGTACAACGAAAAGCTGGGCAAGCTGCACTTCTGGTCGTCGCTGATCTCTTTCAACGTGACCTTCTTCCCCATGCACTTCCTGGGCCTGGCGGGCATGCCGCGCCGCTATGCGGACTACGCTGCCCAGTTCACGACCTTTCACCAGATCGCCACCATCGGCGCGTTCTGGTTCGGCCTGTCGCAGCTGATCTTCCTGTATGCCATGCTGCGCTGCTTTGCCGGCAAGGGTGAACCGGCGGCGGACAAACCGTGGGAAGGCGCGGAAGGGCTGGAATGGACGGTGCCTTCGCCTGCGCCGTTCCATACCTTCGAAACGCCGCCCGACGTAAAGTAAGCGGACGGCGACAGGAATTCATGCAGACAGATTCGCCATGACGCCCGAACAACGCCGTAGCAATCGCATCATCGGACTGGTACTGCTGGTCTTCGTCGTGGCGATATTCGCCTGGGCGATGTTCAAGGGCGGCAGCCTGTTCGCCGGCGACGGAACCTGAGTACGACCATGGCCCCGGCACCGGACGCTCCGCAACCCAAGTCCAGCTTTCTGCAGACGCTGAAAGCGGTGGCCTGGGGCATGCTGGGTATCCGCAAGGGCGCGGGCTACCAGGAAGATGCGCGGTTGAATCCCGTGCATCTGGTTATTGCCGGTGTACTGGCCGGCGCGATTTTCGTGCTGATCCTGGTGACCATCGTGCGCTGGGTTGTGGCGGGTCTGAGCTAAAACATTATTCGACGTATAAGTACCAGGGAGAAGACCATGAGTGCAGGACACTCGGTTCAAGCGAAAGAGGCGCCCTACTACTATGTGCCCGCCGATTCGGGCCATCCGGTGCGTAGCGCGATCTCGTTGCTGTTCATCGCGGCGGGCGCGGCATGCTGGGTCAACGACGTGCCGGTGGGCAAGTGGCTGGTGCTGCTGGGCCTGCTGTGCCTGATAGCGGTGCTGTTCCGCTGGTTTGGCGACGCCATCGGCGAATCCGAAAGCGGTATGAACAGCAAGCGGGTGGACGTGTCCTACCGCTGGGGCATGAGCTGGTTCATTTTTTCCGAAGTCATGTTCTTCGCCGGTTTTTTTGGCGCGCTGTGGTACGTTCGCACGATCACCACGCCGTGGCTGGGCGACCTGGACCATAAGCTGCTGCTGTGGCCGGATTTCAGCGCCGTGTGGCCCAACTTCGGTCCGGCCGGCGTGGTGGAACACTTCGCGACGGTTGGCCCGTTCTGGCTGCCCACGATCAACACCGCGCTGCTGCTGAGTTCCGGCGTTACGCTGACGATCTCGCATCACGCGCTGCGCGCCGATCATCGCGGCAAGGCCATTTTCTGGCTGGCGTTGACGGTGGTGCTGGGCGCGCTGTTCGTGGGTTGCCAGGCCTTCGAGTACCACCATGCGTACACCGAGTTGAACCTGAAGTTCAGTTCCGGCGCCTACGGTTCGCTGTTTTTCATGCTTACGGGCTTCCACGGCTTTCACGTGATCATGGGCGCGACCATGCTGAGCGTGATCCTGGTTCGCCTGATCCGCGGCCACTTCACGCCAGACCATCACTTCGGTTTCGAAGGCGCGGCCTGGTACTGGCACTTTGTCGACGTCGTCTGGCTGGGTCTGTACCTGTTCGTCTACTGGTTCTGATCGCAGGCGCCTGTCCGGCGGCGGCCCGTGGCGGCCGCGCCGGCGCAGGCGCCGCGCCGCCACCGCGGGAACCCGCGGCCGGTGTTGCTATCTAAGCCCCGTGCTCTCGATCCAGCCGAAATGGTGGGCGAGCAGCACGAACAGGAAAAGGGCAACGGACAGCCCGATGCGCACGGTCAACGCGTTGACCGTCCTGTTGGTGGTGCCTTTATCTTTCATCAGGTAAACCAGGGCCGAGCCCAGGCTGACGAGGATGCCGATAAAGGCCAGGACAACGAAGACGCGCATAGTGGCCTCCGGGTGTAAACCAGGATTATTGCAGACATGGCTCGTGCGCATCGCACTTTGACCGCGTTGGTGCTGCTGGGCATCATGGTTGTATTGCTGGCATCGCTGGGACGCTGGCAACTGCGCCGCGCCGACGAACGGCGCGCCATCCTGGCCGCCATCGAAAGCGGCCGTCACCAGGCGCCGCTGGTGTTGACCGCGGCCACGCCCACCGACGACCTGCGGCCCTGGCGGCCAGTCTCCGTGCAGGGACGCTGGCGCGCCGACATGACGGTGCGGCTGGACAACCGCAACCAGGACGGCCGGCCGGGCTATTGGATCGCGACGCCGCTGGTGCTGGAAGACGGTTCGCGCACCGCCGTGCTGGTGTTGCGCGGATGGCTGCCGCGCACGCTGCCCGGCGAGCCTCCCGCCGCGACGCCGCCGCTGCCGGACGACGTCCGCACGGTGACCGGCGAATTGGTCCAGCGCGTGCCGCGTCTTTTCGAGTTGTGGAATCCTGGCGGCGTGTCCAGCGATGCCTTGCCTGCCAGCTGGCCGGCGCCCGGCGGTACGCCTACCGTGCAGAACCTGGACCTGGATGCGTATGCCAAGGCTACCGGCCTGCACCTGTTGCCCACCGTGGTCGAACAGCATGCGTCGTCCGGGGACGGCCTGGTGCGTGAATGGCCGCAACCCTCGGTCGACTACAACCAGAACCTGGGCTATGCGATGCAGTGGTTCGCTTTCGCCAGCATCGCCGGCATCGCCTTCGTGGTGGTCGCGGTAAAGGCCGCGCGCGCGGCCCGCGCCGCGCGCCGCGGACGCGGGCCGTAGCAGGCGCCGATATGGCGGTTTCGCGCCGCCCAGGCTGGCGAATGGCCGCAAACGCCATCGCCGTCCGGACATGGCGGACCCGAGGGCGGCACGCGTCGCCGTCCCGTCCGTGTACATTGCCAACCAGAATTCACGACAGCCAGGAAAGAACTATTTTGGCCAGACCTACCCTGACTTCCGCGCCCGTCGCGGCGCCTGCCGCGCGTCGCCGCGCCAGGTCCATCATCATCGCGGTCTTCCTGATCACGCTGGCTCCAATACTGGGTGCCGTGATCGTTTATATGAACCCGCAATGGTGGCCTGACGATGCCAGCAACTACGGCACGCTGGTGCAGCCGCAGCGCGACATCCCCGCCGCCGCCCAACTGCCGCTGGCATCGCTGGACGGCCAGCCCTTCGATCTGGCCAGCCTGAAGGGCAAATGGCTGCTCGTGGCCGCCGACGGCGGTGAGTGCCCGGAGTCCTGCGCCCGTAAACTGTTCATCATCCGCAATACCCACGCCAGCCAAGGCAAGAACGTCGACCGCCTGGCGCGCGTGTGGTTCATCACCGATGACGCGCCGGTGCCGCAGAAGGTGCTTGACGCCTATCGGGGTACGGTAATGGTGCGGGCGCGGCCGGAACAGCTGGCGCCGTTCCTGCTGGGCGCGCCGGCCGGGGAGAATGACGCCGGCGCGCTGGCGGGCCCGATCTGGATGGTGGATCCGCTGGGCCATCTGATGCTGCAGTTCCCCGCCGACGCTGATCCGGTGAAGGTGCGCAAGGACGTCAGCAAGCTTATCTACAACTCGCGTATTGGCTGAGTCCATGGACCCCGTTATCCGCCGCTATCGCAAACTGGTTTTCTTTACCTGGTTCCTGACGCTGGACCTGATCATGTTCGGCGCCTTCGTGCGCCTGACCGATTCCGGGCTCGGCTGTCCCGATTGGCCGGGCTGCTACGGCAGCGTGACGCCGCTGGGCTCCTTGCACGACATCCATGCCGCCAACCAGGCCATGCCCTTTGGCGCGGTGTCCCTGTCCAAGGCGTGGATCGAGATGGTCCATCGTTACGCGGGTTCGATCCTGGGCATGCTGATCATCGCGATTGTCTTCATGGCGTGGCGCTATCGTGCCCGCCTGGGCCGTTCGCCGGTGCTGGCGACGGCGGCGCTGGCCATCGTGTGCGTACAGGGCGCGTTCGGCGCCTGGACGGTCACCCATCAGCTGATGCCCGTCGTGGTCACGTCCCACCTGCTGTTCGGCATGTTGACGCTGGCGGTCATGACGTGGCTGGCGGCGCGCGAAAGGCCTTACCAGGCGCTGGGTACCGGCGCGCTGCGCTGGCGCGGCTGGATGACAGGGGGCGTGGCCTTGCTGACCCTGCAGATCGCGCTGGGCGGCTGGGTAAGCACCAACTACGCCGCGCTGGCCTGCATGGATTTTCCAACCTGCCAGGGACAGTGGCTGCCACCCATGGATTTCGCGGGCGGCTATTCCATCATTCGCGCGCTGGGCGAACTGCCGTCGGGTCAGATGATTTCCCAGTACGCCCTGACCGCCATTCACTGGGTGCACCGCAATTTCGCTTTCGTGGTGTTCATCTACCTGGGAACGCTGGGATTCCGCCTGCGCACGGAGCCGGGGTTGCGGGGGCCGGCGAACCTGATGCTGGGCTTGCTGCTGGCGCAGCTCCTGACCGGGCTGACGACGATTTTCTTCGAATGGCCGTTACTGATCGCCGTTTTGCACAACGGTGGCGCGGCTGGGCTGGTACTGGCCGCGGTCACGCTGCGGGTGCGCCTGGCCACGGCCGGCCGTCCGGCCCTGCGCAGCCTGGGGACGAGTCACGAACCCGAAGGTAGCCTGGCGTGAGGTTCATGCCCCCTTTTTTGCCCTAGCAAGGCAAAAATAGCCCCCACGCTGCGCCTTCGGCTTGCTGCCCCCAAGGGGGGCGCCTTTTGCCTTGGGGCGGCCCGGCGGCAAAAAGACCCCGATATCTCAACCGGTTAAAATAGCTCGCATCATGACTAGTTTCGCCGCCTCGGATTCCGGATTGTTGCGCCAGTATCTGGTGCTGACCAAGCCCCGCGTGACACAGCTCGCGGTGTTTTGCGCCGTCATCGGCATGTTCCTGGCCGCGCCCGGCATGCCGGACCTGCGGCGGGTGGCGTTCGCCACG
>DATJHN010000403.1:0-11056 GCA_035493915.1 Bordetella sp.
CAGGAAAAAGACCAGGCCTTCTTCCTTTTCAGTGCCTTCGTTCTCGATCTTGGGCTCTATCACGTAGGTGATGTCGTGGCCTTCCAGAAGTTTGACGATGCGCTTGTATTCGTCCATGCCGACGATCACGCCGAAATGGCGCGCCAGGCGCTCGTTGAAAGGCTGATCGATCGCGGCCTCTTTCTTCATGCGCTCGGACGCGACATGCACTACCAGGTGCTGGCCGAAAAAATTGAAATCAGCCTTGGTCTCGCTCAGGCGCCCATGCGGACAGCCCAGCATGCCCTCATAGAAATTCAGTGTGTCCTGCATGTTCCAGACCGGGATGGAAATATGGCCGATCGATTGCGAGGTACTCATAGAAGTTGCTCCTTTCTGATAATCGTTTTCTTCTAGGGCCTGTTCACACTGGAGAGCCGCGCACTGGCCGAATCCAGGGCGGCAGACAAGGCAGGCCAAGCCGCCATGATAGGTTTGATAATTTATTTGTCAACGAAAAATATATTTTTTACGAAATCTCGGCGGCTCGGCTTACACTCCCGCCATGCCAACCAACACCCCCAAAATCGGCAGCCTTACCCAAGCCACTTACCTTCGCCTGCGCCAGGATCTGCTGGCCTGCGTCCTGCGGCCCGGCGACCGCCTGAAAGTCAATGAGCTAAGCCTGCGCTACGAGGTCAGCCTCGGGGCGGTGCGGGAAGCACTCGCGCGACTCAGCGCGGAAGGACTGGTCATCGCGGAGCCGCAGCGCGGCTTTCGGGTCGCGCCTATCTCGCGCGCCGAGTTGCAGGATCTGACGATGGTTCGGTGCCGCATCGAGGAAATGTGCCTGCGCCGCGCCATCGAACTGGGCGACCTGGCCTGGGAAGCCGGAATCGTCGCCGCGTTCCATCGGCTGTCCAAGACGCCGCCGCGACGTGGCGCGGTGGATGGTGAAACCACGCCCGGCGTCGATGGGTTGACGCCGCCGGCTGTCGATGGCTGGGATCAGGGGCACGCGAGCTTTCATGAGGCCCTGGTCGCGGGGTGCGATAGCCCGTGGCTGCTAAGGTTGCGCGAACAGTTGTATGCGCAGAGCCATCGGTATCAGCGCTTGTCACTGTCGATGACTACTCCGCTGCGCGACGCGCAGAGCGAGCATGCGGCGCTGATGGACGCGGTGCTGGGGCGGGATGCGGATCTGGCGGCTCAGCGGATGACGGAACACTTGAAGCGGACCGCGGAAATCGTGCTGGCTGCTTGTAATGTGGAGTGGGCGGAAGCCGCGGTCCGCTAGCTTCGGCCGCACCGATTGCCGCGGGCCTGCCGTCAGCCTGGTGGAAAGCTGCTATTTGGCCGGCTTTATCGCGGCCCGCCTGATTTTCGCCTCTGGCATATTGGCGTTCAGCAGCGCCATCTGCTGCGGTGAAAACAACTCTCTGCGCAGATTGATCAAGGCCTTGCCGAATTTCCTTTCGATCTGCGTGCCGAACGCGGACATCATTTCGGCCATATAGATGTCGTGCCGGATCAGCGTTTCAGCCATGCGCACGACAGCCGAATTGGTGGTGTAGGCACCCGTCAGGGTATCGCCCAGGTTTGCCGTCAGCGCGATACGGTAATCGATGGCCAGGGTGAACAAATTGTCGGAGCCGCCCACCCGGAAGCCGTTGCCTTCGTGCAGGTAGATCTGTGTGTTGGGGCCGAAGCGAAGAAAGTCGACGTCGTCACCGAACACCACGAATATCAATTTGACTCCGCGCCTGGCCGCCTTCTTCATCCTGGCGGCATATTGCCGCAAGATGTCCGTCGAGGCCTTGATCCAGATCTGCTCCGAGGCGCCATCGATCAGTTCATGGATTTTTTCCTGAATGCGTTCCTGGCCCTCGATGCTCCAGACCACATTCGGATCTTCTTCCGAAACCAGGTTATCCAGGCTTTGCTTCAGGCGGCCACAGGTGTCATTGATGTCGCCCGTAATCACTCCCAGCAGGACGCCAGGATCCACCGGCACATAGCGGGCGGGATTCTCGCTGACGGGCTGCACGGCGCGCTTCTTGGTCAAACCCTCCAGCGCGCCGTATGTATTGGCCCGCGGCAAACCGCAACGCTTGCTGATTTCATAAGCGGTGGCCGGGCTGGCTTGCAGCAGGCTTATGTACGCGCTGGCTTCGTATTCGGTAAATCCCAGGCGCTGTAAATCATGGACCGGACCAGCAGCATTCCTGCTTTTTGCGACGGACTTTGCCGCTACGCGCTTTGACATTTGACGAGCCCTTTTTTCGTTGCTGCCCCAGGGAGAACCCTGACCGCAAAGTGTAATGCCGAAGCCACGCTTGGCTGCGCGGCACTAGCGCTGCCGGCATTGTCCCATTGCCCGGTGGCCGCCGTGACTCGCTTGACTCTTAGTAGTAGTGGTCACTACTATCATAAAAACGGCCGGAGACAACGTACCATCATGAGCCACGAAAACGACATCCAGGAACTGCGTCAAAGGCGCGACAAGGCCTACGCCATGGGCGGGGAAGACCGCCTTGCCAAACGCCGGGCGCAGGGCGTCCTCAACGCCCGGGAACGCCTGGACGTCTTGCTCGATGCCGATAGCTTCTTCGAATCAGGCCTGCTGGCCACCTCGTTTCGTCCCGAAGCGCGCGACAAGACGCCGGCCGATGGCAAGATCGCCGGTTTCGGCACCATAGCGGGCCGGCCTGTGGCCGTGGTGTCGAATGACTTCACCGTCATGGGCGCATCGAGCAGCGTCGTCAACGGCAAGAAAATCAAACACGTGCGGCAGGTGGCTTCCGATTCCGGCATGCCGCTGGTCATGCTGGGTGAATCGGCCGGCGCGCGCATGCCCGACCGTATGGGCGCGGCCGGCCGCGCCATCCTGGGCCAGGATCCCACCGAATACCTCCGCGACCGCCGCACGCCCTGGGTTTCGGCGTTGCTGGGCAGCTGCTATGGCTCGTCGACCTGGTATGCATGCCTGTCCGACTTCGTCGTAATGCGCAAGGGCGCAACGATGGCGGTCGCGAGCAGCCGCGTCACCGAACTGGCCATCAAGCAAACGGTGGACGCGGAAGAACTGGGCGGCTGGAAGCTGCACACCGCTACGACTGGAATCGTAGACGTCGCGGTGGACAGCGACGAAGAAGCCCTGGACGTCGTCAAGCGTTTCCTTAGCTATATGCCCAGCCATAACGGCGAGGCTCCGCCCGTAGCCGCGGTACCCGCGGGCTCGGACGACGCCATGGCCGATATCCTGGATATCGTGCCGCACTCCCGCACGAAAACCTATGACAGCCGCGACGTCATCCGCCGCCTGCTCGACCGCGACAGCCTGTTCGAGCTCAAGCCGCGCTTCGGCAAGTCCATGGTGACAGGCCTGGGCCGCGTCGCCGGCCAGACCGTGGGCGTGCTGGCCAACAATCCCAAGTTCAAGGGCGGCGCCATAGACGTCGACGCATGCGCCAAGGCGAGCAGTTTCCTGGTGTTGTGCGATTCGTTCAACATTCCGATCATTTTCATGGTGGACCAGCCGGGTTTCCTGATCGGCCTCGACGGCGAGAGGCGCGGCGCGCCCGGGCGCATCATGAACTGGATGAATGCGCTCTCCCTGGTTACGGTCCCCCGCTTTGTCGTGACCATGCGCAAGAACTATGGCCAGGCCTACCTGAACATGGGCGGTGGCCGCAACAGCGACGAGGCGGCGGCATGGCCCTGCGCCGATTTCGGTTTCATGGACCCGGGCACGGCGGTCAATGTCCTATACGGCCTGCGCCAGGAGGAATCCCCCGAGGAATTCAAGCGGCGGGTCGACCAGGTCAATCAGGACAACGCACCCTGGGCACTCGCGGGTCTGTACGAAGCCAAGGACATTATCGATCCGCGCGACACGCGTACTTATCTGGCACGGTTGCTGGGTATCTATGCACGCAGGCCGTCGAAAGGCGTGGGTGCGCATCGCTTGTCCACCTGGCCGACCAGTTATTGAACTTCCAGCCAGCTCGGAGAAGGACGGTCTACATTCAACAGGAGCCATGCCATGTCATCGCCATCAGAGGCCATGACCATCATCGAACAGGCCCGCCGTGACGGCAGGCAGTCCCTGGATGAACCTCTGGCCAAACGCGTCCTGTCCGCGTACGGGCTCCGTGTACCTGGATCGGTGTTCGTGAAGAACCGCGATGAAGCCGGGCCCGCGCTCCAACGCCTTCAGGGGTCTTTGGCGCTTAAGCTGGTATCGCCCGACGTGCTGCACAAATCCGACTTTGGCGGCGTCAAGCTCGGCCTGCGGCAAACCGACGACATCCTGGCCGGCATCGACGACATCGCGATGCGCTGCGCGAATGCTGGATATCGACTGGATGGCTTTCTGCTGGAGGAGATGGCGCCGCCCGGACATGAAATAGTGATAGGCGGATTTCGCGATCCTTCGTTCGGACAGGTAATCATGCTGGGCCTGGGCGGTGTGTTCGTGGAAATCCTGCGCGACATCGCATTCCGCATCTGTCCCATCACCCCGTTGGATGCCCAGGAAATGCTCGATGAACTGCAAGGCGCCGCGCTCTTGCGCGGGGCTCGCGGGGGCGCCCGCATACCGGATGCCGTCATTACCGATGTGCTGCTCGCCATAGGCGGTGAAAGCGGCCTGCTGACTCAATCTGCCGACAGCATCGCCGAACTCGACATCAATCCCCTGATCGTATCGGCGCATGGCGCCGTCGCGGTCGATGCGCGCCTGATTCTCTGCCCGCGGGGGGAGCCATCGTGAAGTCCGATTCGTATCAAGCCCCGGCGCATATCGCGCCCGATGGCTTCACCGCGCTGTTTCGCCCCGCCACGATCGCCGTGGCCGGCGTGTCGGCCAAAAATGCCGGACAGGGCAACAAGTTCATTCAGCGGCTGCGCGCGGCCGGATACGCGGGAAAGATTTATCCCATTCATCCCACGGAAACCCAGCTGGAGGGCCTGCCCGCCTATCCATCCTTGGCGGACACGCCGGAACCGATCGACTACGCCTTCATCGCCATTCCGGCTGAAGCCGTGCCGCCTTTGCTGGCATCCGCCCGCCATCGTGTCCGCTACGCCCAGGTCATGTCCAGCGGCTTTGGTGAAGGCGGCCGCGGCGACAGCTTGCGCCAGGCATTGTTGCGGGCAGTACGCCAGGGCGGCATGCGCTTGCTGGGTCCCAATTGCATGGGTATCTATTCGCCGGCGGGCCGGGTCACCTTCACGGATGGCCAGATGGGAGAAGCCGGTACCGTGGGAGTCCTGTCGCAGAGCGGCGGCCTGTCGATCGACATCGTACGTACCGGCGAATACCGTGGCCTGCGCTTCAGCGGCGTGGTATCGCTGGGCAATTGTCTCGATGTAGACCCCTGCGATCTGCTCCAGCATTACCTGGAAGATCCCGGCACGCGCGTGATCGGCGCCTATATCGAGGACATCCGCGATGGGCGCCGGTTCTTCGACCTGCTGCGGCGTGCCCAGGCGCGCAAGCCTGTCGTGCTGCTCAAGGGAGGGCGCACGGGGCAAGGACAGCGGGCAGCCGCCTCGCACACGGGGTCGCTCGCCAGCAATGACCATGTGTGGCGCGCATTGGCGGCACAGACGGGCTCTATCCTGGCCGACACGCTGGAAGACTTCATCGATGCGCTGGTCGCCCTGGAACACGAGAGCGAACACCCCTCGACTTTCGACGGGCGCGTGCTGATATTCGGTAATGGCGGCGGCGCCAGTGTGCTGGCCGCGGATGCGCTGGGGCGATTGGGCGTGGATGTTCCGCAACTCGAAGCCGGCACGATCGCCGCGTTGCGGCAACTCGGGATCCCGCCGGGCGCGGGCCTGGAGAATCCGCTCGATGTTCCCGCGAATATTCTCGATCGCGACCATGGAGCGCTGGCGCGCGGCATCCTGGATACGGTGGTCCAGGCAGAGCGGCCGGGCGCGGTGGTCGTGCATCTGAACCTGCCCGTCATCCTGGGATATCGCCAAGGCGAATTGATGAACGAGCTGGTGCGCGGAGTAATAGATCTGAAGACCGCGTTGCCCCGGGGTGCCAGGCTGTTCCTGGTGCTGCGTTCGCCCGGCCAGCCCGATCTGGAGGAGCAGCGCCAGGCCTATGCCCACCTGGCCATGCGGTCGGGCATGCCTGTATTTCTAAGTTTGCCGGCGGTGGCGCAGGCATTGGCCGCCTTGCGCAAATATTGCCGCTTTCGCGAATCACGCCTGGCCGCCCGGCGATAAGCCCCGCGGTACGGGACATTCAGGGTGAGGAGACAAAAATGAAAAAACACATTCTTGGATTACTGGCCTGCCTCGCATTGTTCCCCTTGCAGGGGTCCGCGGCGCCGGCGGTAATCAACAAAGAAGTGCAGTTCATCGTGCCGGCCAGCGCCGGTGCGGCATTGGATTCCGTTGCGCGGAAATTGCAGGAGATGCTGCTTGCCAAGAAATTGGTCAGCGACATGATCGTGTTGAACAGGCCCGGCGCATCGAGCCAGGTGGCAATGAATGTGCTCGACCAGCATCCCGGCGATCCGCACTACCTGATGACTCTTGCCACATCGATCGTCAACAACAACTACCTGGGCAGCATAAAGGCCTCTTACAAGGACTACACGCCCGTCGCGATGCTGCTGGACGGCTATGTGGGCGTCCTGGTGCGCGCCGACTCACCTTTCAAGACGGCGATGGACCTGGTGTCCCACCTGAAGAAAAACCCCGGCGACCTGAACATCGCCATTGCCGCGACCCTGGGCAATGACGTGCACGTCGGCGTGGCCAAGCCCTTGATGCGCGCCGGCGTCGATATCTCGCGCTTGACCTTCGTGCCATTCAAGTCCTCCGGCGAGTCCATCACCAATCTGATCGGCGGCAATGTCGACGTCGTGGGCGCGACCACGCCCACCATCATCCCGGCCCTGCAAACCGGCAAAGTGCGCCTGTTGGTCATTGGCTCGCCCCAGCGCCTGCAAGGCGTGCTGCACGATACGCCAACCTGGAAAGAGCTGGGCATCGATGTGGTGACGTCGTCGCCCCAGGGAGTGTTGGCGCCCAGGGGGCTTTCTGCCACCCAGATCAAATTCTGGGAGTCGGCCCTGAAGCAGGTATCGGAAACCAAGGATTGGCAGGAGTTCCTGGCACGAAACCAATGGGCGCCCCATTTCCTGAACGCCCGGGAAACCTCCGACATGCTGGCCGCGGAAACGCAAAGCGTCCAGGAAGTGCTGAGCAAGCTCAAGGTCAAGAAGCCGCAGGGCGATAACTAGCGCGGCCGTAGCCGTACAATGCGTCTTTGACACCACCATCGCGCCCCGCGCCGGTTCGCCGCGGGGCGCGCGCATTTCATGAATTCTCCCTCCCCTGCCCTGGCCTGCGGCATCGACTTCGGCACGTCCAATTCCGCTGTTGGCTGGTTACGCCCCGGTACATCCTCCCTGCTGCCGCTCGAAGATGGCCAGCCGACGATGCCGTCGGCCATTTTCTTCCACGACGAAGACACCACCGTCAGTTACGGCCGCGCCGCCCTGGCGGATTACCTGGCGGGCTACGACGGGCGCCTGATGCGCGCCATGAAGAACCTGCTGGGCAGCTCGCTGATCGACGGCCACACGGAGATCCGCGGGCGCGGCGTACCATTCCGGGTCCTGCTTACCCATTTCATCGCCCAGTTGAAAACGCGCGCGGAGCAGGCCGCGGGGCGTACGTTCACTTCCGTCGTCATGGGCCGACCGGCGTTTTTCGTCGATGGCGACGAAGCGGCCGATCGCATGGCCGAGAACACCCTGGGCGAGATCGCCGCCGCGGTCGGTTTCGAGCATGTCACCTTCCAGTACGAGCCGCTTGCAGCCGCGTTCGACTATGAGTCGCAGATCAGCCGCGAGGAACTGGTGCTGGTCGTCGACATCGGTGGGGGCACCTCCGACTTCTCCCTGATCCGCCTGGGGCCGGAACGCGCCGGCAAGCCCGACCGGCGGCAGGACATCCTGGCCCACGGTGGCGTGCACATCGGTGGCGGCGACTTCGACCGGCACTTGAACCTGGCCGCCTTCATGCCGCTGCTCGGCCTGGGTAGCAAGCTGCGCAGCGGCAAGGACGTGCCTTCCACCCAGTACTCCAACCTTGCGTCCTGGCACACCATCAACTTCGCCTACACCAACAAGGCCCAGGAAACGCTGTCGTACATCCGCGCCAACGCGGCGGAGCGTGACAAGATCGAACTGCTGCTCAAACTGGTAAAAGAGCGCGCGGGACATTGGCTGTCGCTGCAGGTGGAAAAGGCCAAGATCGACCTGTCCGATGCGCCGAGTACGGAAGCAAGCCTGGACCGCATCGCGCCTGACCGCGCACTCTCCATCACGCGGCAGGATCTGGACCAGGCCACGTCGCCGCTGATCGACCGCATCGAAAGCACCGTCGCCGCGCTACTGCGTGATGCCGCCGTCGGCGGCGCGGCGGTCGACACGGTATTCTTCACCGGCGGTTCGAGCCGGGTCTCTTGCCTGCGCGAGCGCATCAGTGCCTTGCTCCCTGGTGCCCGCAGCGTGGAAGGCGACCTGTTCGGTAGCATCGGGGCCGGACTGGCGCTGGATGCCGCGCGCAAATTCGGCTTTTGAACGAACGCCAGGCGCCACCTTCCGTATGATGCGGGACGGTCCGCGGACAAACGAATCCAAAAGGAATACAGCAGTGAATGACACCGAAATGCCGGATACCGATGTGCCCGGAGACCGCAAGACGCAAGAGCCCCGGCTTTGGTGTGATGACGGCTGGACCGCCCGCATCATCAAGAACGAGGACGACGACGGCTGGGCCGTCGAGATGACCAAGGACGGTGAAGCCGAACCGGCCCTGGTCGGCCCCTGGACCATGGGACGCGACAAGAAGAACCCCAAGCCGCTCGATTCCCCCGCCTTCTTCACGCTGGTCAAAACCGCCAACGAAGTCCTGCGCCGGCACGAACAGCAATTGCATGCAACGCTCCACAAGAGCGTAAAGATCGATGCCGCCGCCGGCCGCCTGACCGTCAAGCTGGATATCGTTCCCGACGAAGACGAGCCGTATGCCGTACTGAGCGCCTACGACGAATCCGGCGAACAACTGGCCCAGGTCAACGTGGCACCGACGTACAAGCTGAACGTCCAACGCGCATCCGAGTGGGCCGCCGGAGGTTTCGGGAAACCTGGCTGATTACTCCATCGTTATATGGTTATCCTGTATCACCTGGCGCCATTTATCCTGCTCGGCAGCCACAAACTTCTCCATATCGGACCGCGAGCTGGGCGCCAGATCGATTCCCAGCTGTGCCGTTTTCGATTTGACTGCTTCGGATGAAATAGCGCCGGTAAAGGCGTCATTCAGGCGATCAAGTATCAGCGCGGGCGTTCCCGCGGGCGCCATAAGGCCGAACCACGGAATGACGGTGAAATTCGGTACCCCAGCCTCCGCGAACGTTGGAACATCGGGTATCGCTGACGATCGCTTGTCGCCGGCCACTGCCAGTGCCCGAACCTTGCCGGCGCGAATGTTCGCCAGGGAATTGGGCAGATTGTCGAACAGCATATCGACCTGGCCTCCCAGTAGATCTGTCGTCACCGAGGCGACGCCTTTGTACGGGATATGCGTCACACCGGCACCCGTCCGAGCCTTCAGCAATTCGATGGCCAAATGCGGAGATGATCCAACGCCCGCCGATCCCGCGTTGAGTTTGCCAGGATGGGCCTTGGCATACGCTATGAGTTCACTCAGCGATTTCACCGGAACGGCGGGATTGACAACCAGCACACTCGCCACGCTGCCCAGCATGCCCACCGGGGCGAAGTCCTTGACGATATCGTAAGGCTTGGGTTGATACAGCGATGGCGACACAGCGCACGAGAATGCGCACATCAGCAACGTATAGCCATCCGCCTTCGCGCGTGCAACGTACTGCGCGGCGATATTACCGCCCGCGCCGGTCTTGTTCTCCACGATGACCGGCTGCCCCAGGGATTTCGTCACAGCTTCGGCTAGTACCCGCGCGAACACGTCGGGCGGCCCTCCAGCGGTATAGGGAACAACGATCGTGATGGGCTTGGACGGAAAATCGGCGGCATGAGCCGCGGCACCGCCCAGGGCGAGAAAGCTGAACAACATTCGCGCCATCGCCCGGCTTGAAAATAAAAGTCGTATCGCAAGAGTCTTCACCATCGCTCCATATCCAGGGCACGGCCTCTACATCCCCACCGTGTTTTTTTATCCTACGAGAGCGCTCGCGATTCGCGATAGCGAATATTCGAGATGAAAGATATCTCGTTTGCAGATGCGCCTGCACGCATCGCCTGTATCTCCGTTTCAGATAGCAGCCATCTTAATTATTCAGCGGTCGACGATGGCGAAGTACCTTAGGATATACACCCCTCGGAACGAAAATCAGCTTTTCAAGGTCACGCCCATGTCCACGCATATCGCCCGCATCGAAACCTATCTTTATCGGGCCGAGGTGTCCGAGCCAGTGAAAACCTCATTCGGATCCATCCCGCGGCGCTCAGTGCTTCTCTTGCGAGTTGAAGACAGCGACGGCGCCTCGGGTTGGGGCGAAATCTGGTGCAACTTCCCCGCGTATTCGTCCAACAATAAGGTCTACCTGGTGGAAACCGTAGTGGCGCCGGCGGCGCTGGGCATGCCTATCGATGACCCTCGCGACGTCTGGCACACATTGACCGCGAAAACACGCCGATGGGCTATCCAGAGCGGTGAACATGGCCCCATCGCCGCTTGCCTGGCGGGGCTCGATCTTGCCTTGTGGGACCTGACAGCGCGCCGCAAAGGGGTTTCGCTGAGCGCGCTTCTTGGCGCGCCTCCCGAAAAGCGAACCGTGCCGGCATATGCCAGCGGCCTGAATCCGGATACAGCGCTCGAAACAGTGCGCCGCGCGCGCGCGGCGGGATTCAAGGCATTCAAAGTGAAGGTGGCCTTCGGACTTGAGCAGGACCTGGCCGTGCTGGACAGTATCAATAAAGACCTGCAACCCGGCGAGCGTTTGATGGTGGATGCGAATCAGGGCTGGGATATGCCCGACGCCCGCATAGCC
>DATJHN010000404.1:0-5795 GCA_035493915.1 Bordetella sp.
ATTGCGTCACGCCCCGGCGACGGCGGCAGCCGGACATGGCGCCGCACCCATCGAAATCAAGCATAGCTGATATCGATAATGGCCCCGCCCGCCCCCCGGACGATGACGACATAATTCTTCCGCCCCGGGCGTGCCCGGGCAACAAACAGATGAAACAAGAGCCTGGCCGCAGCCCGGGCAACTCGAGAGGAGCACTCATGCGCTTTCTACTGGCCATACTGGCGATGCTATGCGCGGCTTCCGCCGTCGCCGCCGACGCCGATAACTACCCCAATCGTCCCGTGACCATAGTCGTGCCCTATACCGCGGGCGGTGGTGTGGACACGGTGACGCGGATACTCGCACCACTGCTGTCCCAGCGCCTGGGCCAACCCGTGCTGATCGAAAACCGTGCCGGCGTGTCCGGCATGGTCGGTTCGCAGATGGTCGCGCGCGCCAAGCCCGACGGCTATACGCTGCTGGCCGGCAATACGACCACCAACGTCTCGAACCTGTTCGTGTACAAGCAGTTGCCCTACGACCCGCGCAAGGACTTCACGCCCATCGTCATGGTGGACCGCGGTCCTTGCGTGCTGGTGGTGCCGCCGGACAGCAAATTCAATTCGGTGCAGGACATCATCAAGGAACTGAAATCGCAGCCGCCCGACACGCTGAACTACGGTACCAGCGGCAACGGCAGCTTCCACCACATGTCGGCCGCGCTGTTCATGAGCATGACGCACACGCAAATGCGGCAGATCGCCTACAAAGGCAGTCCGAACGTGATGACGGACCTGATGGGCAAGCGGTTGGATATGGCTTTCGAAGTGATTCCGGTCGCCGAGCCGCTGATCAAGGCCGGTCGCCTGAAGGCGCTGGCGGTGACCAGCAAAACCGAAATGGCCGCCCTGCCCGGCGTGCGTCCGGTCGCGGACCTGGGCCTGCCCGGGTTTGAGATGGTCGCCTGGAAAGGCATTTTCGCGCCGGCAGGCACCCCGGCCCCCATCGCCGAACGCCTGGGCCGCGAACTGTCGGCGATCGTGCGCCTGCCCGACGTACAGAAGCGCCTGGAAGCCCTGGGCGTGATAGCGGACGGCCGCCCCAACGAGGAATTCGGCAAGGTCGTGCAATCGGATATCGCCTATTGGGGGCCCATCCTGCACGACGCCGGCGTCGTACCCGAATAACCGGTCACCAGCGAAGTCGCTTTTATGAAGATCACCAAACTGAACCTGAAAGTGGTCAGCATTCCGCTGCCGACTCCTATCCCCAGCGCACGCATCGTCATCAAGACCGCTGACTGCGTGCTGGTCACGCTGGAAACCGACGAAGGCGTGTCCGGCGAAGGCCTGGTATTCACGCTCAACGGGCACCGGCTGCCCGTATTGCACGAAACCCTGCGCAGCCTGGAGCCGCTGGTGCTTGGACTGGATCCCGGCATGAGCGGCGCGTTCTGGTCGCGCGCCTGGTCGGACATTGCCTTCCTGGGCCATCGCGGCGCCACCGTGGTGGGCATGTCGGGCATCGACATGGCGCTATGGGACCTGCGCGGCAAACAGGCAGGGCTGAACGTCAGCCACTTGATAGGTGCATGCCGCGACACACTGCCCATCTACCGCAGCGGCAGCCTGCGGCTGTCGTCCTCCATAGACCAGCTGCAGGCGGAAGCGGCGGGCTTTTTGAAGGATGGCTATCGCGCCATGAAGATGTCGCTGGGCAAGCCCAGCATCCAGGAGGACGTGGACCGCGTAAGAGCCGTGCGCCAGGCGATCGGCCCCAGCGTGCGGCTGATGGCGGATTGCAACCAGCAGTTCACGCCCGGCCGGGCGATACAACTGGGACGTCGCTTGGAGGAATTCGAACTGGGCTGGATAGAAGAGCCCGTTCCCTATCACGACCACGAGGGCGAAGCGGTCGTCGCGGCCGCGCTCGATACACCGATAGCCAGCGGCGAAAGCGAATACGCGCGCTTCGGCATGATGGAAATGCTGCAACGCAAATCCGCCGACATCCTGATGCCGGATCTGCAGCGCATGGGCGGCCCGACCGAGTTCCTGAAAGTCGCGCATGTGGCGGAAGTCTTTAACACGCCGATTTCCCCGCACCTGTTCACGGAAATGAGCCTGTCGCTGGCCGCCACGCTGCCCAATGCACTGATCGTCGAGCACATGCCGTGGTTCGCCCCGCTGTACGGCGCGCCGATTGAACTGGACGCCGACGGCAACGTCGGGGTCCCGACGGCACCGGGCTGGGGGTATTCCTTCGACCCGTCGGCGGTGGCGCGCTTCGCCGTCTAGGTTTTGCCATCCGGCGGCGGCCGCCGCCGTTTTCGCGGCCTATTTTGTAACCGCCACGCGTCCGTACTAACCATTAACCGCGCCGCAGCAAATGGCCACCCGCCCGGGAAGGCTCCCTATCGCAATCTACCCTATAACCCCCAGGAATAGCCTTAGTTTCGGAGCGACTTTGACGCTATGACCCGTGCAGGTCTACCTTGCGACGTCTCGACATCGCAAGCGACCTCCGAGGGGATATATGAAACGTCCTGCACTGTCTGTCCTGGCCATCGCCCTGCTCGCCCTGGGCGCCACCATGAATGCGCCGGCGCGCGCCGACGATAGGCCGGAGGTGCGCATCAGCTCCGGCGCCGCCGATAACGCCACGCTGGATCCGCACCGCGCCACCTCCACCGTTGACAAGGGCGTGGCGTCGGAGATGTTCGATGCCCTGGTGCAATTCCCGCCCGGCAGCGCCGACCCGAAGGCGCTGGAACCGGACCTGGCCACCAGTTGGGAAGCATCGCCGGACAGCAAGACCTGGACGTTTCACTTGCGCAAGGGCGTGCAATTCCATGGCGGCTACGGCGAGTTGAAGGCCGAGGACGTGGTCTATTCGCTGCAGCGCGCCGCCGATCCCAAGCGATCCAGTTTCGCGTCGACCTTCGACCTGCTGGACAAGGTGGAAGCGGTGGACGACTACACCGTGCGCATCACGCTCAAGTACCCGGACGCCGCCTTCCTGGGCCGCGTGTCCAACTATCACGGCGGCAACATCGTCAGCAAGAAGGCCGCGGAAAAACTGGGCGACAAGTTCGGCGCCGCGCCCATCGGCACCGGCCCCTACGCCTTCGCGGAACACGTCACCCAGCAGTACGTCAAGCTGGTGGCCAACGACGCCTATTTCCGCGGCAAGCCCAAGGTCGGCGCCATCGTCTATCGCATGATTCCCTCTGACAGCGCGCGCGAACTGGCGTTCACGTCCGGCGAAATCGACATCATGCAGGGCAAGCGCGAACAGCGCTGGGTGGAACGCTCCACGAAACGCGGCATGAAGGTCGATATTTTCGATCCCGCCGAATTCCGCACGCTGCACATCAACCGCACCATCAAGCCGCTGGATAACTTGAAGGTGCGCCAGGCCATCGCCGCCGCCGTCAATGTCGACGAGATCGTGCGCTATGCGGGCAAGGACGTGGCGGACAAGGGCTGTTCGGTGGTGCCCAACGGCTATCTGGGCGAGGACTGCAGCGCCGGCGCCTATGCCTACGACGTAGCCAAGGCCAAGAAACTGCTGGCCGAAGCCGGCTTCCCCAACGGCATCGAAATCAAATCCGTGGTGTCGAATATCTCGGCGCAGCAGCCCATCATGGAAATCGTCCAGGCGCAGCTGGCCAAGGCCGGCATCAAACTGGACATGGAAGTGGTCGACCACGCCACCTACCAGGCCAAGAGCCGCCAGGACCAGAGCGCTTTGGTGTTCTACGGCGCGGCACGGTTTCCCAATGCGGATGCCTACCTGAGCGAGTTCTACGACTCGGCCGCCGCCATCGGCGCGCCCGCCGCGCAGTCGAATTTTTCCCACTGCTCGGTGGCGGACGACGATATCCGCGCGGCGCGCAGGGAACCGGATGCCAACAAGCAGCTGGCGCTATGGAAGGACGCGCAGGTCAAGATCCACGACGACGTCTGCGCCATTCCCCTGTTTGGCTTGAAGCAGGTCTGGGCGCACGGTAACGGCGTGGACTACGGCTACACGCTTAAGGGCGCGCTGAACCTGCAGCCACCTGTCACGGAGGCCACCACGGTCAAGCGCTGAACTAGGTTTTGCGCGACTCGCGGGGAACCTGCGCCGCCAGGATGCGGGCTTCCTCGACGAAAGCCTCTACCAGGCCGGCATTGCGCGACGCATGCATGCGGCACAGCTGAAAGTGGAATTGCATTTCCGGTTCGAAGCGCCGCAATACCAGACGATTTTGAAAACCATCGGCAAACAGCGGATGAATCAAGGACACGCCCAGGCCCGCCGCCACGAACTCGCAGACGGACGGCGCCGTATTGGTATCCAGCACGATGTTCAGCCTGGCATTGGCCTGCGCGAAAGCGGCCTGCGCCAGCTGGGATGTCTGGGTGTCGGCGCCGAACGCGATGAAAGGCAGGCCCGACAGGTCGCGCGGCCGGATTACGCGCTTGCGCGTCAGCTCGTGATTGACGGGCAAGGCGCATACCAGCGGATGCTGGAACATCGGCTCGCGATCGATGTAGGGGTTGTCCACGCGGCTGCCCACCAGCGCCACGTCGATCTGCCGGGTTGCCAGCCAGTCCGCCAGGAATTGCGAGCCACGGGTCTGGATATTGACCCGCACGTCGGGATGATGCCGCAGGAAGTTCATCGTCACGCGCCGGATGAAAGACCCCGACAGCGCGGGCAGCACGCCGACGAACAGCGTGCGCTGCTCGTCGCGGCGGATGGAATCCACAGCCTGCTCCACCTGCCGCAGCCCGGTAAAGATACGGTCGATCTCTTCGTACAGCCGCATGCCGTGCGGCGTCGCCGCCAGCTTGCCGCGCACTCGGTCGAACAGTCTCAGGCCGGTGTCGGCTTCCAGGTGCGCCAGCAGCTTGCTGACCGCCGGCTGCGAAACGCCCAGCACCATGGCCGCCTGGCTGACGGTGCCGTGCTCGATCACGGCCTTGAATGCCTCGATCTGCCGCAGATTCAGCGTTTGCGCCATTCCTGTATCCCCATAACTATCTGTAGCCCGGCTTCCTGTAGCCCCATAACCCGGTGGAAATTCAACCGGCATACGGACGCTAAAGGTTATAGCCGAAGCGGCGTCGCCGTGGGAGCCGTCGCATGAAGCAGGACTACGATTTCATCATCGCGGGCGCCGGCATGGTCGGTTCGGCCATCGCCATGGGACTGGCGGGCCTGGGCAAGCGGGTCCTGATGCTGGACGGCGCCGACACCGACTATCGCGCCGCCAAAGCCAACTTCGGCCTGGTCTGGGTGCAGGGCAAGGGCTACGGCAATGTCCCTTATCAGCGCTTGTCCCATGAAGCCGCGCGCCTGTGGCCGGACTTCGCGCACGACCTCGAACGCGAAACCGGGATCCCGCTGCAATATGAAAACCGCGGCGGACTGCACTTCTGCCTGGGCGCGGAACAATTCGAGGACCGCGCCCGGCGCATGCGGCAATGGGACGCCAACACGCCCGAATTGCCGGATTGCGTCGAAATGCTTGACGCCGGCGCGCTGATGCGCCGTTTCCCCACCCTGCGGCTGGGCAGCGCGGTGTCTGGCGCCAGCTTCTGCGGCAACGACGCGCACGTCAATCCGCTACGCCTGCTGGCCGCCCTGCAAAGCGCCTACCTGCGGCGCGGCGGCGTACTGCTCAGCCGGCGCCCCGTCGAAGCGATCGATCCCCTGGCCGGCGGCGGCTTCGCGGTGCGTACGGGCAGCGATCGATACACGGCGTCGAACGTCGTGATCTCGGCAGGACTCGGATCGCGCGGCCTGGGCGCCATGGTTGGACTGGA
>DATJHN010000405.1:0-5555 GCA_035493915.1 Bordetella sp.
AGCGGTACGGCTGTATGCCGGGTAGGACACTGGAAACTCCGTAATTCTTGCAGACTGGATTATGAACGAAACCGAATTTCTTGCGTTGGCGGAGCAGGTGATCGACCGCATCGAAAGCCAGGCCGACGACTGGGCCGGATCACTGGATGTGGACGTGGAAGCCAGCCGCAGCGGCAATGTACTGACCCTGGTCTTCGAGGACGACACGCATGTGGTCGTCAACAGCCAGGCTGCCATGCAGGAAATCTGGGTGGCGGCGCGCAGCGGCGGATTTCACTACCGCTACGATGGCCAGCACTGGCTGGATACGCGCGGCGGCCCACCTCTGCACGACGCCCTGTCGCAGATCTGTTCCGAAGCGGCCAGCGCGCCGATCACGGTCAAGATCTAGCGTCCGCCGGGTCTGGCGTTAGGCGCATGGCCCCGGATCCCTGGCGTCGCGCCGAAGGCGCGGGCCGGCGGGCCGCGGCGTGTCCCGCCCAGGCGGACCTGTTCAGTACCAAGGCCGCGGCCGCGGCCCCGCTTACCGCTGTCCGGGCAGCGACCCTTCGCCGAAACTGGTGCCGGACGGCCGGCTGTCGGCGTTGGCCGCGCGCAGCGTATTCAGCAGATCGCCCAGGCTGTCCGATCCCGGTGCCGGCAGGCCCAGCCGCGCCACGGCCTGGCCGGGCGGGAATTCCGAGAAGTAGTATTCGCCGTTTTCCACGAGCAGGCCGTCGGGCTTGGGACGCTGTTTCTGCTCGGGGACGCCCTTGAGCATTTCCTGCATATAACTCAGCCAGATCGGCAGAGCCGCGCCGCCGCCGGTTTCGCGCGAGCCCAGGGACTTCGGCTGGTCGTAGCCCAGCCACGCGGTGGCTTCCAGGCTGGGCGTATAGCCGGAGAACCAGGCGTCCACGGATTCGTTGGTGGTGCCGGTCTTGCCCGCTATATCGTTGCGTTTAAGAACCGCCCTGGCACGCGCCGCGGTGCCGTAGGTGGCAACGCCGCGCAGCATGTCGTCCATGACGAAGGCCGTGCGCGGGTCGATGGCCCGTGCGGCCGAATCGCCCGCGACCAGCGGCTTGGACTGCATGACGACCTTGCCGCTGCTGTCGGTGACGCGGTCGATCAGGTAGGGCGTGATGCGATAGCCGCCGTTGGCGAATACCGAATACGCCCCGGCCAATTGCAGGGGGGTGACCGTACCTGCGCCCAGGGCCAGCGGCAGCACGGCGGGCTGGCGCGATTTGTCGAAACCGAAACGCGTCAGGTAGTCCTGCCCGTACTGCGGCCCGATGGCCTGCAGGATGCGGATCGACACCATGTTCTTGGACTTGTACAGGGCCTGGCGCATGGTCAGCATGGGCTCGTACTCATTGCCGTAGTTCTTGGGCGCCCAGGCCTTGGACCCGGTTTGCGCGGCGCTCAGCGCGAATGGCTGGTCGGAGATTTGCGTGGCCGGCGTCAGGCCGCGTTCCAGCGCGGCGGAATAGATAAAGGGCTTGATGTTCGAGCCCGGCTGGCGCCACGCCTGCGTTACGCGGTTGAAATTGCCGCGATAGAAGTCGAAGCCGCCGACCAGGGCGCGAATGCCGCCGTCCTGCGGCGACAGCGATACGAAGGCCGCCTGCACCGCCGGCATGTTCAGGATTTCCCAATCGTTCGGGCCGATCTTGTGGATGTACACCACGGAGCCGCGGCGTATGCGCTGGTCGTCCTTGGCCTTGGGATTCAGCGCGCGCGCGACGACTGACAGCACCTTTTTGTCGTTGATGGTGATGATCTCGCGTGAACTGCGCGCCACCTTGATTTCCGTGGGGCTGGCGGCCAGCACCAACCCGACCAGCATATCGTCGCTGTCGGAATATTTGTCGAGTACACCGTCCAGCGCGTCGTCCAGGGCCTGCGGGTCTTTTTCAACACCGGCCGCCAGATCCAGCTGCGCTTCCGGACCGGGGTAGGGCGAACGGCGCGTGTAGTCCATCACTCCGTCGCGCACCGCGCGGTAGGCTACTTCCTGGTCCTTGGACTGCACCGTGGTGTAGATGTTGATGCCGCGCGAATACACGTTGTCCTGGTATACGCCGAACAGCAGCTGGCGCGCCAGTTCCGCCACATACTCGCCGTGGATGGAATAGCCTCCGGCCGGCGTGCCCTCGGCCGATTTGAGGACGATGGGCTGGGCCATCGCCTGCTGGTATTCGGGGTCGGTCAGATAACCCAGGCTGCGCATGCGGCCCAGCACGTAGTGCTGGCGCAGTTCCGCGCGCGGCAGATTGGAGATCGGATTGAAGCGCGATGGCGCCTTGGGAATGCCCGCGAGCATCGCGGCTTCGGCCGGCGAGATCTGCGACAGGGGCTTGCCGAAATAAGTACGCGATGCCGCGGCGAAACCGTAGGCGCGATGACCCAGATAGATCTGGTTCATGTACAGCTCAAGGATCTGGTCCTTGCTGAGGCTGGCCTCGATCTTGAAGGTCAGCAGCAGTTCGTAGAACTTGCGGGTGTAGGTCTTTTCGGACGACAGATAGAAATTGCGCGCCACCTGCATGGTGATGGTGCTGGCGCCCTGCGACTTCGACATGCTGACCAGATTGGTCAGGCCGGCACGCACCACGCCGGTCCAGTCGATGCCGCCATGCTGGTAGAAGCGGTCGTCCTCTGCGGCCAGCACGGCCGACTTCATCACATCCGGGATTTCGTTGAAACGCAAAACGTTGCGCCGTTCCTCGCCGAATTCGCCGATGAGCACTTTGTCGGCGGTAAAGACGCGCAGCGGAATGCGCGGACGGTAGTCCGTCATTGCGTGCAGGTCGGGCAGGTTGGGCCAGGCCAGGGCAAGCGCCATGCCGCCCAACAGCAATCCGCAGCCGGCGATTCCCGCGCAGAAGATGCCTAGTTTGATGAAAAAACGAACAAAGGGGGAGCCGCTCGAGTCGGGCTTTTCTTGTTTGGAAGAAGGTGTCTGGGGCTTGCTCATCGCCGCGATTTTACGGGGAACCCGTGTCCCCAACCCTACCGCGCGCGTGGTTTCTGTAACAGCGTGGTTCAGTGTGGCGCGCGGGCAACTGATCCCAATGGGATAATACGCTTTATGAACGCGTCCCAACCCGATTGTTCGGCCGCCACGCCGGCCGTCGAATCCGAATCCGAGACCTGCGCCGCCATCTGCGCCGCGCCAGGGGTCGCCCTGCCTTATGACACGCCGATTTTTCTGGTCGGCATGATGGGGGCGGGCAAGACGACGATCGGACGTTCGCTGGCGCGTGTGCTGGGCCGCGAGTTTGTCGATCTGGACCATGAACTGGAATCCCGCTGCGGCGTGCGCGTTCCGGTCATTTTTGAAATTGAAGGCGAAGCCGGGTTCCGCAAGCGCGAAGCCACCGCGCTGGCTCAATGCGCCACGCGATCCGGCATCGTCCTGGCAACCGGCGGCGGCGCCATACTGGCCGAAGAAAACCGCGCGGTGCTGCGCGAACGGGGCATCGTCATCTACCTGCGCGCCAGCGTGGATGAGCTGTATCGCCGCACCTGCCGCGACCGCAATCGCCCTCTGCTCGCAACCGCCGATCCGCGAGGAACGCTGCGTGATCTGCTGACGCGGCGCGAACCGCTGTACCAGGAAGTCTCGCACCTGACCATCGAAACCGGCTGCGTCCCCGTCAGCACGCTAGTCAAGCAGCTGGTGCCCAAGTTGCAAGCCTACGAGAAACAAGCATGAATGTTGTCGACGTCGCCGTTCCTGGCGCACGCTATCCCATACGCATCGCGCCGGGCAGACTAGATCATTTGGACGAGGCCATCCCGGCCGACGCCACGGCGATTGCACTGATCACCAATCCCACTGTCGCCGCCCTGTATGCGGATCGCGCCGAGCGCGCGTTGGCCAAAACCGGGCGCAAGGTGTTGCGTATCGAATTGCCCGATGGCGAGGAACACAAGGACTGGCAAACGCTGAACCGGATTTTCGATGCGCTGCTGTCCAACGGCTTCGACCGGCGCTCGGTGCTGGTGGCGCTGGGCGGCGGAGTGATCGGCGATATGACCGGCTTCGCGGCCGCCGTCTACATGCGCGGTATCCGCTTCGTGCAAGTGCCCACCACGCTGCTGGCGCAGGTGGATTCGTCGGTTGGCGGCAAGACCGGCGTCAATCATCCGCTGGGCAAGAACATGGTGGGGGCGTTCCACCAGCCGGTCTGCGTCGAAATCGATACCGATGTGCTGTCGACCTTGCCGGCGCGCGAAGTGTCCGCGGGACTGGCCGAAGTAATCAAGTACGGCATGATCCTGGACGCGGATTTCTGGGCATGGTGCGAGGAACACGCGGCGAGGCTGCGCGCGCTGGACCGCGATGTGCTGGGGCAGGCTATCCAGGTGTCGTGCGAGCTGAAGGCGCAGGTTGTGTCGAAGGACGAGCGCGAGTCCGGTTTGCGCGCCATCCTCAACCTGGGCCATACCTTCGGCCACGCGATCGAATCCGGGCTGGGCTATGGCGTATGGCTGCATGGCGAGGCCGTCGGCTGCGGCATGGTGCAGGCGGCGGAACTCTCGGCGGAGGTCGCCGGCTTCCCCAAAGAGGACGTGGCGCGCGTCAGGAAGCTGGTTCAGGCCATCGGCTGTCCGACCACGGCCCCCGACCTGGGCGCCGAACGCTGGATGGAGTTGATGCGGGTGGACAAAAAGGCGGAAGGCGGCGAGATACGCTTTGTCCTGACGCCACGTATCGGCCAGGCCATCACGCGAGGCGCGCCGGAAGACGCGGTGCGGCGGGTGCTGGCGCGCACCGTCGCCTGATCGCCGCCGGCGATGGTCCGACAAACAGGAATCAACGATCATTGCCATTATGAACACACACGCGGACACCTTGGCTTCCTATGCCGCTGATCCCTTGCGCAGCCAAGGCCGCGCGCACGCCGAGCCGCCGCCGCAGAACCGCACGGAATTCCAGCGCGATCGCGATCGCATCATCCATTGCACGGCGTTCCGCCGGCTGGAATACAAGACGCAGGTTTTCATCAACCACGAAGGCGATCTTTTCCGCACCCGGCTGACGCACAGCCTTGAAGTCGCGCAGATCGCGCGCACGCTGGCGCGCAGCCTGCGCGTCAACGAAGAGCTGACCGAAGCCATTTCACTGGCGCATGACCTGGGCCATACGCCTTTCGGGCACGCCGGCCAGGACGAACTGAACGCCTGCATGCACGAGCTCGCGCCGGGAGCGGGCGGCTTCGAGCACAACCTGCAAAGCCTGCGCGTGGTCGACGAACTGGAAGAACGCTATGCCGCGTTCAACGGCCTGAACCTGTGCTTCGAGACGCGTGAAGGCATACTCAAGCATTGTTCGTTGGCACATGCGCGCCAGTTGGGCCAGGTGGGCGAGCGTTTCATCCGCCGGCGGCGGCCGTCGCTGGAAGCGCAACTGGCCAATCTGGCCGACGAGATCGCCTATAACAACCATGACGTCGACGACGGCCTGCGGTCGGGGCTGGTTACGCTGGAACAGATGCGGCAGGTGCGCATCTTCGCGCGGCATTACGACGCGGTGATCGCGCAGTATCCGGACGTACCCCAGC
>DATJHN010000406.1:0-8096 GCA_035493915.1 Bordetella sp.
TCCCGCACCCGCGCACCGGCCGTCGAACTGCCCAGCGAGGCCCAGCCCGTCTTCGAAGCCTTGCGCGCCTGGCGGGCCGAAGTGGCGCGCAATCACGGCGTGCCGGCTTACGTCATCTTCCACGATGCGACCTTGCGTGAAATCGCCATGGCGCGGCCTGCGTCGCTAACCGAACTGGGCGGCATCAGCGGGGTCGGGGCGCGCAAGCTCGAGGCCTACGGAGACGATATCCTGGAACGCGTCGGGGCACTGGCGGGCTGAACGCCAAGCCCGCGGCACGGCGCCAGGTGGGCGTTTTCCCGATGGGTACGGGCTCCACCAGCGGCAGGAGCCGCGGCGGCAGGGCAGGCCATGGACGATCTGCTATGGATCAGCCGCCGAACAAATCGCCGGTGGCCGGACCGGTTCCCGGGGGCGGGGTCAGCCCCAGGTGGCGCCAGGTGGTTTGCGTGGCCATGCGCCCCCGCGGCGTGCGCTGCAGGAAACCGTGCTGGATCAGATAGGGTTCGATGACGTCTTCGATCGTGTCGCGCTCTTCGCCGATGGCGGCCGCCAGGCTGTCGACGCCGACCGGGCCGCCGTCGAACTTGTGCACGATGGCTTCCAGCAGTTTGCGGTCCATCAGGTCCAGGCCCTGCGGGTCGACTTCCAGCATGGCCAGGGCGGCACCGGCCACCTGGGCGTCGATGCGGCCTTGCGCCTTGACCTCGGCGTAATCGCGCACGCGGCGCAGCAGGCGGTTGGCGATGCGTGGCGTGCCGCGCGCGCGGCGAGCGACCTCGTTGGCGCCTTCGGGCGTGATGCTGGCCTGCAGCAGCGACGCGCTGCGGGTGACGATGCGCGTCAGGTCGGTGGCGTTATAGAACTCCAGGCGCGAGACGATGCCGAAGCGGTCGCGCAGCGGATTGGTCAGCATGCCCGCGCGGGTAGTGGCGCCGACCAGGGTAAACGGTTGCAGGTCCAGTTTGACGCTGCGGGCGGCCGGGCCTTCGCCGATCAGGATGTCGATCTGGAAGTCTTCCAGCGCGGGGTAGAGAATTTCCTCGACGACCGGAGACAGGCGATGGATCTCGTCGATGAACAGGACGTCGTTCTTTTCCAGATTGGTGAGCAGCGCCGCCAGATCGCCGGGCCGTTCCAGCACCGGGCCGGACGTTTGCCGCAGCTGCACGCCCATTTCATGGGCGATGATGTGCGCCAGGGTGGTCTTGCCCAGCCCCGGCGGCCCGAACAGCAGGACGTGGTCCAGCGCTTCGGCGCGATTGCGCGCGGCGGCGATGAAAATTTCCAGTTGCTCGCGCGCGCGGTCCTGGCCGACGTATTCACGCAGCGCCTTGGGACGCAGGGCGCGTTCGATGGACTCTTCGTTGGGCGATACGGGTTGCGGCGCCACGAGGCGGCCGGAATCGGGACGGGATGACAGAGAGTCGGACTGGATGGCCATGATGAATGCGGCAAGGGGGCCCGGCTATCGTACACCACCGTCATCGCCGGCCGGGGGCTCGCCGCTGAATTGGCCAAGACGGATATGCCGGTTGATTTCATGGGCTGGGCTGGTTTTTGGTAATACCGACCGAGTCTGTCGAATCCTCTGCATGGGATTAGTTCCACGCCGGAGTTTCGGGCATGACGAAATATTCTGTTTCCGCACATTCCCGTATTGCGGTTGGGCTCAAGGGTTTTCGATTTTCGCCGCGAAAGTCCGCATGTTTATGGAGCGCCGACGCATATGGATTGCGTCGGCGCAAGTTTGAATCTCTTGCCTCCACGCAAGCTATCGGCGCAAAATCAAGACTACTTCTTGCTTCGATGCGGCGCGACGAATGCATATCCTTGTCATAGGCGGCACCGGCTTCATAGGCCGTCATCTGGTGGCGCGGCTGGGTGCGGCCGGGCATCAGGTGCACGTTCCGACCCGGCTGTACGCACGAGGACGGGATCTGCAGGTGGTGCCCACCGTCACGCTGTTGCAGGCCGACGTGCACGACAATGCTGCCTTGGATGAACTGCTGGCGGATTGCGACGCCGTGATCAATCTGGTCGGCATATTGCATGACGGCCGCGGCCGTCCATACGGCAAGGGTTTCGCCGGGGCTCACGTCGAATTGCCGCGGCGCATCGCACAGGGTTGCGTGCGTCACGGCGTGCGGCGACTGATACACGTCAGTGCGCTGGGCGCGGACCCGAGCGGCCCCAGCATGTATCTCCGATCGAAAGGCGACGGCGAAATCGCGGTGCGGGACACCCTGGCCGCCGCGCATGGTTTCGGTTGGACGATCGCGCGGCCCTCGGTAGTGTTCGGCCCCGACGATACGTTCACGAATCTGTTCGCGCGCCTGGCGCGCTGGCTGCCGGTGCTGCCGCTGGCGGGCGCGCGCGCCCGCATGCAGCCGGTGTATGTCGAAGACGTGGCTCTTGCCATCGAGACCATGCTTGCCGACGCGCGCACGCATGGCAAGGTCTACGAACTGGCCGGACCGCAGGTACATACTCTGGGTGAAATCGCCGGGATGTGCGCCAAATGGAGCGGGCATCCGCGCATGGTGCTCGATATTCCCATGGGCGTGGGCCGGCTGCAGGCCGCGATGCTGGCCTGCCTGCCCGGCGAGCCATTGATGACGCCGGATAACCTGGACAGCCTGACGGTCGACAACGTCGCGCATGCGCCCATGGCACCGGAGCTGGGTGTCGTGCCTTCCGCCATGGAGGCGGTCGTGCCGGGATACCTGGCCCCTTTGCTACCGCGCGACCGCTAGCGCCTGTCGCGGCGGACAGCGCAGGCCCTTTCCCGGTGCCGATCGCGGCTCCGGGACGTCGGGAGTGTCAACGCACCAGCGTCTTCAGCGCCTGGCGGATGCCGTCCGACACGCTGACGCCTTCGGTCACGGTCTTGAGCGCGGCCAGCGATTCCTTGTCCGAATAGCCCAACGCCAGCAGCGCATTCAGGATGTCGGATTGGTTGTCCGGCACGGCATGCGGCGTTGCGCCGATATCCGCGCCCAGCTTGCCGCGCATCTCCAGCAGCAGGCGTTCGGCGGTTTTCTTGCCGATGCCCGGCACGCGGGTCAGCCGTCCGGATTCCTGCAGCGTGATGGCCTGCGCCAGATCGGCCACCGACAGCCCGGACAGCACCGACAGCGCGGTGCGGGCACCGATGCCGCTGACCTTGACCAGTTCGCGGAAAGCACTGCGTTCCGCCAAGGTGGCAAAGCCGTAGAGCAGATGCGCGTCCTCGCGTACCGTCAGGTGCGTGTAGAGCGTGACGCGCGCGCCGTTCTCGGGCAACGAGTACAAGGTGCTCATGGGCACGTCGACGTCATAGCCCACGCCATTCACGTCCACGCATACGGTGGGCGGCAATTTCTCGATAAGGGTACCGGTGAGTCGTCCGATCATATTCCGTGGTTCGCTTGGTTATCCCGACAGCCGTCCGCCGCGCAGGCGCATGCGCGAGCGCGCGCGCGCCGGCACGAGCGGCTGGTTCAGCGCCGCCAGCCGGTCGGCCAGCGGGCCGACGTGCGCATGGCAGATCGCGCAGGCCAGCGCGTCGGCGGAGTCGGGCGCGGGCAGGCCGTCCAGCGCCAGCAGGCGCCGCACCATTTCCTGCACTTGTTCCTTGGCCGCGCGTCCCGAGCCGACGACCGATTTCTTGATCTGCAGCGCGGTGTATTCGTGCACGGCCAGGCCGCTGTCGGCCATGGCGCACAGCGCCGCGCCGCGCGCCTGGCCCAGCAGCAGCGTGGATGCGGGATTGGTGTTCAGAAAGACAATTTCGAGCGCGGCGACGTCCGGCCGCGTTTCGCGCACGATCTCGCGCAGATTATCCAGTATGACTTTCAGCCGGTCCGCCAGCGCATGTGCCGGCGGTACCACTACCGTGCCGCTGGCGACATAGCGCAGGCGCGATCCTTCGGCGTCGATGACGCCGAAGCCGGTGCGGCGCAGGCCGGGATCGACGCCGAGGATGCGCATCAGTGGCGGAAGTGCCGGGTGCCGGTCAACACCATGGCGATGCCGTGCTCGTCGGCCGCCGCGATGACCTCGTCGTCGCGCATGCTGCCGCCAGGTTGGATCACGCAATTCGCGCCCGCCGCGACCACCACGTCCAGGCCGTCGCGGAAGGGGAAGAAGGCATCGGAAGCCACGGCCGATCCGCGCAGCGTCAGGCCGGCGTTTTCGGCCTTGATGGAGGCGATGCGCGCGGAGTCCACACGGCTCATCTGGCCAGCGCCCACGCCCAGCGTCATGCCATCGGCGCAGAACACGATGGCGTTGGATTTGACGTACTTGGCCACCTTCCAGGCGAACATCATGTCCGCCATCTGCTGTTCGGTCGGCTGCTTGCGCGTCACGACCTTCAGCGCGTCCGGTGCCACGGTAAAGGAATCGGGCGTTTGCACCAGCCAGCCGCCGCCGACGCGCTTGACGTCGAACCCGTTGTGGCCGGCGCCCGTCGGGACTTCCAGCACCCGAACGTTCTTTTTCTTTGCCAGGACCGCCAGCGCGGCGCCGTCATAGGCGGGCGCCAGCAGCACTTCCAGGAATTGTTCGCTGACGGCTTCGGCCAGGGCCGCGTCCACCGGGCGGTTGAAGGCGATGATGCCGCCAAAGGCCGACGTGGGGTCCGTCTTGAACGCCTTGCGGTACGCCTCCAGCGCATGTTCGGCCACGGCGACGCCGCAGGGATTGGCATGCTTGACGATGACGCAAGCGGCGCCGTCGAAGGTGCGCACGCATTCCCAGGCCGCATCGGCGTCCGCGATGTTGTTGTACGAGAGCTCCTTGCCCTGCAGCTGGTGATAGTTGCCCAGCACACCCGCGGGGCGTTGCGGATCGACGTAGAACGCCGCCGACTGGTGCGGATTCTCGCCATAGCGCAGCGCCTGCTGCTGGCGGATCTGGATGGTCAGGGTTTCGGGCCAGGGATTGCGCGCCGGCGCGGCGTCCTGGGCGGGCGCCGGCTCGGCCAGGCTGCTCAGGTAGGCGGCGATGGCGCCGTCGTAGGCGGCGGTATGCGCGTACACCTTGGTCGCGAGCTCCAGGCGCAGCGCGTAGGAAGTGGTGCCGCCGGCATCGATTTCAGCCAGCACGCGGGTGTAGTCGGCCGGGTCGATCACAACGGTGACGCCGCCGGCATCCGTGCCGTGATTCTTGGCGGCCGCGCGCAGCATCGCGGGCCCGCCGATGTCGATGTTTTCGACGGCATCGGCGAAGGTGCAGCTGTCGCGCGCGATGGTTTCGCGGAAGGGATACAGATTGACGACCAGCATGTCGATGCGGTCGATGCCTTGTTCGCGCAGCGTCGCCATGTGCTGTTCGCTGTCGCGGCGCGCGAGCAGGCCGCCGTGGATCTTGGGATGCAGCGTCTTGACGCGGCCGTCCAGGATTTCGGGCGAACCGGTGTGCGCGGCGACTTCAGTGACCTGCAAGCCGGCTTCGGCCAGCAGTTTCGCGGTGCCGCCGGTGGACAGCAGGCGCACGCCGCGCGCTGCCAGCGAACGGGCGAATTCAACGATGCCGGTCTTGTCGGAGACCGAGAGTAGGGCGGTTTCGATTTTCATGATTTGGGGTCGGGAATGCGCGAAGCGGGTCGCGGGCGACGAAGAGTGGTCAAACCTGGATGTTGTGCGCGAGCAGCTTCTTGCGCAAGGTATTGCGCGTGATGCCCAGCATTTCGGAAGCGCGCGACTGATTGCCGCCAGCCCGTTCCATCGCCATTTCGAGGACCGGACGTTCCACGCAACGCATCACCATTTCCCACATATCGTGGGGTTCGGCGTCACCCAGGTCTTCGAAATAGCGCTCCAGGCTGGCGCGCACGCATTCTTCCAGGACATCTTTTTTACTCATGTTAAGGCACAACTATTTTTTGTTTATATGACTGGCGGTCAGGCTGCCAGCAGGGTTTGCGCGCGGGCGGCCTGCCCAGGCCGTCCGTCGCGCGGAAATAGGTCGAACCAGGCACCGACGGCGCGCGCCTGCGCGGCGGTATCGTCGATGCGATTCATCACGGCACAAAAATCGTCGGCGCCCGAAAGGCCTTCGACGTACCAGCCGATGTGCTTGCGCGCGGTCCGGACGCCCGTGTGTTCGCCGTAGAAACGGTAATGGTCGTCCAGATGTTCGAGCAGCAGGTCGCGCATTTCGCCGTAGGTCGGCGCGGCAAGCCTGGCGCCCGTGCGCAGGTAGTGATCGATTTCCCTGAAGATCCACGGCCGCCCTTGGGCGGCGCGGCCGATCATCACGGCATCGGCGCCAGTGTAGTCGAGGACGAAGCGCGCTTTTTCGGGACTGTCGATATCGCCATTGGCCACGACAGGAATCCTGACGGCGGCCTTGACGGCGCGGATGGTGTCATATTCCGCCTGGCCTGTGTAAAGATCGGCGCGGGTGCGTCCGTGCAGCGTCAGGGCGGCGATGCCGGCGTCCTGGGCCAGGCGGGCGATGCGCAGGGCGTTGCGGTTATCGCGGTCCCAGCCGGTGCGAGTCTTGAGCGTCACGGGCACGCCCAGGGGCGTGCAGGCGCTGACGACGGCTTCCAGAATGCGCGCCACCAGGTCTTCGTGGCGCAGCAGGGCCGACCCGGACGCGACGTTGCACACTTTCTTGACCGGGCAGCCCATATTGATGTCCACGATGCGGGCACCCTTGTGGGCATTGAAGACGGCGGCCTCGGCCATCATGGCGGGATCGGCGCCGGCGATCTGTACCGCCACGGGCGCGATTTCGCCATCGTGATTCAGTCGGCGCGACGTCTTGACGCTATCCCACAGGCGCGGATTGCTGGCCGCCATTTCCGAAACCGCGTATCCCGCGCCCAACCGCTTGCACAGCTGGCGGAATGGGCGGTCGGTCACGCCCGCCATGGGCGCGACCAGCACGTTGTTGGGAAGAGTCCAGGGGCCGATTTGCATCCGCGGATTTTACCCGGGCCTGATATGGCCCGGATTTCGCGAAATTGGTCGCGCCGGGGCGCCTTGTCCGGACTACGCCGTTTGACCGCCGACTTTTCCAGCGGCCGAAGCCTTTCAGGGTCAACAGGCCTTACGCTTTCCGCCGCGCCTGCCTGCGGCGCAATACGGTGGATGTGACCGGAATGATCAGGCCCGCCAACCCTGCAGCAAATGCCTGGCCAGCGGCGCGCGCAAGGGCGCGGCCAGATCAAGCGCCAGCAGCGCCAGACCGCAGGCGTGTTCGACAGGCGCCAGGCCGGTGGTGAATACGCGCGGCAGCAGGTCGGTCAGCGCGGTGGTAAGCCAGCGGTCGCCGCGTCGCGCGCTGGCGAAATCGCGCAGCGCCGCCGCGGGGTCGCGCGCCGGATCGCGCAGCCACGGCGTCAGGGATTGCGCCAGGCTGGCGGCGTCGCGCAGACCCAGGTTCAGGCCTTGTCCGGCCACCGGGTGCAGTGTCTGCGCGGCGTTGCCGATCGCGACCACGCGGCCTTCGACCTGGGTGCGGCGCACGCTCATGAATAGGGACGAGACGTGGCGGTCGGCGATGCAGCTCAGCGAGCCGAGGCGGTCGCCGAAGGCTTCGCCGATGGCTCGCGAGAACGCCGCGGCGTCCAGCGTCGCCAGGCTGGCGGCGCGTGCAGGCGTGCAGCACCATACGACCGCATGGCAATCGTCGCCGGCGGGATGGGGCAGCAGGGCGAGCGGGCCTTCGCGGGTGAACCGCTCGAAGGCCCATCCACGGCGCGGGCGGGCCGCGCGCACGGTGGTCAGCACCGCATCCTGGCCGTATTCGCGGCGCAACTGGCCTGTCGCGGCGCCGTCGGACACCACGGCGACGGCACAGCGTATTTCCTGTCCGTCCGCCGCCCGCACGATGATGCCGCCGCTGTCGCGCGCGGCGACCCGCGCGCCATGGGCATGCAGCACAGTGACTCCCGAATCGGCAACGGCCCGCGTCAAGGCATCGCGCACAGCCGGATAGGGTGCGACCGCGCCCAACTGGGGCACCGGGAAGTCCGAGTCACGGATGAGTGTATGGCCCAGGCGTCCGCGTTGCGAAACATGGATGGTGTGGATGGCCGCGGCGCGTTGCGGCCGCGCGCCCAGCGTGTCCAGCAGCACCAGGCTGCCGTGATTCAAGGC
>DATJHN010000407.1:0-15298 GCA_035493915.1 Bordetella sp.
GCGCTCGACGCCGTCCAGCACGACCTTGCCCGCATCGCCACCCGCCAGCTTGGCGTAATAGTCATGCTCCACGGACTTGTCGCGAATGACCAGCTTGTCGTCGCTCTGCAGGGTCTTCACGTGCGCGAATTGCAACTGCACGTCGCCACCGTACGGAGTGGAGACCAGCAAGATGCCGCTGTCCAGGGAAAGTATCTTGCCGCTGATGCGGTCGCCATTGTCCATCCACACCGTGCCGGCACGCGCGCCGGCAGCGAACAGGACCAGCCAGGATAGGAGAAAAAAAAGTGCGATGCGGCGTTGCGCCGCCAGATGGGCGTGTTTGAACATAGGCCTGAAGGGGGAGGAATTGAAAGACGCTTGAAAGACGCGATAGGCTGCTGCGACACGCGCCAGACCTATCTTCCGACGCCACATCCTAAAGACTTCTCACCGATGGTTGTAACGATAGACAGAGCACGTAAGCGGTCGTAGCGCTGCCAGCTCAAGCGCTGGAGACGCGCCGCGTCATGCTGATGCGTCTTGTATCTTCACCATGGGATCTCCCGCGCCGCATTCGTTGTACTCAAGCAACCGACTCGACGCCGTCACACTCTTTCGTCGAACCCTTCGATAACCAGACCGACGCAGCCGCCATCCCCCACCCGAGCCCAGCCCCAAAACAAGCCATCGGGTTTTATGTATAATGCCGCTCTTGCTTAAAGACAGCGGCCTGCGGCCGCCGTCAAAATACGCAAAATGCGGGAATAGCTCAGTTGGTAGAGCGCAACCTTGCCAAGGTTGAGGTCGCGAGTTCGAGACTCGTTTCCCGCTCCAGAATTCACTACATGGAATTCCCTGGGAATCCATGCATCACAGAAAAGGAGCTTCGGCTCCTTTTTTCGTTACCGCGAAGTTCCTCACCTTGTAGTCAGTTCGCCCGCTGTTTCAGGATTCCAGCATATGGGCCCGGACGAACACCATCATGCCTTGTTGCCGGCCGCGGCCTGGCGCAGGGCGTGCACCAGTGCCTTGACCGTGGCCATGCGCCCGTGGCGGGCGCGCTCGAGCATGCCGACCTCGCGATGGAAACCGGCACGGCCCAGGCCGATGACCCGCACCTCCGGCGGCAGAGGAAAACTCGGCAAGCTGCGCGGCACCAGGGCGACACCCAGGCCGCGCGCCACCAATTGCACGATACCCGCCAGTTCGTCCATCTCGAACACATCGCGCGGGACTATGCCCTCGGCCTGCAGGAACTGGGTAATCAGCCTGCCCCCCATCGAAGCGCGGTCGTAGCGCACGAAGGGCCGCTGGCGCAGCAGCATGCGCCAGTCGCGGCTGCGCTCTTCGGCGGGCGCGAGTAGCACGAAAGGCTCATTCCATAGCGGCCGCCACACCAATTCGGCCGGCGCGGCGAACGGCGGGCGGAACATCACGGCGGCGTCCAGCACGCCGGCGTGCACCTCGCCCATAAGCGCCAGCGACACGCCCGGCAGTACCCGCACCCGCAAGTGAGGCAAGGTTTTGTGCAGGTCCGCCAGCGCGGCGGGCATGACGACGGACTGCACGGACGCCACGGCCCCGACGTCGAGCCGCGCATCGTGATCTTCTTCCGCGCCCGGAACGTGGTGCAGGGTTTCGAACAGCTTCAGCAATTGCCCGGCATTGGCCAGTGTGTGGCGTCCGGCCGCATTCAGCACCGCCAGCCTGCCCCGCCGATCGAACAAGGGAAAACCCAGGGATTCCTCCAGCCGCCGAATCTGCGCGCTGACGGCCGATTGCGTCAGCCCCACCTTTTCCGCCGTGCGCGAAAAGGTGCCATAACGGGTTACGGCGAGAAAGGTGCGGAGCTCTTTCAGCATGGAGGAATGATCGACGATATTGATGAGTCCGACAAAAATATATCGCTTATCACGTCCCAGGGGCATGCATAAACTCATCCCACATAAAGCGAATCCATTTTGGATTCGACATATCAAGGGGATGCACAATGATCATCATTGGCAGAGTCGTGCTTTTTTTCATGGCCTTGGCCATGGCCACCGCCGCATGGGCGCAAGCGCCCGGCAAATTTCCTACCAAACCCATTCACTGGATCGTCGACTATCCGGCAGGCGGGCTCTCGGACATCCTGGCGCGCCAGGTGGGCCAGAAGCTCACCGAAGCCTGGGGTGTACCCGTCATCGTTGACAACAGGCCCGGGGCCAACGGCATCATTGCCTACGATCTCATCGCCAAGGCCGCGCCGGACGGCTACACCATCGGCCTGGCCAGCACGCCGCTGGCGCTCAACCCCAGCCTGCGCGACAACCTGCCCTTCAATGCGAAGAAAGACTTCGTACCGCTGGCGCTGATGGCGCAGACCCCCAACGTGCTGATCGCCAATCCGCAGATCAACGTGAAGACGGTCAAGGACCTGATCGATCTGGCGAAGACGCGGCACAACGGCCTGGACTACGCCTCGGTGGGCCCGGGCAGTTCGCCTCATCTCTCGTCCGAGATGCTGAAGAAAGACACCGGACTCAATGCCACGCACGTGCCCTATAACGGCAGCGGTCCCGCGCTGGTGGACCTGATCGCGGGGCGCGTCGACTTCATGTTCGTGAACCTGCCGGCGGCGCTGCCGCAGATCCGCAACGGCAAGGTCGTTGTGCTGGGTGTGGCGGACGAACGGCGCAGCCCCTTGCTGCCCGACACACCCACCCTGATCGAAACCGGCATTCCCGATTTCATCTCCATCGGCTGGTACGGCGCGGTGGCGCCGGCGGGCATGCCGCCGGAGCTCGTGGCCCGCTACAACACCGAGATCAATCGCATCCTGAAACTGCCCGACGTACGCGAAAAAATCGAATCCTTCGGTGCCGAGCCCGGCAACATGAACCCCGCGCAATACGCGGCCTTCATCGACAAAGACACCCAACGCTGGGCAAAGATCGTCAAGGACACCGGCGCCAGCGCCAACAACTGACGGGCGTCCCTTTCCTCTATCGATTCCGCATCCGCTGCCCCTGCACGGGCAGCGGACGCCTGGTGACGTCCGTCGGCCATTCCCATTTACCAAAGGAGCAACAGCATGAAGAAGATAGACATCGTGTCCTCAACCCGGTTCGAGGGCAGCGACGTGGAACACGCCGCCTGCATAAAGGCAGGCGATTGGGTATTCCTGAACGGGATCGAAGCCACCGATTATCGCCGCGGCGCCGAGGCCAGCGTGCAGGGCCATCCCGGGCTGCCGTATCACGGACTGCCCAAGCATCGGCGCGAGGGCGACTTTGTCGTGGCGCGTATCCAGCAGTTGCTGGAGGCCGCCGGCACGAACTTCTACCATTCGGTGCGGCTGGATCAGTACTACTCCACCTGGAAAGCGGTGGACCCCTATCATTTGTCGCGTACCCAGGTCTTCGGCAAGCACATCCCGCCCAGCACCTCGGTGGTCATGGCTGGCCTGTCCGGTCCGGGTCTTGAGATCGACACATCCCTGGTGGCGGTGCTGCCAAACACCGGCCGCGACCCGCAGCGGCTGTCCCCGCCGGACGTAACGGCGCCGACCTGGTCGGGCTTCGCGCCGGCCGTGCGCAGCGGCGACTTCGTGTTCATCGCCGGCATCATGGCCCGGGCCGCCGACCACTCTTCGCCCGCGCATGCGCACGTGCCCGCCAACTCCAAGTGGGGCGGCTACGAGATCCGCCGCCAGGCCGAATACATCATCAACGAGAAGATCAAACCCAGCCTGCAGGTGGGCGGTTCGTCGCCGGCCAATGTGGTCAAGGCCCAGGTGTACCTGCGCCATCTGGACGACCTGCCGCACTTCCTGGACGTGTGGGATGCCCACTTCGGCGCGCGGCAGGTGGCCCTGACCATCGTCACGGCGAGCGACTTCGGATTGGTCGACGGCGACCTGGAGATCAATGTCGTGGCGGTCGCCGATGGCGCGAAGACGAAAAAGCAGGTCATCGACACCGGTCTTCCCGCGCCGATGTGCTTCGGCGCGCCGGCGGTGCGCGCGGGAGACCTGCTCCTGTTCTCCGGCATGCAAGCCGTCGACGAGAACGGTCCCATCCCGGCCATCGCCGAAGCGGCGGGACTGCCGTACCTGGGCATTGCCGGATACGCGCAGATGGAGTACATCCTTGACCACGTGCAGGCCATCTGCGCCCACGCCGGCACATCGCTGGAGAACCTGACCCGGGTGCAGTTGTTCCAGACGGACCCGCAGGACTTCCAAGGCATCCACCGTGCCTGGCAGAAGCGCTGCCCCGGCCGGCCTCTGCCCTTTGCGCTGGTGCAGACTCCCGCGCACCAGGCGGTGCCCGGATGCACGCTGGTGGCCGACATGTGGGTGTACGCGCCGGTCTGATGCGCCGCGGCCGGGCCCAGTGCCCGGCTTTCCACGGATGGGCGAAGCGCGGCGTGTCCCGTACGCCGGCCAGGGACGGACGTCCGCGGGACATTGACAGCAAGGGCGAAATCACAAGATTCGCCCCTCTTTTTTCATGCGTCGGATGAACACGCTTTCATGCCTGAAAGCAACTCCCGACCTCATGCGCGCAGCCCCTTCGGCCGCTATCGTTTTCCCTAAAAAATATTGCTATCTGAGAAAACCCGTCAATCCTGTTTGACCGCATTTTGGCCACGCCACTAGGATGCATTCCAGCAATCCAAGTATCGGAGTCGGCCTTTCGCGCGAGACGGCGATGTATCCACCGACCCGAACCCGGTAACCCGCCTGTAGAAGCGAGCGTACGAACGTAAACACATAACCGCGGGGTGAACGCCGCGTCGAAGTGCTGTCCCTCAGGGAGAAATACATCGTGCAAAAACGTCACGCCGCGCTCGCAATGTTCTTTATCCTGCTCGTCTCTTACATATTGAACGCAATCGATCGGACCGTGTTCTCGATTCTGGCGATCGAGGTGCGTAACGCGATGAACCTATCGCTGCCGCAGGTCGGTCTCGCGTCAACCGTGTTCACTCTCGGCATGGGAATCGCCGCGATCCCCACCGGCTATCTGCTCGGCTCCCTCTCGCGCAAGTCCGTCGTGCTGATCGGACTGCTGATTTTCTCCCTGGCCACGCTACTGACCGCTTACGCGCAAGGTCTGCCAGATCTTCTGGCTTACCGTTTCATATCCGGGCTTGGCGAAGCCATGCAGTCGACGGCGCTGATAGCAATCGGCGCCAGCTATTTCTACAAAAATCGCGCTGTGGTGACGGGGACGGTATCGCTTTTCTACGGCATCGGGGCATTCATCGGCCCCACGATCACGGCCCAGCTCATGAACGCATTCGACTGGAAAAGGCCGTTCATCGCATTTGGCCTGCTAGGCGCCGTTACGATGGCGATGGTCTGGATATGGGTCAAACCGTGGTTCAGCGAAAGCAGGGACAACGAAGCGTTCTTCAATAACGCCAGCGATCGCGCCGCGCCTGACGCGAACGAAACGCTCTGGAATCCAACGACCATCACGTTGGGACTTGCCGCCATCTGCGCCGGCGTGGCGGTCTACGGCTTTTCCGGTCTCTACCCAACGTATCTGCGCAACGCGCTCGATTTCACGCCGAGTCAGGCTGCTTTGGTGATGAGCTGCATTGGCATCGGCGGTTTGGCCGCCCCCCTCAGTGGATGGATAGGCGACCGCTTCGGCTATCGCAAGGTCCTTCTTTTGGCGCTTCCGCTCGTCGCCCTCTCGGGAGGGCTGTCCTTCACCGAACTGAGCCGATCCGTGCTTTTGCACGCCGTGGCCGCCGGCGTCTTCGGCGTTTCGGTTCTCAGCCTGCTCTTCTCCAACCTGTCCGCCATCATCATCGAATCGATGAGTCCCGCCAAGACGGCGCAAGCGTCCGGCTTGTTCATCGCCAGCTATTACATCCCGGCTGCCTTCGCGGGCTATCTGATGGCGGAGTTGAAGAATGTATTTGGCTGGAGTGCCGCCGGCATTCTCCAGACAGCCGGCTTCGCGATCATGTCCATGATCCTGGTAATCATCGCCAGCGCCATGCGCCGGAAATCACTGCCGCCGCACTCTATCGCCAAACCCGCGGCCCCGTCGGCTCAAGTATAGACAGCCTCACACACAGGAGATCAGCAATGGCACGAAATGACGATCACGCACCGTCTTCAGCATCACCGGCCGATGCCGGGAGAATCGTCGGCGTCATGCCGGGTGGTGGAACGGTCCCCTTCCGGCTACCGGCCGGCGCCTTGAATTATCTCGACCGCAATCAGTACATCTCCAATATGGAGGTCATCGATTTCTTCCCGTCGATCAAGCTTACGATCTTTGGGGATGAACATTCGTGCATGTGGGCGAAGGGAACGCGCCGCCTCATCGCTTACCAGGGCGGGTGGGTCGATATCACGGATCCCAAGAAAGCGACGGTGATTCCTGAACCCGACCTCGCCACGTTCCAAAGCTGCGTATACAACACCAAGCTCAAGAAGTGGATCCGCGTCGTTTCGCATCAGATGCCGCTAACGCCGGGAACGATGGAGTATCCGCGCGGCAAATATCACCAGGAATACGCCAACAAGGCGATCAACGATCCCGGCTTTCGCGGCATCAAGACTTACGATGTGACGAATCCCGAAAAGACGGTGCTACTGAACGAATTCGAGACGGGAAAAACCGGGCATGGGGTCCACCTGCCCTTCTACGATGGCGGCAAGTACGCTTATCTGGCCTGCGGCTGGGACGACCAGCTTCGCATGGAAAGCACCGAGCGCGTCTACAGCAATGGGCTGATGATCGTCGACATGTCCGACCCCGCCAACGTAAAGGAAGTATCGCGGTGGTGGGCGCCGGGCCAAAGGCTGGACGAAGAAGAGTATTACCGCGCGACCTATCCGTTTGCCGGCGATCAATCCTCATGGACCTGCAACCGCACCCCCTGCATCGTCCCGGTCAGGGTCGAGGATGGCGGTACCGTCGGCTATGGAGGATGGGGGCATTTCGGCATGTACGTCCATGACCTGTCCGATATCCGCAACCCCAAGGTCTACGGCAAGGTGACGCATCCGCTCGAAGCCATCGGTGCCATTCCCTATCACCATGTCGTGCCCGTAACGGCTGATCCCAAGCGCTATCCGCAATTGCAGAATCTGGTCATCGCGATACCCGAATCGCTTGAATCCGATTGCCGCGAACCGTTCCACACGAGCTATGTCGTCGACGTCAAGGACCCGACCAATCCGCGCATCATCGGTCTGTTCCCACGCCCCATGCCGCACCCGGATGCGCCGTACAAGGACTTTGCGATGGCGCGCGGCCGATTCAGTTCGCGCGTCATGCAACACTGGATCGCGCCCGGAAAAGCCCGCCCCGATATCGTGGCATTGTCATATCTCAATGCGGGCCTGCGTCTCTTTGACATTTCGAATCCAACGGAACCGAAGGAAGTCGCGTATTTCGTTCCGGCACGCGACGGCGACATCAACGACTACATGAGCTGGCGCCGCGGTACGTCGGAAGCCGTTTTCATCGAATGGGACCGGAAGCTGATCTGGCTATCGACGCATGCGGGCCTTTATTGCCTGTCGGCTCCGTTCCTGGGCGAGCCCGTGCTCAAGCCCATGGCCGTCAGCGAATGGTCGGTTCCTCATGTGAACGCCGGCTGGGAAGGATAGAAACCCGGCAGGCCGGCTCACAAGGCCGCGACGCGCGGCCTAACTCTCATTGGACGCAGGTTCATGCGTATCGATATTCATAGCCACGTCATTCCCAATCGTGTCGTCGCGGCGATCGCGGCCAACCCCGGCCGCTTTCAAGCGCGGATCGCGGGAGAAGGGTCCGCACGCAAGATCATTCACGACCAGGGGTATGTCTACCCGCTGTTCGACGAATTCCACCAGACCCAGGCCAAACTCGACGCCATGGACCGCAAGGGCATCGACATATCGGTGATCTCGCCGGCGCCGCCCATGTTCTATTACTGGGCCGACGCCGATCTGGCGCTCGAAGTCGCGGGCCTGGTCAATGATGGCGTTGCCGACATGGTCGCCCACAAGCCCGAAAGATTGCGTGGCATGGCGACGGTGCCGATGCAGCATCCGGATGCCGCGGTCGCCGAACTGGAGCGCGTGGTCCGCGAATTCGGCTTCAAGGCAGTGGAAATCGGCACATCCATCGAAGGCGCGCAGCTTGCCGAGGAACGTTTCCGCCCTTTATTGCGGCGCGCCTCCGAGCTTGGCGTCTTTGTGTTCGCGCACCCCTATTATGTCGGCGCCAAAAACGGCCTTGAAAGCTATTACCTCACCAACCTGATCGGCAATCCGCTCGACACCACGGTCATGCTGGCCAACCTGATGTTTTCCGGCCGGCTGGACGAACTACCTGACCTGAAGATCGTGCTTGCGCATGGCGGCGGCTTCACTCCCTACCAGATCGGACGGCTGGTCCATGGACACGCGGTACGCGGCGAGACGCATGGCATCAGCAAGTCTTCTCCAAAGGACCTGCTGAAGCGGATCTATTTCGACAGCCTGGTTTTCGAGCCGCAGGCGCTGCGCTATCTGATCGATCTGGTCGGCGCGGATCATGTCTGCATCGGCACTGACGCGCCGTTCGACATGGCCGATGAACATCCCCAGGCAACCATCGATGCCGTGCCCAGAATTACGCCGATGGAGCATCATTGTGTCTGTTGCGGCACGGCCCTGAAGCTGCTGCGCGAGGGTTGAACAAAGGAAGGAAATCGTGAGCAATGCGACTTCGACTTCACAGACCGTGGGCAGGGCCATTCAACTGATTCGACTGGTCGCATCGAGTAAATCGAACAATCTGCGCCTGATCGATATCGCGGAAATGGCCTCGTTGGACAAGTCCACCGCTCACCGCCTGCTGCAGCGTCTGGTGCACGAACGCGTGCTGGCGCGCGATCCTGGCAAAAGGGGGTATCGACTGGGGCCCTTGCTGCACGAACTCGGCCTTGGGGCCCTGCCCGAGACCAACGTGCACGAAGCCGCCGAGCCGGCACTCCGGCAGCTAGCCCGAACGACCGGAGACATGGCTTTCCTTAGTGGGCGCAGCGGCCTTGAAATCGTATGCCTGAGCCGGATCGCGGGCGATTTCGAGATCCAGACACTGGCCCGCAACGTCGGGGATCGGCATCCGCTGGGAATAGGAGCCGCGGGCTTGGCCATCCTGGCGGCAATGAACAATAACGATGCGGACGCCGCGATCCGCGCGATCTCGCCCCAGCTTTGTCGTTACAGCCTGACGGAAGAGGTATTGCGCGAACGGGTCGTCCAGACCCGCCAGCGAGGCTATGCGCTGGACGAAGGCAGCGCGGCGCTCGACATCGTTGCGCTCGGCAGGGCCGTCCGCAATCGCGGCGGAGTGCCCAGCGCAGCCGTGTTCGTCGCGTCTATCAGCAGCCGCATGACCGAGACACGGCAGCGCCTGATCAACAAACACGTCGCGGAATGCGTCGCCTCCATCGAAGCTGTTCTTAGCCGCTGACGCGATCCCGCAACGGGTTGCGGCGGCTCCAAACATGTATTAGGATGTCTTAAGTCAAGACATGCCCGGCGCCTCGACGTCGAGAAACCATCATGGCCGTCCGCACTCGAAAGTCCGCCTCCCCCAAGACACTGAACAGGGAGGCGGTCGAACCTCTGTATGCCCAGATCGCGAACCACCTGGCGGACGAAATACGCGCCGGCCGATTCAAGGCATTCGAAAAGCTGCCTTCGGAACATCGCTTGATGGAGATGTTCGCCGTCAGCCGCGTCACCGTCAGGTTGGCCATCGGGCGTCTTACGGAACTGGGGCTGGCCGTGGCCCGCCAGGGCAAGGGCGTGTTCGTCGCCGGACCGGTCGTGAATCACGAGTTATCGACATTAAGGGGCTTCTACGACGGCCTGGTGGCCCAGGGCCATACCCCATCGACGACCCTGGTGCTATACGAGACACTCTCCGCCGAACTCGCGGACGTGCCGGCCTTGGCCGGCGCGAAGGAAGACATCTATCACTTCCAGCGTCTTTACCTGTTGGAAGGCCAGCCCATTGCCTTGGCGGACGCTTACCTGCCGTCCGCCGGCAAAGCATTGACGCGCGAGGACTTCGAGCAATTTCCGGTCTATGCGATAGCCGGGAAGCTGCTGAACCGCGCCGTGGTAAAGGCCGAGGTGCGTATGCGCGCAACCGGCGCCTCCGGTGCCGTGGCCGAGCTCCTGGGCCTGGACGAAGGCTCCCCCTGCATGGTGATGCACCGGACGTCGTTGGATGCCAAGGGGCTTATCGTCGAAATGACCCGCTTCACCATTTGCCCGGATACCTTCGAGTTCGCGTTGGATGTGGGCGGCCCCATGCAGATCGGCGCGTCCATACACAGGGTCGCGACCTGACGGCACGCCGGTATGCGGCCGGACGATTTTTTTGTGATCAGTCGATGAAGGGCGAAAACATGCCCCACGACATATAACGACAAGGAGACACGCATGATCGGAATCCGCGCAGTCATCGCTTTCGCGGTGGCCTCCCTGCTGGCGGGGCCCTGTGTAGCCCAGGATGCCTATCCATCCAAGCCGGTACGCATGGTGGTCGCGTTTCCCCCGGGCGGGGCGGTCGATGTCGTGACGCGCGCGTTGGCGTTTCGACTGAGCAAGATGTGGAATCAGCAGGTGGTCGTCGAGAACCGGCCTGGCGCGGGTGGCAATATCGGCGCCGACGTGGTCGCCAAGGCGGCGCCGGATGGATACACGCTGCTGATGGCGTCGCCGGCCGAGGTCGCGATCAATCCGCATATTTTCCCGACGATGCCGTTCGATCCCATCAAGGACCTGGCGCCCGTGTCCAAGGTCGCCACGGCGCCCCTGGTCCTGGTCGTGAACCCAGCGGTTCCGGTGCATAGCGTGGCCGAACTGATCACGTACGCAAAGGCACGCAACGGCCAGCTGGACTATGCCTCTTCCGGCACGGGCGGTCCGCAGCATCTGGCCGCGGAAAGGCTCAAGATGGACACCGGCATCAAGATGACCCACGTGCCCTACAAAGGTGGCGCGCCGGCGATTACCGACCTGCTTGGCGGCCAGGTGCAATTGTTTTTCTCCGGCGTGCCGCCGGCCCTGGGTCAGATCAAGGCCGGCAAGCTGCGCGCGCTCGCCGTGACAAGCCGGAACCGTTTTGCCTTGATGCCGGATGTCCCCACGATGATCGAGGGCGGCGTCGCCAATTTCGTGGTGGATAACTGGCAAGGCATCTTCGCGCCCGCGAAAACGCCGGCCCCCGTCATCGACCAATTGAATCGCGACATCAATACGGTGCTGAAGGATCCCGAGTTTCGCCAAAGCCTGGCGCCGCAAGGTGCCGAACCCTCCGGGGGAAGCGTGGCGCAGTTCAAGGCCTTCGTGGCCGACGAAGATCGCAGCTACGCGCAACTGATCAAGGCCGCCGGCGTGCGCGCCGACTAGCCTTCCCAGCGCATCCACAGGAACAAAGATGGACACAGGAACATTGGAACTGACCGACGAAGAACAGCAAATGTTGCGCGGCGAGCGTGGCCTGCCATTGCAGAAGGCGATCCAGTATCAGGTCGAGGTGGGGTCGTTCTTCGGGGCGAAACGCCTGGTGCCGGTCACCAACGCGCACTTCATGGGCGACATCGAAGTCATGGGCGACGACGGCCTGCAACGCCTGGACAACCTTGCGCGCCAGGGCGCGCGCTGCGCAATCGATACCACCAACAACGCGCGCTGCATGGATCTTGACGCCGCGGAGGGGCTGGGCCAGGATCCTGCGGAGATAAAAAAAGAGCACAAGGTCATCCGCGTGCTGCGCGACATGCGCGTGGTCACCACCGATACCTGCATCAATTACCAGACCGTCTATCAACCCAAGCTGGGCGAACATGTGGCCTGGGGTGACACCGGCACCGTCATCTATGCGAATTCGGTATTCGGCGCGCGCACGAATTTCGAATCGGGATTCGCGGGCATGTCCGCTGCCCTGACGGGCCGGACGCCCGCCTATGGTTTCCACCTGGACGAGCACCGGCGCGGCAGCATCGAGGTGACGCTGGAAACGCCGTTGGAGGATCTGGCCGACTGGGGCGCGATAGGAAAAATCGTGGGACATCCGCATCAGGACTATTTCTCCGTACCGGTGTTCCAGGGCGTGGAGCAGATGCCGTCCAGCGATGCGCTCAAGCACCTGGGCGCTTCGCTGGCCAGCTATGGATCGATGGCGATGTATCACATCGCCGGCATCACGCCCGAAGCGCCCAGCCTGGCGGCGGCGTTCGACGGCCGCGCGCCTTCGGCACGCATCACCATCACTCGCGACGACCTGGATGCCGTGTATGGCGCCTACCGTTATGTATCGGGCGGGCCGAACCTGGTCGTCTTCTCCGGCCCTCAGCAATCTTTGCTGGAGATCCGCGCGCTGGCGGAACTGTTCGCCGGACGCAAGGTCGCGCCGGGCATGCAGGTTTTCCTGACTACCAATCATGCGGTCCTGGCCGACGCGCGCCGGCTCGGTTATGCGGATATCCTGGAAGGCGCCGGCGTGCGCATCCTGCAGGGAGTCTGTTTTTACCTGTTGCAGCGATTGTCACGCATCCGCGAAGAGAACGGCTGGACCAACCTCGTCTCGAATTCCGCGAAGATCGTCAACACCATTACCGCGCATCGCTTCAATACGGTTCTGCGGCGCACCCGCGATTGTGTTGACATTGCATGCACCGGAGAACTCAAGTGAAGACCACCATCAACGTCAGCCGCGCATACGGCCATGCCGTCACGGGAGAAGCGCTGGTCATGCGCGAAGGCTTCAGCCCGCGCTACGACCTGGATCGCCTGACGGGGGTCATCTCCCGTATCGGCCACAGCGCGGAAGGTCAATCGCTCAAGAACAAAATCCTGATCATCCCCACATCCAAGGGCGGCGTCGCCGCGGGATGGGCTTTCCAGGACATCAAGGAAAAAGGCTTCGCGCCTGCGGCTTTCGTCTTTGGCAAGGCAAATCCCGTTATGGTCCAGGGCGCGATCCTGGCGGAAATTCCGATTACTGATGGGTGGTCCGAGAACGCGCTGGATTGCATCGCCAGCGGGGATATCGTGCGCGTGGATCCGGCCGCGCGCACTATCGAGGTTCTGCAAAAGGCTGGTTGACCTTCAGCGCCAACGTGGTTCTCTAGGGGATAGCCGGCCGGTGTGTACTTGGCTGGCGTGGTACGGCTCAGGTCCCGGCCTTTCCTTGGTTCAGCAGAGCTTCGCGCGCCAGCCGCCGGGCCGCGTCGCGCTTGTCGCCGGTCCAGTAGGTGCCGTCGGCGTGTGCGATACGGTTCGCTGTGTTCTGCATGTGCAGGAAGGCAGCGTGGCGTGCCTGGTCGGCGTCGCGCGCCTGGATCGCGGCGCAGATCGCATGGTGCTCGTTGCGCACCTGAGCGGCCAGATCCTGGCGTCGCGCTTCGTTGCCGCGCGTGACGCGGATGGCGTCGCGCAGCGCGCGGGTCAGCAGGCCCAATAACTCGGTGTAGTGCTGGTTGCCGGTGGCTTGTGAGATCGCCAGGTGGAAAGCCAGATCTTCTTCCACGCCGTCGCCGCCGCGTGCGCTGGCGCGATCGATGGCGGTGAGCGCGCGCTGGATGCGCGTCATCTCGGTCTCTGTGCGGCGCTCGGCCGCCAGCGCGGCCATCTCGGCCTCGATGCCGCGGCGCAGCTCGATGATGCGCAGCACGCCGCGCGCCGGATTCTCGTCGGCGGGGCCCAGGCGAAAGGCCGCGGAGCCGGCGGGGTCGAGCACGATCGTGCCGCTGCCCTGCCGGGTCTCCACCAAGCCTTCGGATTTCAAGCGGGAAATCGCCTCGCGCACCACCGTGCGGCTGACGCCGTAAGTCTCGGTCATCAACTGTTCGGTGGGCAGGCGCGCGTTGACGGGGTATATCCCCGAGCGGATCTGGCGTGCGAGCAGTTGCGTCACTTGATCCGCCAGCGTGGGTTCGGCGGCCGTGGAAGAACCGGCGCGCCGGTTCTTATTGTCTAAGGCCATTGAGGACTCGCGAGCCTGGATGCGTTGCCGCTATGATAACCGGGCAACGCCGGCTTGACAAAGTTGTACGATGAATTTGTAATACAACCTCTGCCGCGGAAGACGCGGGGCCACGACAACAACAACAACAACAACAACAACATCTCCATCACAACCGTAAACCGAGCCTGACGAGACAAGCCCCATGCAGCGCAAGCCCCGCGCATTCCTGTGCCGCCGATTCACCCCGGCCGTCGAGGCCGAACTCCACCGGCGCTACGATCTGGCCGTCAACGAAGACGACACCATCCTGCCTCCGCAGCGCATCGCCGAGCTGGCCGTCGGCGCCGAAGTGCTGTTCGCCACCGCCACCGAAAGCGTCAACGCCGAACTCATTCAACATCTGAGCCCTGCCCTGAAAAGCATCGCCACGCTGTCGGTCGGCTATAACCACATCGACCTGGACGAGGCCCGCGGACGCGGCATTCGCGTGCTGCACACGCCCGACGTACTCAGCGAGGCATGTGCCGAGATCGCCATGCTGCTGGTCCTGAACGCCTGCCGGCGCGGCCACGAAGCGAACCAGATGGTACGCACGGGAGCATGGCCGGGCTGGGCGCCCACGCAATTGCTCGGCAAAGGGCTGGTCGGCCGCCGGCTCGGCATCCTGGGCATGGGCCGCATCGGCCGGGCCATCGCCGAACGGGCGACGGGCTTCGGCCTTGCCATCCACTATCACAACCGCAGCCAGCTGGCGCCGGACCTTGAAGCCGGCGCTACTTATCACGCTCGCGCCGAAGGCCTGCTGGCCGCCAGCGACATCCTGATCACGGCGGCACCCGGCGTGCCGGAACTCAAGGGCTTCCTGAATCGCGAGCGCATCGCGCTGCTGCCCCAGGGCGCAGTGGTGGTCAACATCTCGCGCGGCGACCTGGTTGACGACGACGCCTTGATCGAAGCACTGCAATCGGGCCGCGTGTTCGCCGCCGGGCTCGACGTCTTCTCCAACGAGCCCGACATCGACCCGCGCTACCGGACACTGCCCAACGCCTTCCTGACCCCGCACATCGGCAGCGCCACGCACGAGACCCGCGACGCCATGGGCTGGCTGCTTATCCAGGGCCTGCAAGCCCTGGATCGCGGCGAGACCCCGGACAATCTGCTCACCTGATCCCAGCCGGGGCCGAACCCCGCGCGCCCCACTTCAGAGGAATACGCCATGAAACTGCAACGCCCCTCGCTGCTGCGCCAGCAGTGCCACATCGACGGAAACTGGGTCGACGCTTCCGACGGCCAGACCATCCCCGTAACCAACCCCGCCACCGGTGCCACGCTGGGCACCGTACCCA
>DATJHN010000408.1:0-4999 GCA_035493915.1 Bordetella sp.
TTTTCCGCGGTGACCTTGGCGCCAGCCTTGACCAGGATGCCCTGGTCGGAATCGAAGTACGGGTCGGTGAAGTTCACCGCCTTCTTGCGTTCGTCGGTAATCGTGATCTCGCTCAAGGCTATGTCAAAGCCCTGGGACTGGCCCGTCAGTATCTGCGCGAACGAACGGCTTACCACATTCACGCGATCCAGCCCGGCACGGTACGCCATATTGGCAGCCATGCAATATTCGAAACCGCCATTGATCGTCTCGATCGAATCGCCGTTCCACCATCCTGGAGCGGGCAGCACCGGGCGCACGGACAGCGCGCCGGGCACCACCGTTTCAAGCTTGACCGAACCCTTCGTTCCGCTCACTTCGCAATTGCTGAATTGGGCAGCCACTGCCGTCGCGGCGGACATGCCCAACAGAAGCGGGATCAGAAAAAACTTCATACCGGTGCCGAACCGTCCAGCGTGTCTCATCGCATGGTTTTTCATTGTCTTTCTCCGTTGTGCCTGAAGCGAGTCTTCCAGGCGGGATGGCTGATACGCGAGCAAAAAGGTTCAGGCCGCGAGCGCCGCGGCGGGCTGGGCGATGCCGCCGTGCGGCTTGCCCGCGCCGACGTCCCCCCACAGCACCGCGTGATCCGTCGGCAGCGCCCTGGAGTTCGGCACCGACAGCCACAGGCGCATCAGCATCCGGTCCTGACCCGTTTCGATCTGGTCCTTGAAGGCCGTGCGACCGTGATACACGATATGGTTGTTCAGCAGCTGGATATCTCCAGGCGCGAAGCGCATTTCAAAACACGACTCTTCCGCCACGGCCATCAGCATCTGGATGGCCTCGTGCTCGGCGTCCGTCAGCTTGCGTACGCCCGGCAGCATCTGCGCGTTCTCGATATACGTCAGTGAATAATGGCTGGTGAGCTTGCCGTCACGCACGCCGAAGATCGGCAGGTCGTACACGACATGTTCGCCGCCCGCCTCCTCGCCGAACCGGCTGCGCGGGATGGGCTTGCACAGCAAGGCATGCAGGTCGGGACGACGCCGCAGGATTTCGTTATAGACGGTGGCGCTGCTCGCCAGCTTGCTGACGCCACCCTCGGCCGCCTGGCGCACGCAAAGCAGGCCCACGACATCGCACCGGTCGGTGTGAAAGCGCAATTGCCCGGGCGACAGGGTCCGCGCACCCGAGGAGAGAAACTCCTTGCCAGACGAATCGACCGACGCTCCGTAAAGCTTCGCGCCCACGCCCATGCCTTCGTCCTTGATTTCGCGCATGACCTCACCGCGGTAGTTCTGGTACATGGGCGTCCCCAGATGGGCGCCCAAGCCGAACCACAGCCGCCGCAGTTGCTCCTGGTCATACCGGCTGACGTCCAACCCCTTCATCTTGACCATTCCGGAGCCGTTCTCCAGCTCTTCGCGCACGTCGTCGAAGAACGGAGCGGCGTCGGGCAAGGGAAAGTTCTGGCGATTGACCTCGCGCCACGGCACCGCCTTGGTCTTCTGAAGCGCCGCGTCGATCTGTTCCAGGACGAGCGCGGGAAACGTTTTGACCCAACGCGGGTTATCGACCATCTCGGCCCCCTTCCACACGCAGGCACCTTGCAGAAAACTCGACTCCGACATGAAACCCTCCCGGCAGCGGTTGGAAAATTCGCCCAGGGCGGCTGGCCCAGGATCGTTTTGACTAGTGCTGTATAGACAACGGCTAAAGTACCCTTTTCCATATCGCGTGCAAATACGTACTCCCCCATCCCTGGGGAAAGTCCTTACAGCCAGCCGTCGTACTTAGTAAATCTCCCTATGTCCAGGGGATGGGCAATCGCGGAAGATGTCGCTGCGGTATATACCGGGTTGCATGGAACCGATGATGGCGTCTGTATCGACGAACTCCGCCAAAATGCGTGCGGATGGTTTATCCAAGATCTATGGCGCCACGACCGCGCTGCATCCTATTGCCCTGGAAGTCCATTCCGGTGAACTCCTTACCTTGCTCGGCCCGTCCGGTTCCGGCAAGACGACACTGCTGCAAATCATCTGTGGTCTTATCGCGCCCACGACAGGAAGGTTGTTCATCGATGGCCACGACCAGACCGGTTCGCCCGCGCATGAGCGCGATATCGGTGTGGTATTTCAAAGCTATGCCCTTTTCCCGCACCTGACCGTCTACGAAAACATTTCCTTCCCGCTGCAAATGCGCCGAGTGGACGCGGCGGCCGTTCAGCAGAAGGTCCGCAACGCGCTGGAAATGGTGGGGCTTGAAGGCTTCGATGAGCGCTTCCCGCGCGAACTGTCCGGCGGCCAGCAACAGCGCGTAGCACTGGCACGTTGCCTGGTCTACCAGCCTTCCCTGATTCTGATGGACGAGTCGCTGTCGGCACTCGACCGCAAACTGCGTGAGAACATGCAGATCGAGATCAAGCGGTTGCATCGGGAAACCGGCGCCACCATCATTTTCGTCACCCACGACCAGGAAGAAGCCCTGGCGCTATCCGATCGCGTCTGCCTGATGAATGCCGGACGCATCGAACAGCTCGGAAGCCCCGAAGAGGTCTACGAGCAGCCACGGTCTTCATTCGTGGCGGACTTCATCGGCATTTCCAATATCTTCCGCGGCCGCGTCACGTCCGACTTTCGCCTCGAAACTCCGGATGGCGTGCTGCCCATTCCAGCTGCCTGGCACAGCGTCGCCAGGAACGACGGCGCCCTGGTGATACGCCCCGAACACATACAACTTGCCGATGCGGCGGACGCCTGCCTGCACGGCTGCGTCAATGAATTCATCTATGGCGGCGCCGAGACCCGCTTGCTGATCCGGCTGCAAAGCGGCGCCACCGTGGCCGTGCGCCAGCCGGCGGGTGTCCCGCGCCGAGCGATCGGCGAAAACGTGGCGCTCAAATGGAATGTCGAGCATTCCCGCTTCCTGGAGCACTAAGCCCGCCACGGCTTACTGAAGCGCCCGGCCTTCCGCATTATCCATAACACGCCTGGAGCACTCCGGGCTCTTCACAATGCAAGGGGAATTGAATGAGCAAGGACAACGGAGTCTCGCGTAGAAGTTTCATCAAGATGGCAGGCGCCGCGGGCGCCGGAATTGCCTTGCCGGCAATCTGGACGACGAGCGCCGCGGCGACGGATCAATTGACCGTCGCGGATTACGGCGGCGTCACGACCGTTGCCCATCGCAAGGCGTTCTTCGATCCCTTCGAAAAAGAAACCGGCATCCGGGTCATCAGTGTCGCGCACGGCTCGGATCCCGTAACGCAGTTCAAGCTCGCGGTGGATACGGGCTCGTTCATCTGGGACGTCTGCATCTGCACGCCGGACCATGTCGAACGCCTGACGGTTCCCGGCAAGAAATATCTGGCGCCCCTTGGCATAGCCCAAAGCGATGCCAAGGACATTCTTCCCAATATGCTGACCGACACCTGGCTCGCCTATTCGGTCTATGCCGTCCTGATGGCCTACCGCACCGACAAGTTCCCCAAAGGCGGCCTGACCAGCTGGAAGGACTTCTGGGACGTGCAGCAATTCCCCGGCCGCCGCGGTCTTTATCGCTCGCCGATCGGCCTGTTCGAAAACGCGCTGCTGGCCGACGGCGTGGCGCCACACGACCTGTATCCGATCGATGTCGACCGCGCATTCAAGTCGCTGGACAAGATCCGCTCCGCCGTTTCGGTATGGTGGGCCAACGGCGCGCAGAATACCCAGATCCTGCAGAACGGCGAAGTCGATATGTCCGACACCTGGAACTCGCGCACCATGGCTGCCATCGCGGGCGGCGCGCCACTGAAAATGGTATGGGAGGGCACCTATAACGCCGATGGCCTGACCATTCTGAACGGCACGCCCAGGCTCAAGCAGGCGCAACAGTTCGTGCGCTTTTGCCTGGATCCCCAGCGCCAGGCCACCTACAGCAGCATGACCTCCAACGGCCCCAGCAACGCCAAAGCGTACGACTATCTTTCCAAGGAGCAAGGGGCCCAGTTGCCGACCTATCCGGCCAATCTCGAACGGCTGGCCCGCCGGGACACGGCATGGTGGGGCAAGAATTTCGACGCCACGTCGGCCCGCTTCCAGGAGTGGCTGCTCAAGGCCTAGTTCCTAAATGTTTTTCGGCCCTGACATCATCATGGCGCCAGCCGCCACGATGATGTCAGGGCCGTGTAGATGCGAAATTCCATGACCCCGACAGCATCGCCGGTTGCCCTGCGTAAACCGTCCGGCTTCCTATTCAAGCCAAAACCGCTCTGGCTTGCCGCGCCAGGCGTCGTGTTCCTTGTCGCTTTCTTGCTGCTGCCGTCGATCCGGCTGCTCGCGCTCAGCATGTTTACCAGTGCGGGGGCGTTCACATTGTCCGCCTTCGACAAATTCCTGAACCCCAGCGTGTACCGGCAAGTCCTGGGCACGACTTTTTCGATCGCCATCCAGACGACGGTGTTCTGCCTTCTGCTGGCCTATCCCTTGGCTTACTGGCTGTCCGGCCTGTCCCGGCGGCGCCAGACCGTGACCGTGCTGCTGGTATTGATGGCCTACTGGACCAGCTCGCTGGTCAAGAACTTCGCCTGGATCGTCCTGCTGGGGCGCACCGGCATGGTGGCTCACGTCATGGCGGCACTTGGCATGGCCGGCGGAGATCGCCTGCTGTTCAATCGTCCAGTGGTTATTTTCGCCATGGTGCATACGATGCTGCCATTGGCGATAGTCACCATGCTGCCCGTCATGAACCAGATCGACAAGCGCCTGGGCATGGCGGCCTCGGCGCTGGGCGCGGACGCCTCGCAGGCCTTCTGGCGCGTGTTCTTCGCGCTGTCCCTGCGCGGCGTGGCATCCGCGGGGCTGCTTGTATTCATAGGCGCGTTGGGTTTCTTCATTACGCCGACGCTGCTGGGCAGTCCTCGCGAGACCATGCTCGGCCAATTCATCATTACCCAGATCAATGAACTGCAGGACTGGCAGCTGGGCAGCGCCCTGGCAGTGGTGCTGGTGGCTTCCGCGCTGGTCAGTTGCTT
>DATJHN010000409.1:0-6113 GCA_035493915.1 Bordetella sp.
CAACGCAAGAAATTCGGTTTCGTTCATAATCCAGTCTGCAAGAATTACGGAGTTTCCAGTGTCCTACCCGGCATACAGCCGTACCGCTCTACGCATTGTAGCCACGCTGGCAACCGTCGCGTCGCTGGCGGCCTGTGGCTATAAGGGCCCGCTCTATGCGCCCTCCCAGGCTCCGGCGCTCAAGCCCCCACCCAAGGTAATCGCGCCGCTGACCTTCCGCGCCGCCCCCGGGGTCCGCCTCGGTACCGCCTATCCCGACTTCCCGCCGTCCGCCACACAACGATGAACCCTTCCACTTCCGCGCCGGCGCAGCCGGCCGGCCATCCGCATTTCCATTATCAGGACAACGCCCTATACGCAGAAGGCGTGCCGCTGCAAATGCTGGCGGACCGCCTGGGTACGCCGCTGTACGTCTATTCGCGCGCCGCCCTGCATGCCGCCTGGGAATCGTACCGCGAGGCCATCGCCGGCCGCGACGTCCTGGTGTGCTACGGCATGAAGGCTAATTCCAACCTGGCGGTGCTGAAGGAATTCGCCCGGCTGGGCGCGGGTTTCGACATCGTGTCGGGCGGCGAGCTGCACCGCGTACTTTCGGTGGGCGCCGATCCGGCCAAGATCGTGTTTTCCGGCGTCGGCAAGCAGGCGTGGGAAATGCGCAAGGCGCTGGAAGCGGACGTCAAATGCTTCAACGTCGAATCGGAAGCCGAACTCCATCTGCTGTCGGATGTGGCCGTCTCCATCGGTAAGACCGCCCGCGTATCGCTGCGCGTGAATCCCGACGTGGACGCCGGCACCCATCCCTACATTTCGACCGGCCTGAAAGAAAACAAATTCGGCATCGCGATCGCCGATGCGCCGCGGGCCTACCACACGGCGGCAACGCTGCCCGGGCTGGCCGTGACTGGCGTCGATTGCCATATCGGCTCGCAGATCACGGACGTTTCACCCTACCTGGACGCCCTGGACAAGCTGCTGGACCTGATCGACGGCCTGCGTGCCGCCGGCATCGCGATCGAACACCTGGACCTGGGCGGCGGCCTGGGCATCCGCTACACCGACGAAACCCCGCTGCGGCCGGCCACGCTGCTCGGCCAGGTCTACCAACGCCTGGACGCGCGCGGCCTGGGGCACCTGAAGCTGATCATGGAACCGGGCCGCTCGCTGGTCGGAAATGCCGGCGTGTTGCTGACCACGGTGCAATTCCTGAAGCACGCGGAAGCCCGCAATTTCGCCATCGTCGACGCGGCGATGAACGACCTGATCCGCCCGACGCTGTATGACGCCTGGCACGGCGTGCTGCCGGTACGTCCGCGCGGCGGCGCCACGCAGGAATACGACGTGGTCGGCCCCGTGTGCGAAAGCGGCGACTGGCTGGCCAAGCAGCGCGCCTTGTCGGTCGAACGCGGCGACGTGCTCGCCATCGAATCCACGGGCGCCTACGGCATGGTCATGGCCGGCAACTACAACACGCGGCCGCGCCCGGCCGAAGTCATGGTCGACGGCACCCAGTTCCACGTGATCCGCCAGCGCGAAACCTTCGAAGACCTGCTGCGCGGGGAAACCACGCTGCCCTGATATTCCGTTTCCCCGGCCTGCGTATCCAAGCCAGCAGTGCATAAATGGCCGTCTCGCATCCGACGCAGGACGGCACGATAGCGCGGCAATAATCAAAAAGGCGCTCTTTCGAGAGCGCCTTTTTGATTTTTCATTTGCGTCGGCTTTCGATCCGCCGCTACCCCAGGTCCAAACGGCAGGGTCAGTCGAACTGCCCCATTTCCGTCAACGGGCCAGGACCAGGCCGGCCCGCCGTGATTCCCGGCTCCTACAGTTGCCCGTAGGAGTGCAGCCCCGACAGGAACATGTTCACGCCCAGGAAGGCGAAGCCGGTGATCAGCAGGCCGACCAGCGCCCAGTACGCCGCCATCACACCGCGCAAGCCCTTGATCAGGCGCATGTGCAGCCACGCGGCATAGTTCAGCCAGACGATCAGCGCCCAGGTTTCCTTGGGATCCCACTGCCAGTAGGCGCCCCAGGCATCGGCCGCCCACAGCGCGCCCAGGATGGTCGCCAATGTGAAAAAAGCGAAGCCCACCGTGATGGCGCGGTACATGATGTCGTCCAGCACGGCCAGCGGCGGCAAGGCCGCGGCGACGCGCCGCCGTCCCAGCAGGATGGCGCCGACGATGACCGCGCCGACGCCGAAATACTCCATCCACGCCGCCGACAGGCCCCTGGTGCGGAACACCATGGGTTCGGCGCACAGCAGCACGCCCAGCACGAACAGCGGAGCCAGCTTGCGCCAGGACCTGGTTTCGCCGTGTTCCTTCACCAAGTAGGCGAAACCGACCATGGCCGACAGCGAGAAGGTGCTGTAGCCGATGAAATTGGCGGGCACGTGCAGCTTCATCCACCAGCTTTTCAGCGCCGGCACCAGCGGCTGGATCTGCGCGGCATCGCGGGTAAAGGCGTACCACAGCAGGAACATCACGGCCGACGAAATCACCAGCAGCACGAAGCCGCCCAGTGCGCGGGTGGCGTAGCGGCGCTCGTAGAACAGATAGAACAGCGCCGTAATCAGCGAAAACAGGACGAAGACTTCGTACAAGTTGCTGACCGGAATGTGGCCCAGATCCGGCCCCATCAAATGGCTTTCGCGCCAGCGCACCAGCATGCCGGTCACGCCGGCGAACACCGCGCCCCAGGTCAGCGCCGTGCCCAGCCATGCCGCCGTCGGGCTGAACAGTCCCAGCCAATAACAGACTGTCGCCAGCACGAACAGGGCCGACATCCACAGAATGGCCGACTGCGAGGACAGCAGGTACTTCAGGAAAAATTCGTTATCCGCGCGCGCCAGATCGTTGCCATACAGCATGACCGCCAGACCGGCGCTCAGTGCCACGGCGACCATCAGCCGACGCAGCGGACGCCACAGCCACCCCAGCCAGGTCAGCACCACCACCGCGCCGCCCAGGATGAGCTTCTCGTAGTAATCCATGGAGCCGGCAAAACGCGTCATCGCATAGCCGGCACCCGCGGCAAGCAGCAGGAAGAAAACGGCATCGGTCCAATCGGGACGCCCGCGCTGGACGCGCGCATCGCCGCTTTCAGCCATGCCTTCCTGCCAAAGAGGATCGTGCGAGGAGGAAATTGCGGATTCGGACATGCTTGTTACCTCACTGCTTCAGGCGCAGCAGCGCCTCTTTGAGCCGATCGAATTCACGATGGAAATCGAGTGTACGCCGCTGGGAAGTCATGGCCGCGTGCACAGCGCTGCCGCGGCCGTCCGGGCCGGGAGCAACCCACACCCAGACACGGCGATCGCGGATGAAAAACATGCTGAAAACACCAAGGATCAGCAGCAGGCAGCCGACGTAGACGGCCTTTTTGCCTGGCGTGCGGCTGACCTGGAATACGCTTGCCTGCACCTGCTTGAAGTCCGCCAGCGAAAAGAAAACCGGGGATGGATACATCGCCAGATCCGAGAGCGCGGCCACGGCCACGCGCGACCACACCGCCGCGCGCTCGGCCGCCTCGCCTTCGGTGGGCAGCGGCGCCAGGCCGGCGCGCTCGCGTTCCATGGCACGTAATTCGGCCACGCTGGCGCCGATCAGGCGCACCACGATATCCGCGGCCCGTTCCAGTTCGGTCGCCGGGGCGTTGCTTTGCAGGAAATTCGCCACGGCCTGCAGGCCGCCGTCGGAAAACGTCTGCAGGGCGCGTTCGGCCGCCGTCTGCAGGGGCTGGCGATCGCTGCCCGGCGGGGCGTTCTTTTCCGCGAAGCGGCGCGCCGCTTCCTTGCGGGCCGCCGGATCGGCCAGCAGGGCGCGCAGGCGCATGAATTCGGCGACGGAATTGTCGTCATCGGCCGGGAGGCGCAGGTAGCGGTAGTTTTCCCCCGCGTTGTTGCGTACGCCCGCCAGGAAGACCGGAAACCCGTCCAACTCGACCGGCAGCATGTAATTGCGGAATTCGTGTGCCTGCCCGCTGGCATCGATCAGCCGGTATTCGACGGCCGGCCCCACATTGCGCAGATGCGAGTTCTGCTTGCCCGCGGCGCTGCCGGCCACCGACGCCACGTTCTGCGCGAAATCGCGGACGGGCTTGGGCGTGCCGCCCGACAGGTCCTCGACATTGATGGGCCGCAGCGCGGTAATGTCCACTTTCAGGTCGCGCGCGTCGGCCGGTGCGTCCTTGCCGGTGTCGGTGCTTTTGCCCACCGTACCCGATATCTCGAAAGGCGTGTCATCGCCGCCATGCAGGGGATAGCCACGCAACTGCACGCTGCTGCCGCCGTCATCGAAACTGGACTGGTAGACCGTAACGCCCTTGTAGCGCAGCGGTTCGTTGACCTCGATGGTCTGGTCGAAGGTTTTGCCGGTGTCGGGATCCTGTACTTCCACTTCGCTGGCAAAGCGGCTGGGCATGCCCGTGGAGTAATAGTCGACGATGAACTTCTTCAGTATCAGCGTGAACGGCATGGGCTGCACCAGCGCGCCGTCGCCCACCATCACCACCGCGTTATTGGCCCGCCCGCCCTCCGGAATCATCATGCTGGAGCGGAAGCTGGGATTGTTGACCGACAGCCGCCCGCTGGGCGGCACATCGCTGATCAGCATGTTTTCGACCAGGGGCTTTTTGCCGCCCAGCCAGACCTGCGCGCGCACCGCCAGCTCGCTGTCCAGCAGGCCACCCACGCAAATCACGATCATCGCCGTATGCGCGAAGATATAGCCCAGCCGGTTGGCGCTGCCCTTTTTGGCCGCCAGCAGGACACCGTCGCCGTCCTGCCTTTCCTTTACCGCATAGCCCAGCGATTTCAACAACTGGCGCGTGCGCCCCAGGGTGTCGGCCTGCGCCGCGCCGCTGTCGAACTCAACCCGCTGCGGAAAAGCGCGCAAGCTGGACAGGCGCACGTATTCGCGGAAAGACACCGCATCGCGCAGCATTTTGGGCGCATTGCGCGTCAGGCATATCCCGGTGGATGTCACCAGGAAGGCCATGATCAACAGGAACCACCAGCTGTTGTAGACGTGCCAGAGCGAAAATTTGTCGAACAGCGCGTACCAGAACGGCCCGAACTGGTCGATATAGGCGGCCGACGACTGGTTCTGTACCAGCACCGTTCCGACGATGCTGGCGACGCAAATGAACATCAGCAGACTGACGGCGAAACGCATGGAGCCCAGGAGCTCCAGCATATCGGCGGGCAGGGTGCGAAGATAGTGGCGGGGGGACGGCGGATTCTGATGCATGGGAAAAGGGGATCGCCTGAACGACCGGGCGATCCCCTTGCTAATGATAGTACGCCCCTGTGACAGTACGCCCCTGGAATGGTTCAGGGGCAGCGATTACCCGGTCAGCGCAAGCCGGCCGCGTAGTCGGAAACTGCCTTGATATCGTCGGCCGTCATGCGGCTGGCGATTTCGTGCATGGGAAGGCTGTTGTTCCGGCTGCCGTCCTGGAACAGCTTGAGCTGCTCTTCGATATAGGACGGGAACTGGCCCGACAGGCGAGGATACTGTGCCGGCAGACCGGCACCGTTGACGGAGTGGCAGGACGCGCAAGCCGGCACGCCACGGTCGGGCAAGCCCGCGCGCCAGATGCTCTGGCCACGCTCGACCAGGGACTTCTGGCCCGCGGTGGCGGGATCCTTGAGTTGTTGCTGGGACAGGTACAACGCGATGTTCTGCATGTCCTGCGGCGTCAGCGACTGCACCATGGCCGTCATCGGCGTGGGATTGCCGCCGGCGCCACTGCGCAGCGGCACCTTGGCGCCCTGCTTGAGCTGGAAGTCGCCCAGTTGCTTGGCCAGGTATTCATGCGCCTGGCTTGCCAGATTGGGATTGGTTGGAATGGTACTGTTGCCGGCCGCGCCGTGACAGCTCGCACAGGCGATGATGCCGCGCCCTTGGTCGCCATTGGTGTAAAGCTGTTCGCCCTTGCCTGCATCCGGCTTACCCGCCGGTGCCGAAGCATCGGCCGCGAAACCTGGAGAAACGGCGGTCGTACCCAACACCAACCCGCCCACTACCAACATCCGGGACAGCACACGCTTCATGAAAACCTCGACGTTCGCAGCATCGACACACGGCGCTGATACGCGCCGTTTATGA
>DATJHN010000410.1:0-2129 GCA_035493915.1 Bordetella sp.
GAAGTCCAGCTGGCGCACGATGCGGATTTTTTCCGTGACTTCCTTGTGGATCTGCGCCATCTCCGAGTTGCCGGCGGCGGCGACCAGCGCGCAATGGAAGGCTTCGTCCAGCCGCGCGACCAGCTTGCCGTCGCGGATACGCTGTTCCGCGGGCACCAACCAGATTTCCCGCAATTCCGCCAGGATGCCGGAAGAATCGATCGCTTCCAGTCCGCACAGGCGCTCGACGGCCGCCAGCTCCAGCACGACGCGCACGTCATAGAGCGCCTCGAAACGCTCGAAGTCGAACGGCCGCACCTGCCAGCCGCTGCGCGGGCGCGAAATCAGGAAGCCCTCTCGTTCGAGCCGCGCCAGGCCCAGCCGCACCGGGGTGCGGCTGACGCCCAGGCGTAACGCGACTTCCGCCTCGGTAAAAATGTCTCCGGGAAGCAGGCGGAACTCGAACAGATCTTCTTTCAGCTGCTCATGGACGGCATCGGCCAATGAGCCCTGCGCGGGTGCAAGCTGCCTTAGCGACGGCCCCATCTGGACAGTGGATTCCATATCAGATCTCGGCGGTAACCACGATTTCGTCCAGCACGATCAAGGGATCGCCCGTGTTCACCAACCTGCCCCGCGTGCAGCGGATCGCGCTGACGATGCCGGCGCTGGGCGCCGCCACTGTCAACTCCATTTTCATGGCCTCGATCACCACCAGCGGGTCGCCGGCCTCCACCTGCTGGCCGACCTCCACGACAATTTTCCACACGCTGCCGGACATGTCGGCCGCGACCAGGCTCTGGCCTGCTTCCAGCGGGGCATCTTCGGCAAGCTCGGGCACGGGCGCTTCACCGGCCACGATATCTTCGGTCTGCCACAGCTTGACCTCGGCTTCGTAGGCTGTGCGCTGGCGTGCCTGGAACGCCTCGATGCTGGCGGCGTTATCGGCCAGAAAGCGCTGGTACTCGGCAAAGTCGAACACTTCCTCTTCGATACGTACGCCGGCACGTCCAGCACGGAAATCCGCGCGCAGGGTTTCGAGCTCCGCCTCGGTGACCGGATAGAAACGCACCTGGTCGAAGAACCGCAGCAGCCACGGCTTGCCTTCCTGGAACACCGGGTTGTTCAGGAACTTGTTCCAGATGGGCAACGTGCGGCCCACCAATTGATAGCCGCCGGGAGAGTCCATGCCATAGATGCACATGTACACGCCACCGATGCCGACCGTTCCTTCCGCGGTGAAAGTACGCGCCGGGTTGTACTTGGAAGTCAGCAAGCGGTGGCGCGGGTCGAGCGGTACCGCGCATGGCGCGCCCAGGTATACGTCGCCCAATCCCATCACCAGATAGCTGGCATCGAACACGATACGCCTGACCTCATCGCGCGTATCCAGGCCATTGATGCGCTGGATGAAGTCGACATTGTTCGGCAGCCAGGGCGCGCGTTCACGCACGGTTTCTCGATAGCGCTCGACCGCGCCCAGCGTGGCGGAGTCCTCGAATGCCATGGGCAGGTAAAGCACGCGCGTCGGCACCTTGGCCCGGGCGGCATCGGTCAGCCCCTGCTCGATCCACAGGAGACGGGCGATAAGCTCCTTCTGCGAAATCGTCTTGCTGTCGTAGCGTATCTGCAAGGAGCGCACGCCGGGCGACAGCTCTTCGATGCCCGGCACGGCATTGGCACGCAGCGCCTGCATCAATAGATGGATGCGCAAGCGCAACGCCAGATCCAGCACATTCTCGCCGTACTCCAGCAACAGATAGCCGTCGCCGGCCTGGCGGTACGTGACGCGGGGCCGCGCGACATCCGCCGGCAAGCCCCCCACGATGGCCGACCTGGCATTCATCGGCATGGCCGCCGCCTCGGCGGCGCCATCCAGCACGCGCGGAAGCGGGCCGGACAACGTTGCCACGCATGTGTCCTGGACCTGCTCCAGCGCCACCGCCTGGTCATAGGACATCAGCGTGAAACGGATCTTGTCGCCCGGCTTGACTTGGCCCACTTTCCACAGCTCGGCGCGCGCGATGGTGACCGGGCATACAAAGCCGCCCAGGCTGGGACCGTCCCGCGTCAGGATGACAGGGCTGTCTCCGGTGAAATTGATACTGCCGATCGCGTATTCGCAATCGTGGATATTCGACGGGTGCAGG
>DATJHN010000411.1:0-6798 GCA_035493915.1 Bordetella sp.
CTTAGCGTTCAGCCGCAATTCCTTTACGTGCACGTCTGGCAGCCGGGCGACATGGTGTTCTGGGACAACCGCTCGGTCATGCACCTGGCGGCAGGTACGGCGGATTACCTGCGCCGCAAGCTTTATCGCACCACTATCGAAGGCGACATTCCGTTCTGATCATGCATTCATTCCACAAGAAATTCATCAGCGCCATCGCGGGCCTGGGACTACTGACGTCGGCGGGAGCCGCCCAAGCCGAAGGCCGCATCCGCATCGCGCAACAGTTCGGCATCGTCTATCTGCTGCTGGATGTCGTCCAGGACCAGAAACTGATCGAGAAATATGGCAAAGCCGCCGGCGTGGACATCAACGTCGAATTCGTCCAACTGTCGGGCGGCTCCGCGGTCAACGATGCGCTGCTTTCCAACAGCATCGACATCGCCGGCGCGGGCGTCGGACCGCTGTTCACCATCTGGGACCGCACTCGCGGACGCCAGAACGTGAAGGGCGTCGCGTCGCTGGGCAACTTCCCTTATTACCTGGTCTCCAACAATCCCGCCGTGAAGACCATTGCGGATTTCACGGACAAGGATCGGATCGCGGTCCCGGCCGTCACGGTCTCCGTGCAATCGCGCATCCTGCAATGGGCCGCCGCCAAACAGTGGGGCGACAAGTCCTTCGACAAGCTCGAATCCCTGACCGTGGCCGTGCCCCATCCGGACGCAACCGCGGCGATCATCAAGGGCCAGAACCAGATCAACGCGCATTTTGGCAACCCGCCCTTCCAGCAACAGGAGCTCGCCGGCAACCCCGCCGCGCATATCGTTCTGAATTCCTACGACGTACAAGGCGGCCCGTCCTCGTCGACCGTGTTGTACGCCACCGAGAAATTCCGCAACGACAACCCCAAGACCTACAAGGCCTTCATCGATGCGCTGGACGACGCGGCGCAATACATCAAGGCCCATCCGGAAGAAGCGGCGGACACCTATCTGCGTGTGGAAAAGTCCCACACCGATCGCGATCTGCTGATCAAGATCATCAAGGACCCTCAGGTCTCGATCCAGGTCGAACCGCGCAACACGCTGGGCCTGGGCCAGTTCATGCATCGCATCGGCGCCATCAAGAACCAGCCGGCGGCACTCAAGGACTATTTTTTCGATGACCCAAGAATTTCCAGCGGTAGCTGAACTGCGCGGCAAGCGGACAGATAACGCCGTCGCGCCGCTGCTCCAGGCCGATCGTGTCAGCCTGGAGTACCGCACGCCCGACCGCGTCGTCCGCGCGACCCACGAGGTCAGCTTCGATGTCTATCAGGGTGACCGCTTCGTATTGTTGGGTCCCTCCGGCTGCGGCAAGTCCACGCTGCTCAAGGCGGCCGCGGGTTTCATCGCACCGGCAGGCGGGCAGATACGCGTGCGTGGCCAGGCCGTCACCGGCCCGTCGGCGGATCGCATCGTCGTCTTCCAGGAATTCGACCAGTTGCCGCCCTGGAAGACCGTACTGCAGAACACCATGTTCCCTTTGCTGGCATCCAGGACGGCGGACCGCAAACAGGCCCGCGAGCGCGCCCTGCACTATCTGGACAAGGTCGGCCTGAGCCGCTTCGCCGACTCCTATCCGCATGAACTGTCCGGCGGCATGAAGCAACGCGTCGCCATTGCACGCGCGCTCGCCATGCAACCCAGCGTCCTGCTGATGGACGAACCCTTCGCGGCGCTGGACGCGTTGACCCGCCGCAGGATGCAGGAAGAGTTGCTGGCGCTGTGGGAAGAATTGCGCATGACGCTGCTCTTCGTCACCCACTCCATCGAAGAAGCCCTGGTCGTCGGCAGCCGCATCGCGCTGCTCTCGCCTCACCCCGGCCGCGTACGGGCGGAAGTCAACAGCCACGAATGGGGCATGCACAGCATGGGTAGCGAGGCCTTCCAGGCCGCCGCCCGCCGCATCCACAACCTGCTGTTCGATCAGGAAGCAGATCGTCCGGATGCGATTGCAAAACAGCCTGCGTATCGCGCGGCGTAAGGACCAACCCCGATGAGCAGCATCGCCCCTCCGGTACGCCCGGAATACGAACTCGACCTTCCTCCCCTGCCACCAAGCGAGCTTGTAAAGGACGTGCGCATCGGCACGCGGATCTGGGAACAGGCCTGGGTGCGCAAGGCCTGCATCCTTATCGTGCTGGCCGTGATCTGGGAAGTCGCAGCCCGATGGCAGGACAACGACCTGCTGCTGCCCACCTTCAGCGCCACCATGCTCGCCCTGTTCAACGGCCTGGCCAGCGGGGAACTGGTACAGAAAACCTGGCTATCCCTGCAGGTACTGCTGCAGGGCTATCTGGCGGGCATTCTGTTGTCATTCGCGCTGACGACACTGGCCGTGTCGACCCGGCTGGGCCGCGACATCCTGACTACCCTGACGTCCATGTTCAATCCCCTGCCGGCCATTGCACTGCTGCCGCTGGCCCTGCTGTGGTTCGGCTTGGGCACCGGCAGCCTGATCTTCGTGCTGGTGCACTCGGTGCTGTGGCCGCTGGCATTGAACACCTATGCCGGCTTCCAGTCAGTCCCCGAGACCCTGCGCATGGCGGGCCGCAATTACGGCCTGCGCGGCTTGCGCTATGTCTGCCAGATCCTGGTGCCGGCGGCATTGCCGTCCATCCTGTCGGGATTGAAAATCGGCTGGGCCTTCGCCTGGCGCACGCTGATCGCCGCAGAACTCGTCTTCGGCGCGTCCTCCGGCAAGGGCGGCCTGGGCTGGTACATCTTCCAGAACCGCAACGAGCTTTATACCGACCGCGTGTTCGCGGGCCTGATCCTGGTCGTAGTGATCGGCCTGTTCGTCGAGAACGTCGTGTTCCACGCGCTCGAACGCGTGACGGTGCGCCGCTGGGGGTTGCAGCGCTAGTCCACTGGACGTCGATTTCGATGTTTCAGTGGACCAGGCTCCTATCGAAGTTACCGGCCAGATCTGGCCTTCATCCGGCCTGTCCCGCCGAGCGTAGCGGATGGCAACTCACCAAATTGGTGGAAGTAATCCTGTGAAAAACGGGCGAAATGAAAGAACCCCCAGCGCATCGCGACAGCCGCCACGGTAAGGTCGCTGCCTTGCGCTGTTCTCAGGGCACGGCGCGCGCTATTCAATCGCCGCATCCGCAGATAAGCAAGCGGTGAGACTCCATAAATCTGCAGGAAGCTGCGTTGAAGCGAAGCTCGGCTGACACCGAGCTCCTTACACAGAGCCATGACGGTGAATGGCCCTGCGGCACTGTCTTCGATTAACGCGTGCGCCGCCTTCGTAATCCGATGCGCACTAACCGGCAATGCCCGGGTGGTCTCCATGGTCGAGCCGAGCAGGACGCCAATAAGCCGCTCGAGCACGGCCTCGTCCAAGTATGAATGATCCAACGCCGCGAACTCATTTGACGCGGACGAATGCTGAATCGATACCAAGGCAGTGGCGACGTCGTCCAGATAGCCGGGATTCCGGTTGTCAAGTATCAGCGTCTGGCGCCCTCCGCCCGGCATGTCGTAACCCAACGCGTCCACCGCGCTTAGAAAACGGTCTTGATCGACCCGGAAAAAGACGACTTCGCTCGCGGGCATCACGATTTCATAATCCTGGCCTCCGGGCATATAGGCGACGATTCTTTCCGAAAACGCGTCGAGGCCGCATCGCCCTCGCCCGGAGATCGATCGGATAAGACTGACCGTGCAGTAATCGGCCGGGAAATAATGGCGCTTGAGCACCGCACGATTCTGTCGCTCAGTCGCAACCAGTGTGTTTTTAAAACCCAGTTGCTGAAACCGGCCGGCGAATGCACCGGCGTCGATCTGGTCGTATTCGATCGGCATCCATAGCCGCTGAATGTTCGCGGCATCTTCCGCATCGGTTGTCGCCACGTCGAGCCACGAACGTCGGTCATCACCCTGCGGCAGCTCGCCATCCGCCGAATGCCCGGCAACTGCGCCATGCCGCACGGGGGTATTCATTGTTCTGTTGGGCATTCGAGACATGACTAATTTCGGATAGACGATGAATAGGCGGTTAAGTAATGTGGCGCCACTTTTTACATAGACGTCAGCATTGGTCAGAAAACCCAGCGTTTTCTTCAAGCTACAGAAATGGCTTGAAGAGTAGCTGAACGCCCATCGCAACGCTCGCCCCTTTGGCCACATGTGGTTTGTCCGGACTTTTCATGCCTTCCTATTCTCGTAATGCTTCCGTCTTTTTCCGCCTTGACGCACTTGGCCTGGCATTGGCATCAGCCCTGGCCATTACCAGCGGCGGTGCGCACGCCCAGACGACAGTAAGCGGAGGCTTGGACAGCGTGACACTGCCGGGCCAGACCGGACTTGCTGGCGCCCTTCTTTCTCAATTTCCCATTCGGATCAGCGCGGATGGAGGGACGGTGGTCGGCAACTACCTGAACTCAATCGGCACGGTACCCTTCGCGTATAGTCAATCCACGGGTTTGCTGCCTCTATCGGTGGCGGGCGGCGCCATCAGTTCTGTCGCCGGCGACGTCGCCGGCGACGGCAGCCTGGCGGTAGGCGCGGAATCCACCAGTCCGGGGAACACCAACCTGGTGCTATGGAATCTGCCGGCCAACACCAGGACGGTTGTTTCCTTGCCCGGTACGCTCTCCAGCGAGGGTATCGCGATCAGCACTGACGGCCGGGTCGTTGCCGGTTCGGCGGTATTCACCGGCTCGACCGTTGCCGCGCCCGGATCGGCCATGCGGCTGGTATTGGGCGGCACGCCGCAGAACCTGGATCCCACCGCGATTTATACGGGCGGTAGTATCGTTTCGGCGTTGAATGGAAACGGGGATGTCGCTGTTGGCTATGGTGTTGTTGCCGGCAGCACCGCGACTTCCGGTTTTCGGTGGACCAGCGCGACGGGCCTGCAGGATATCGGCCACTTGAATGGCGGAACAACGACTCTGCCGCTGGATGTCAACGCGGCTGGCGACGTCGTGGTAGGTATCGCCGCGGAAGGTAGTGCCTCTGGCGCTGAGACGGTAAGGGCTTTTCGTTGGACCACGGGAACCGGCATTGCGAGCCTGGGTACGCTCACTGGACTACCCAACTCCGGTTCCGTGGCGCTGGGAGTGGACGCCAGTGGCGACGTAGTCGTGGGTCTGAGCTTCGACGGCAGCACGCCTCTCACCAACTCTCTGGGTTTCCGCTGGACGGCTGCGACCGGCATGCAGACCGTCGAGCAGTGGCTGACCAGCAAAGGGGTCGCGGTAGCGCCCAGCGCAGTCCATGCGCAAACCGCGGAGGGCGTCAGCGCGAACGGCAACGTGGTTACCGGCATTTTGAGTGATGGCAATCTTTATATTGCCCGGGTCGTCGAAACCACCGCGCCACCCACTACGCCACCCGATACGCCACCCGCGCCGCCCAGTACTGGCGCCGGTTCGGGCATGATCGACGTCGCCAACTACACACGCAGTCTGCAGGCGGCCGCATTGTCCGCGAGCCAAGCCATGCAGGACGCGGATCTGGTAATGACCGGCGCCCATGGCAATCCCATGCGTGGACTGATCTCCGGCTCGCAGCAATACGTGTGGAGCACCGGCGACTGGGGTCGCGTGGACGTAAGCAATTCGGGTCACTCCAATACCGGCGCCGTCGAAGTCGGATACGCCCATGGCCTGGGAGAGCATTCGATGGCCAAGTTCGCCGTCGGCCGCACCTACAGCGATCAGGACACCATCTACGACGGCAGCATCCGCACCAGCGGCACCTACCTGCTGCCCGAGCTGATTTCGGCCATCCCCGGTACGCCGTTGTACGGCACGCTTAGCGCGTACTACAACTTTGGCGATGCGGACGTGCGCCGTGGTTATGACAATGCCGGCTACCAGGTGCATTCGACTGGCTCGGCGTCGCAGAACACCTGGTCGCTGCAAGGCCGGATCGACTGGCTGAACGCCGTGCAGACCAACCGCTTCTCTCTGACGCCGTATGCGGCCGTGCTCTATACCCATAGCCACATGGACAGCTACACCGAGCACAATGGCGGGTTCCCGGTTCATTGGGACGCCAACAACCAGGATTCGACCCAGGCACGCCTGGGCCTGGACACGGTCTACGACCTTTCCACATCCATCAAGCTGCTGGGCCGCGTCGAAGGCGTGCACCGCTTCGATAGCAAGGCCGAGGACTCCAACGGCGAAATCCTCGGACTGTCCGACTTCAGCCTGGATGGCCAGCACTACAAGCAGAACTGGCTGCGCTTCGGCGCGGGTATCGAAGCCGGTATCGGCAAGGGCACGGTGTCCCTGTACGGCAACGCCACGACCGAGGCCGAAACGCCGCGCTATTGGGTCAGCCTGGGCTACCGCCTGCCGTTCTGACGCCCGACAAAGAAAGCGCGGGCCTGCCGGACTCCCGGGGCGCGAGTTTTATTCCGACCCGCGGCTTATATCAGGCACCGAAATAATCTTCCCAGCGCAGCCCCGCCTCTCCCGCCACCCGCTTCAAGTCGGCCAGCGTATCGGCAGCCAAGGACAAACCGTTCGCGCGGTTTTCCTTCTCCGCCTGCAGCTCCAGTTCGCCCGGGTAGTAGACCTGCTTGTGACCCGGCGCCACCGGCACGTCCTTCAGCGACGTGATGTAGGCGTCGATGCGCGAATTGAATTCCTCCGCCGGCATCAGCGCCGCCACGTCCACCGCCATCATGAAATGGCCCGCGCCGCTGCGGTTGACCGGATCGTAGGGACCATGCACCTGGTCCAGGAAACTGCTGCCCGACAGCACGCCGGACAAAACGTCCACCATGACGCCCATGACGTAGCCCTTGTGT
>DATJHN010000412.1:0-6073 GCA_035493915.1 Bordetella sp.
CGCGTATTTGCTGCTTATAGTGTTTTTCCTGGTCATGCTGAACCTTGTGGTGGACATCATCTACACCGTTCTGGACCCGCGCGTACGATTGGACGGACGACGATGACAACGACCACGACTACTCAAGACGCGGGTGCGCCCGCCGTCCCCGCGGTCAAGGAAGCCAGCCCCTGGCGCCGCTTTGTCGGCGATTTCTTCGCCAGCAAGCTGGCGACGCTGGGGCTGGTGATCCTGGTGGCGATAATCCTGGCGGTGCTTCTGGCGCCGTGGATCGCGCCGCAGAATCCCTTCGACATCGGCACGCTGGATATCATGGACTCCAAGCTGCCGCCGTTCAGCGAGAACGGCGCGGGCGACATGACCTACTGGCTGGGCACCGACGGCCAGGCGCGCGACATGCTGTCGGCTATCCTGTACGGACTGCGCACCAGCATGATGGTGGGCTTTATCTCCGTGTTCTTCGCTTTTGTCATCGGCGCCACGGTGGGACTGGTGGCGGCGTATTTCGGCGGCCGCATCGACGCGCTGCTGATGCGCATCGCCGATATCCAGCTGTCCTTTCCTTCTATCCTGGTGGCGCTGATCCTGCTGTCCATCCTGGGCACGGGCGTGGACAAGGTGATCGTCGCGCTGATTGTGGTGCAGTGGGCGTATTTCGCCCGCACCGCGCGCGGTGCCGCCCTGGTGGAACGCAGCAAGGAATACGTCGAGGCCGCGCGCTGCATGTCGCTGGGTTCGTGGCGCATCCTGCGGCGCCATTTGCTGCCCAACTGCATGCCGCCACTGATCGTGGTGGCCACCATCGACCTGGCCCACGCCATCGCGCTGGAGGCGACCCTGTCCTTCCTGGGGGTGGGCGTGCCGGTGACCGAACCGTCGCTGGGCATGCTGATCTCCAACGGCTTCGAATTCCTGATGTCCGGGCGCTACTGGATATCCTTTTTTCCAGGCGTGGCCTTGGCCATCGTGATCATCGCCATCAATCTGGTCGGCGACCACCTGCGCGATGTCCTGAATCCGCGCAATGCAATGTAGGGAGGCATCGATGACGACGACGAATGCCTCTTCGGGCACGCGCGACGCCGCGGCGCCTTTGCTGGATGTGGCCGGGCTGCGCACGCATTTCTTTACGCGGGCCGGGGTGGTCAAGGCAGTGGACGGCGTGGACCTGCGGCTGGCGCCGGGGGAAATCCTGGGCCTGGTGGGCGAATCCGGTTCGGGCAAGAGCATCACGGGTTTTTCGCTGATCGGCCTGATTGATGAGCCTGGCCGCGTCGTGGACGGATCCATCCGTTTCGATGGCCGCGAATTGCGCGGCGCGCAGCCGGCGCAAATGCGCGCGTTGCGCGGCAACGATATCGCGATGATCTTCCAGGACCCGATGATGACGCTGAACCCGGTCCTGCGCGTCGACACGCAAATGATCGAGGCCATCCAGGCGCATCGAAAGACGTCCAGGGCCGCGGCCCGCAAGCGGGCGCGCGACGTATTGACGATGGTGGGCATTCCATCGCCGGACGAACGGCTGCGCGCCTATCCGCATCAACTGTCCGGCGGTATGCGCCAGCGCGTGGCGATCGCCATCGCGCTGTTGAACTCGCCGCGCGTCATCATCGCCGACGAACCCACCACCGCGCTGGACGTCACCATCCAGGGGCAGATCCTGTACGAAGTGCAGAAGCTGTGCCGTGAGACCGGCACGGCGCTGTTGTGGATCACGCATGATCTGGCCGTGGTATCCGGACTGGCTGATCGCATCGCCGTGATGTACGCGGGGCGTGTCGTTGAAACCGGCACGACGGCGGAAGTAATCGGACGTCCGCTGCATCCCTATACCCACGGGCTGATGATGTCGATTCCGACGCCGGAAACGCGCGGGCATGATCTGTCGCCGATCCCCGGCATGACGCCGTCGCTGTTGAAATTGCCGGAAGGCTGTGCCTTCCGCACGCGCTGCCCGCGGGCCACCGATACCTGTTTGCGCGAACCCGATTCCGTCGAATGGCGGCCGGGGCATTGGGCGCGTTGCTGGCACGCCGGCGAACCGGAGGCGCGATGACCAGCCCATCCACACCTATTCTTTCACTGCGCGGCGCGGAAATGCGATTCGTGCAGCCAGTCGATCTGGCCGGCCGCATCGCGAATCTGTTCGGTGCCGGTTTGCGCAAGACCGTGGTGCATGCCGTGGCCGGAGTCGATCTGGACGTCATGCCGGGCGAAGTCATCGGCGTGGTCGGCGAGTCGGGCTGCGGCAAGTCCACGCTGGGACGGATGATCAGCGGCATCCTGCCGCCGACCTCGGGCACCATTGCCTACGGCGGCAAGCCGGTGGCGTCCATGGACGACAAGCAGCGGCGCGCCTACGAACTCGGCGTGCAGATGATTTTCCAGGATCCCTATGCGTCGCTGAATCCGCGCATGCGCGTGGAAGAGATCATCGGCGAAGCACCCATGGTGCATGGCCTGGTCAGCCGCCGCGGCCGCAAGGACTATGTCGCGGAGCTGATGCGCCAGGTGGGGCTGGACCCCGCCTATTCGCAGCGCTATCCGCATCAGTTTTCGGGCGGCCAGCGCCAGCGCATCGGCATTGCCCGCGCCTTGGCGCTGAAGCCCAGGGTCATCGTCTGCGACGAGGCGGTGGCCGCGCTGGACGTGTCCATCCAGGCCCAGGTGCTGAACCTGTTCGCACAGTTGCGCAGGGAACTGGACCTGACCTATTTGTTCATCAGCCACAACCTGGGCGTGGTGGGCCATATATCGGATCGCGTGGCCATCATGTACCTGGGCCGCATCGTCGAGCTGGCGTCCACGGATCAGGTCTTCAGCCATGCCAACCATCCGTATACCCAGGCGCTGCTGAAGGAACTGCCCACGCTGAATCCCGAGCGGCGCAACTTCCGGCCGATCCAGGGCGAGCTGCCGTCGCCGCTGGCGCCGCCGCCGGGCTGTACTTTCCATCCGCGCTGTCCGCACGTGATGGACCGCTGCCGCCAGGAACGTCCGGCGTTGCGCGAGATCTCGCCAGGGCAGCTGAGCGCCTGCCATCTGAACGATCTACCCGCTGCCGCCACCGCGGCGCGGCCGGTAACCTTCCATGCGAGCCCCGTCGCGACGCAGAGCTGAGACCATGCGCACTACCGATATCCCCTTCGCCCCCTACACTCGCATCGAACCGCGGGTCGCGCCGCTGCCGCTGATCTGCGACTCGCCGCACAGCGGCGTAACCTATCCGGCGGATTTCGGCCATGCCATCGAACCGCATATCCTGCGCATAGGCGAAGACACGCACGTCGATGAATTGTGGCGCGGCATTCCGGACGTCGGCGGGACGCTGATCCTGGCGGAATTTCCGCGGACCTATATCGATCCCAACCGCGAGCCGGACGACATTGATCCGCACCTGCTGGCCGGAACCTGGCCCGGCGCGATCAATCCCTCGGAAAAAAGCCGCATAGGCCATGGATTGATCTGGAGCAAGTCCGGCGGCCGCCCCATCTACGACCGCAAGCTGCCGGTGGAAGAAGTACGGCACCGCATCGAGGCTTATCATCGGCCTTATCACGCGGCGCTCAATCGCGATATCGAAGCCGCGTATGAACGGTTCGGCGCGGTCTGGCATTTGAATCTGCATTCCATGCCGTCGAACTCCTACGAAGTCCTGCAGGTGCAAAGCAAGCACGGGCTGGCGGATTTCGTGTTGGGCGATCGCGACGGCACCACCTGCGATCCGGAATTCGTCGCGGTGGTGGAAGATTCCTTGCGCGCAAGCGGCTATACCGTGGCGCGCAACGATCCCTTCAAGGGGGTGGCGCTGATTGCCCGCCTGGGCAAGCCATCGCAGCGTCGCCATAGCCTGCAGATCGAAATTCATCGCGGGCAGTACATGAATGAGGCAACGTTCGAAAAGAACGAGAAATTTCCGGCCATGCAGGCCGCGCTGACCAAGGCGGCGCAAGACGTCGCGCAATACATTCAAAGGCAACTATGAAAACCCTGGACGAAATCGAGCGCGCGCATGGCGAGCTCACGGCGATACGCCGCGATATCCATGCTCATCCCGAACTGGCCTTCGAGGAAACCCGCACATCGGCGTTGGTGGCGGAAAAGCTGCGCGGTTGGGGCATCGAAGTACACACCGGTTTCGGCAAGACCGGCATCGTAGGCGTGTTGCATGGCACCGGCGGCAAGGGCAAGACCCTGGGCCTGCGTGCCGATATGGACGCCTTGCCCATGCCGGAGAACAACCGCTTCGCGCATAAATCCACGATATCCGGACGCATGCACGGCTGCGGGCATGACGGCCACACGACCATGTTGCTGGGCGCGGCGCAGTATCTGTCCACGCATCGCGATTTCAAGGGCACCGTGGTGTTCATCTTCCAGCCGGCGGAAGAAAACGGCAATGCGGGCGCGCGCGCGATGATCCAGGACGGGCTGTTCGATAAGTTCCCGTGCGATGCGGTCTTCGGCATACACAATATGCCAGGCATGCCGGTTAATGAGTTCGGCATCCGGCCGGGCCCGACCATGGCGTCGAGCAATCGCTTTACGATCACCGTCAAGGGAGTGGGCGGCCACGCGGCGCAGCCGCATAAGACGGTGGACACCATCATCATCGCGTCCGAGATGGTGGGCGTGTTGCAGAGCGTAGTGTCGCGCAGCAAGAATCCGCTGGATACCGCGGTGCTGACCGTCACGCAGATTCATGCGGGCGATTCGTTCAACGTGATTCCCGCCGAAGCCATCATCCGCGGCACCGTGCGTACCTATACGACGGAAGTCCTGGACCTGATGGAAGACACCATCCGGCGCATCGCCACGACGCTGCCGCAGGTCTACGGCGGATCGGGAGAACTGGATTTTGTGCGCGCGTATCCGCCCCTGGTGAACTGGGAAAAAGAAGCGGAATTCGCCGCGCAGGTCGCTGAAACCGCGTTCGGCAAGGAAAGCGTCAACCGTGCGGTTCCGCCCTTCATGGGCGCGGAGGATTTTTCCTTCTACCTGGAAAAGGTGCCCGGCTGCTACATCTTCCTGGGCAACGGCGAAGGCGATCATCGCCTGGAAACGTACCATGGCATGGGACCGTGCACCCTGCACAATCCCAACTACGACTTCAATGACGCGCTGCTGCCGGTGGGCGCGACGTATTGGGTGAAGATGGTCCAGACCTTCCTGGCCTAGGCCGGGGATGCGGCGCCGGCGGCCTGGATGCGTGGCAGGCTGGTTTCGATCCAGTCCGCCAGCAGGCGGACTTTTTCCGCGCATTCGCGCCCCAGCGGCGTCAGGCTGTACTCGACGTGGGGCGGCACGACCTGGTAAGCCTTGCGGTCGACCAGTCCATCGGCTTCCAGCCATTGCAGCGTTTGCGCCAGCATCCGTTCGCTGACGCCGCCGATGGCGCGCTTGAGCTCACTGAAGCGGTGCATGCGCTGTTCGAGCGCGATCAGCACCAGCACGCCCCAGCGGCTGGTGACATGCTTGAGCACCTGCCGCGAGGGGCAGTCGGCCTCCATCAGGTCGCCGCGCGCCAGGCGGGCGGAAAGAGATGCGGCTGGGGCCGCGGTCGTGTCCATGTCCATACTTACGTTCCTGTGCGTACTTACTAAACGTAAGTAGTACTGCTAGATTGGCTTCGTCGTCAATCAGAACGGAGTCACATCATGTCCATCGCCATCACAGGCGCCACCGGCCAGCTGGGCCGGCTGGTCATCCAGGAACTGCTGCGCAAGTTGCCGGCCGGCGATTTGCTTGCCCTGGCTCGTACACCGGCCACGGCGGCCGACCTGGGTATCACCGCCCGGCCGGCCGATTACAGCCGGCCCGAAACCTTGCCGGCTGCCCTGGCCGGCGTCGACACCCTGCTGCTGATTTCGTCCAACGAGATCGGACAGCGCATCACGCAGCATCGCAATGTGGTGGATGCCGCCAAGCGCGCGGGTGTAAAGCGCATCGTCTACACCAGCCTGCTTCATGCGGATACCTCGCCGCTGAGCCTGGCGCCGGAGCATCTGGACACCGAGCAAGCGATCAAGGCATCCGGCATGGCGTACACCGTGTTGCGTAACGGCTGGTA
>DATJHN010000413.1:0-26082 GCA_035493915.1 Bordetella sp.
CTTCGCGCCGATGATAGTGGACGGACGTCTGTGAAAGTAGGTCATCGTCAGGCTCTTATCCCCAAAACCCCGCTGCCAACGCAGCGGGGTTTTGCTTTTACGGGCCAGCTAAAGACGCGACAGAAATGCCGCGACGTCGCACCTGGCTGTCTGCGAGCTAGACCCAGTCCGCGTTGGTGGCAAGTAGTCGTCCGGAAATAACAACGTTCAACGCTGCGCGTTTTTACGCCAGCCAACCCGCTGATGTTGTGCGGTAACATGTTCCCGTCGACTAGAAGGAGCGGTGATTGTGAGTGAGCCCCAGACCCCTGTTACCAACAGCAGTCCTGACCTGCGCACCATTACGCACGTCGCCTACGGCCTGTATGCCCTGGGTTTCGTGACCGGCGGTTTCCTCGCCATCGCTACCCTGGCCGCGGTTGTACTGGTGTACGTCAAACGTGCCGACGCGGCCGGTACGTATTACGCATCGCACTTCGATTGGTTGCTGCGCACGTTTTGGTGGGCCTTGTTGTGGCTCGCGCTCAGCGGCATCGCGACGTTGATTTTTATCGGCTGGCTGGGTGTCGCGGCAACCGTGATCTGGGTGCTCTATCGTTTGATCAAGGGCTGGCTGGCGCTGATGGAAGGCCGCGGCCCGACGGCATATGCGTGATCAGATATAGACGACGGCGCTATTGCATATGAACGATCTGCTGCAGGCGCCGATTCCACCTCATATGCGTGATCACACATATGTAGCGGCCCAATTGCGCGCACGTAATTAGATGAACGCTTCCGTCGGCGCGTGGCGATGCGGATCTGAGTTGTAAATGCGCAGAAAATGAAAACGGCTGGCAAAGAATGCCAGCCGTTTTTTTATCCGGTCCCGGGCCGTTATCAGGGCACCGCCGCGTAAAGGCCGGTACACCCGCTTCCCTGGCACGGCGCCTGCTGATACGAAACGCGTCGCGGCGCTATCGTCTGCCGGGGTCCGCAAGATAGAACAGCTGAACGCACCAGCTCGATCTAGTTGGCCTCGCGGGTAAAAGAACCGCTTACTTGAGATGCGCGTTGACCAACTTGGTCAATTCGAACATCGAAACCTGGTCCTTGCCAAACAGCGGCCGCAGCTTGTCATCTGCGTTGATATTGCGCTTATTGCTGGGATCTTGCAGGTTATGCTTCTTGATGTATTCCCAGATCTTTTTCGTGACCTCGGTGCGCGGTACGGCCTCGGGACCGATGACCGCAGCCAGATCCGCGCTCGGCGTGAGCGGCTTCATGAAAGCAGCATTCGGCTTGCGGGCGGACGCGGTTTTGGAGGGTGTGGCCATAATGCGGCTCTCCTTCTCTGAGTGTTGGAAAATTGATCCTGCGGCCGGAGCATAACGTGTCTGCGCCCTAAAGACAAAGGCATTTATCGTCTGTAGCAACTAAAATGCCCCATCATTCTTCGCAACTTTGTAATCCGTGACGGACTATGTATCCGCGTTCACCACTCGAATCGATACGTTTATTCCACGATGAACTAACGGCATTGCGACGCGATCTGCATGCCCATCCCGAGCTGGGGTTCGAGGAGGTGCGAACATCGGGGATCGTTGCAGGCTCGCTCGAAGCCTTGGGCATCGAAGTGCACCGTGGCATCGGCAAGACAGGGGTTGTCGGCGTAATACGCGGCCGCGGCACCGACAGCGGCCGCATGATCGGATTGCGTGCCGACATGGATGCGCTGCCGATGACCGAGGACAATGCGTTCGGCCACAAGTCGAGCAAGCCTGGTCTGATGCATGGCTGCGGACACGATGGCCATACGGCAGTGCTCCTGGGCGCCGCGCGTTATCTGGCCCAGACACGCAACTTCGATGGCAGCGCGGTGCTGATATTCCAGCCGGCGGAAGAAGGCCGCGGCGGGGCCAAGGCCATGATGGAAGATGGATTGTTCGACACCTTTCCGTGCGACGCTATCTACGCGCTGCACAACTGGCCTGGGCTGCCACCAGGCACCATCGGCATCAATCCCGGGCCCATGATGGCGGCCGCCGATCGTTTCGAAATCATCATCGATGGACGTGGCGGGCATGGTGCGCATCCGTACCAGACCATAGACCCGGTGGTGGTGGCGGGGCACTTGATCACAGCCCTGCAAAGCATCGTGGCCCGCAATGTCAATCCGCTGGACTCGGCGGTGTTGTCGGTGGGCTCGCTGCAGGCCGGGCATCCCGGTGCGATGAGCGTGATTCCGCGCGAAGCCCGAATGGTCGGTACGGTGCGGACCTTCCGCAAGACTGTGCAGGAGCTCGTGGAAAGGCGTATGACCGAGCTGGCGACGTCGATCGCGAGCGCCTTCGGCGCGACCGCCCAGGTCAAGTACGAACGGATCTACCCGGCGACCTTGAATACTCCGCGGCATGCCAACCTGGTGGCGGATATCGCCACCGAAATGATAGGCAAGGAGAACGTGGTGCGCGACCTGGTACCCTCCATGGGGTCGGAAGACTTTTCCTTCATGCTGCAATCCCGTCCTGGCGCATACTTTCGCCTGGGGCAGGGCGGCGCGGAAACGGGCTGCACGCTGCACAACAGTCATTTCGATTTCAACGACGCGGTCATTCCGCTGGGCGCGGCGATGTTCTGCGCCCTGGCCGAGCGCGGCATGCCATTATCGGAATAGCGATATTCATCATATCGGCGTCGCCGTGGTGCGCGGGGCGCCGTCATTGCCTCCATTGGAAATTCCATGTCCAAACAGTTCCTCGATACCATGGTCATTACGCGGCCGGATGACTGGCATCTGCATCTGCGCGATGGCGACGCCCTGTCGGCGGTGGTAGCCGATACGGCTCGGCAGTTCGCGCGCGCCATCATCATGCCCAACCTGAAGCCGCCTGTTACTACGACGGAGCAGGCACTCGCATACCGCGAACGCATCAAGGCGGCAGCGGCCCGCGCCGGCGTGCCCGCGGGATCGTTCTCGCCACTGATGACGCTCTATCTGACGGACAACACGTCCGCCGAGGAGATCCGCCGCGCCAGCCAGTCGGGCAATGTCCATGCCGTCAAGCTTTATCCGGCCGGCGCCACGACGAACTCGGACGCCGGCGTTACGGATCTGCTGGGCAAATGCCGGCCGGCGCTCGACGCGCTGGAAAAGTGCGGCATGCCTTTGCTGGTGCATGGCGAGGTTACCGATCCTCAGGTCGACGTGTTCGATCGCGAAGCACTGTTCATCGAGCGTGTCATGCGGCCGCTGCGCCAAGCCTATCCCGGCTTGAAAGTGGTGTTCGAGCACATCACGACCAAGGATGGAGCGGACTACGTGCGCGATGCCGAAGGTCCGGTGGCGGCAACGATTACGCCGCAGCATTTGCTGTACAACCGCAACTCCCTGTTCCAGGGCGGCATGCGCCCGCATATGTATTGCCTGCCGATCCTGAAACGGGAGATACACCGCCAGGCACTGGTGGCGGCGGCCACCAGCGGCAGCAAACGGTTCTTTCTGGGTACGGACAGCGCACCGCACGCGCGCGGCCTGAAGGAACACGCCTGCGGCTGCGCGGGTTGCTACACCGCACTGCATGCCATGGCGCTCTATGCCAAGGCCTTCGAGTTGGCCGGCGCCCTCGACAAGCTGGAAGGTTTTGCCAGCCATTACGGTCCGGACTTCTACGGCTTGCCGCGCAACACCGGCACATTGACGCTCAAGCGCCAGGAATATGTGATCCCGGACGAGGTCCCGTATGGGGCCGATACGCTGGTGCCGCTCGCCGCGGGTGAGTCCCTGGCGTGGCGGGTGCAGGGATAAAGCGGATCACCGGCCGCGCAGAGCCGCGGCCCAGGAGTTGCCGCGGAATCATGACGCGGCGGCGCGGCGCGCCTCCAACTGCTCCCAACGGCTGAATTTCTCTTCGAGCGCGCGCTCCAGTTCCGCCAGTTTTTCATTGACGCGGCCGACTTCGTCGGGCGCGTCGCGGTATAGCGAACCGTCGGCCAGGCGACCGGACAATGCCGCCTGTTCGGCTTCGATCGTGGCGATGGCGTCCGGCAAGCCCTCGAGCTCCTTGATTTCCCAGGCACTCAGGCGGCTGGACTTGACGGGCTTCGGCCGGCCTGGCGCATTGGATTTTTCCGCCGCCGCAGGGCGTTCGGACGTTTCGCTTACAGCGGCCTGCGTGGGCGCGGGGCGTTGCGCGAGCCAGTCGTCGTAGCCGCCTACATAATCCTTCCACACACCCTGGCCGTCATTCGCGATGGTTTGCGTGACGACGTTATTCAGGAACTCCCGGTCGTGGCTGACCAGCAGTACGGTACCGGTGTATTCCTGCAGCAGGGCTTCAAGCAATTCAAGCGTCTCGATGTCCAGGTCGTTGGTCGGCTCGTCCAGCACCAGCACATTGGCCGGCCGCGCGAACAGGCGCGCCAGCAGCAGGCGCGCTCGCTCGCCCCCGGACAGGCTGCTGACCGGCGAGCCGGCGCGCGCCGGCGAGAACAGGAAGTCGCCGAGATAGCTCATTACATGTTTGCGCGTGCCGCCGATTTCCACCCATTCGCTGCCCGGGCTGATGACATCGGCCAGGGTATCGGTCTCGTTGAGCTGGGCGCGCATCTGATCGAAATAGGCGACCGCCACATTGGACCCGGCGCGTACGGTGCCGGTGTCGGGAGCCTGCTGGCCCAGGATGATGCGCAGCAGGGTGGTCTTGCCGGCGCCGTTGGCGCCGATGATGCCTATGCGATCACCACGCAGAATGACGGTGGAATAATCATCGACGACGACACGATCGCCGAAGGCCTTGTGCACGTGCTGGAGTTCGGAGACAAGCTTGCCGGAACGTTGTCCTTCGGCGATAGCCAGGTTGACGTTGCCTTGCCGCTCGCGCCGTTCCGCGCGTTCCACGCGCAGGCTTTCGAGCCGGCGCACGCGGCCTTCGTTGCGGGTGCGGCGCGCCTCCACGCCCTTGCGGATCCAGACTTCTTCCTGGGCCAGCAGTTTATCGAAGCGCGCCTGTTCCAGCCGCTCCGATTCCAGCCACTGGGCCTTGCGTTCCTGCCATTGCGTGAAGTTGCCGGGAAAGCTGAGCAGGCGGCCTCGATCCAGTTCGACGATGCGTGTCGTGACGTTGTCCAGGAAGCGGCGATCGTGGGTAATGATGACCGCGCTGCCTTTCCAGTCCCCCAGCATCTGTTCCAGCCAGGCGATGCCGTCGAAATCCAGGTGATTGGTGGGTTCGTCGAGCAGCAGCAGATCGGGTTCGCCGGCGAGTGCCCGAGCCAGGGCGACGCGCTTGCGTGTGCCGCCCGACAGGCCGGCGATGAGCGTGTCGGCAGGCAGGCGCAGTCGTTCCAGCAGCGAGCGGACGCGCGACGGACGCTGCCAGTCCTCGCTTTCGTCGACCGGGCCGCAAACGGTCTCGAATACGGTCGCCTGTTCGTCCAGGACGGGTTCTTGCTCTACCGTGGCGACTTTCAGGCCTGCCGCGCGCGAGATATCGCCATCATCGGGATCGGTACGGCCGTCCAGCAGCCGCAGCATGGACGATTTTCCGGCGCCGTTGCGTCCGATCAGGCCTATGCGTTCGCCGGCCTGGATGGAAAAGTCGGCACCATCCAGCAGCGGATGGTGCCCGTAGGCGAGTTGAACGCCGGTAAAGGTAATGAGTGTGGCAGGGGCCATGTGGCGACAGCTGGGATCGGGTAAAGACCGACATTGTCGCAGGAAGGCCGCCACGCTGCCGGGCGCCGGCACCGGCGACCTACGACTTCAATGACTTCAATGACTTCAATGACTTCAATGGCGTCCGGCGCCTGCTTGTGCGGATGCCGTGGCTTGTAAAGGCGCCTGTCCAGCGGGGGGCGCCTGCGTGGAATCGGCGGTCGGCGCCTGCTTGGGATCGAAATAGCCGTCGGTCAACGTGCCCAGGAAGGCAACCACGTCGTCGATCTCCTGTGGCGTCAGGGCTGGCTTGTCGCCCGGTTTGCCGCCAAAGGGCGGATCCATATTGACGTTCTCGTGGTACTTGGCGGGGAGGTCATCGAATTTGTCGATCGTGCCGTCGGCCCGGCGCGGGTACCAGCGTTCCGGCTGCACATCGCGCGTCGCATAGAACTCCACGACCTCGCGCAAGGTGTGGAATACGCCGTTGTGGAAGAACACCTTGCGGGTGGCCACGTTGCGTAGTGTAGGTGAACGGAACAGGCCGCAGTACTCGGGATGACCGGTCAGGTCCTTGCGATAGGGACCGCACAGGCCCAGGTCGAAGTAGGCGGGGTTGCCGTTGTCCGCGATGGCGGGGTTGCGCGGCACGCCTAGCGAGATGTGGCCGTAGTCGTTGAAGATGGGCAGCGTGCCGGGGACGCTGAAGCGATGGCAACTGGCGCAGTTGCCTTTGTCTTCCGCGGCGAAAAGGCGCAACCCTCGCGCTTCCTGGTCGGTGAACTTGGTGCGCCCCATCGCCACCGCGTCGTACTTGCTGCTATAGGGGAAAAACAACGATGGCGTGTCCTGGTAATACGCAAGCGCCTGCGCGATGGCGCTGAAAGCCTTGTTCGTGTCATCGAAGATCTGGCTGCCATACAGGCGGCGCACGGTGTCGGCATACGGCGCGGATTGCACGCGCGCGACGACGGCGGCGGGATCCTTGTTGCCCATTTCACGTGCATCGAGCAGCGGAATGCGCGCCTGGGCATCCGCACGGTCGACGCGCCCGTCCCAGGTCAGGCCGCCAGTGGGGCCGGCATCGGTGCTGTTGTCCCCTTCTTCTTCGCTATCGACGAAATGTTCGCTGAAGGGCGGTACCGCCTGCAGATACATCAGCGACGGCACCGCTCGCACGCCGGATTGGGTCATTTCCGATCCACCGGGTTGCACGGACAGGCCGTCCGGCGGACCGAAATGATTCTGCGGGCTATGGCAGCTGGCGCAGGCCTGCCGGCCTGATGCCGACAGTCGTGGGTCCGTGAAAAGCGTCTGGCCAAGTGAGGCCAGATCGGCCGCGCGTTGGCGCGCATAAGCGCGGTCATAGGTGACTGGCGGCGGCGGATAGTAAGTGCCGCCGGGCTTGGTGCTTTCCGCTTTCGCGCCGTTCGTATCCGTGCTTGCCGTGCTCTGTGCCTCGGCGTATTCCCACACGGTCACTACCGCGAGCAGCGCAAATACGAGAGAGATAACGAGGCGTGTGCAATGCGTGGGGGCGGTGCGTATTCGAGGCATGGAAGCAAAGGGTCAGCGCGGGCAAGATCGGTTGAGCCTAGCAGCGCAATATTTCACGACCTGTAATGCTGGCTGACCAGATACTGAATTGAATTTCCAATTTTTCAGTTTTCGTTCAGTAATCCTTCATGAAGTTCACATGCTAGTGATCGACCATGGCGGCACTTCTCGTATCTCTAATTAGAGGAAACCGTAGGGTATGAAGCCGACACTCCGCACGATGTGCATTTCGTCGATCCGGCCGCTGGCCGCGATTGCAGTTCTGGGCTCCCTGGCCGCCTGTGGCGGCGATGGTGGCGGCGACTCCGGCGATCATGGTTCCCCCACAGATCAAGCTGTGAACCAAATCCAGAACGTCGTTGTGATCTATGCGGAAAACCGCAGCTTCGATAACCTGTACAGCGATTTCCCCGGCGTGGACAGCCCGCTGGCCTCGGCTACCGTCGCGCCTCAGGTGGATCGTGACGGCAAGACCGTCCTGAACGCGCTGCCGCCGGTATGGGCCGGCCTGACGGCGGCGAAGGCGCAGTTCTCGTCCACCGTGCCGGTGGTCACGACCGCGCAGACGCAAGGGATGGCGAACAAGCCCTTCTCGATCAACGATACCTATCCGGGCGTGGATCTGTCGGCGGTGAACGCCGACCTGTGGCACAACTTCTACCAGAACCAGATGCAGATCGATGGTGGCAAGAACGATCAGTTCGTTGCCTGGGCCGACTCGGCCGGCGGTCTGGTCATGGGGCATTTCACCAACGACGCCGCTACGTTGCCCCTGTGGAAGGTCGCGCAAAAGTACACGATGGCCGACCATTTCTTCATGGGCGCCTTCGGCGGTTCCTTCCTGAACCATCAATACCTGATCGCGGCAACGCCGCCGCTCGTTCCCATCAACACCAACAACCAGAGCAAGGTCGCCACGCTGTCGGATGGTCCCCAGGGTTCGCATCTGGCGGTGAATCCCGCGGCGACCGGCGCCGATTCCGCATTGAGCGGTCCGGCCACGTCGATTTTCGTCACCAGCAGCGCCACGATCACGCCGGACGGCTTCGGCATCAACACGATGCAGCCGCCGTACCAGCCGAGCGCCAACGCACCGGTGGCGGACGCACAAGGCGTGAAGGAGGGCCTGCTGGCCGATCCGGCGAATGCCACCACCGTGCCGCCGCAAACCCAGACGAACATCGGCGACCTGTTGAGCCAGAAGAATGTCGAATGGGCTTGGTATAGCGGCGGCTGGGGATTCCAGACGGCACGCGCGACCAATCCCGCCGGTTGGACCGGTTCCGATTACACGGGCACCGCCTTGCAGTCCAACGGTACACCGTTCGTCAACTTCCAGTTCCACCACCAGCCTTTCAATTACTTCAAGCGTTTCGATCCGACTACGCCGGACGGTGTCGCGCAACGCAACGAGCACTTGAAAGATGCGGGCTTGAACGGCGAGAACTTCGTCGCCGACATCCGCGCGGGCAAGCTGCCGCCGGTCTCGTTCTACAAGCCCGTCGGTAATCTGAATGAGCATAACGGCTACGCCGACGTGCTGCGTGGCGACCAGGCCATCGCCGACATCGTTGCCGAACTGGAAAAGAGCCCGCAGTGGGCGCACATGCTGGTCGTCATCACCTATGATGAAAACGGCGGCCTCTGGGATCACATCGCGCCGCCCAAGGGTGACCGCTTCGGCCCCGGCTCGCGTGTTCCCACCATCGTCGTCGGCCCCACGGTACGCAAGGGCTTTGTCGACCATACGATGCTCGACACCACGTCCATCCTGCGTTTCATCACGCGCCGCTGGTCCTTGCCGGAGCTGTCGGGCATCACGACGCGCCGCAATGGGCTGAAGGCGAACTCGGGCGTCGAGCAGGGTGACCTGAGCGAAGTGCTGGTTCCGCCCGCGTCCTGACCGGACATTTCGACCGGACGGTGTCCGTCCCTCCGGTCGCCGCCGGGTTCTTTCCAGGCAAGAAAACGCCCATACGGGCGTTTTTCTTTTGCCGCCGGACCGCCCCAAGGCAAAAGCGCCCCTTTTTGGGGCGCTATTTTTTCTGGTCTAAAATGCGCTTGCAAGACGGGTCGGGCAATCGCGGTGCGCATGCATCGAGGAAGGTCCGGACTCCACAGGGCGCGGTAGCGGCTAACGGCCGTCCGGGCATGCGGCGGGTAACTGCCGCATGTTCGAGGAACAGGGCCACAGAGACGAGTCTGCGAAGCGGGCGCGGTTTACCGCGCACAGGTACGGCTACTTCCGTGCCGCGCGCCCCGGTCACGGGACGCGGCGTCGCAGGGTGAAACGCGGCAACCTCTACCGGGAGCAACATCAAATAGGCATGCGCACGGTCTTCGGACCGGAAAGGGCGGCTCGTCCGAGCATGCGGGTAGATGGCTAGATCCGGCCAGCAATGGCCGGGCCAGAGGAATGATTGCCCGCCGGGGTTCCCCGGCGTACAGAATCCGGCCTATAGATCCGTCTTGCTCCTCTAGGGGGCCGGGAAGCGTCGCACCCGAATCTCCTTTTTCCACAAGGCTCAGGTAGGACATTTAGATCATTTTGCAACCCCCTGATTTATCAGGGGGTTTTTATTTTGTCTTTTCAACGGTGACGTCTAAGTCCTTGTTGTGATTGAAAAAATTGTGTCCGGTTGCTTGACCGCGGGTGTCCCTTCCCGTAGAGTGGGAAAAAGTAGGTTTTTGTGCAATAAAGTGGGAGGAATGGGTGTTCCAGGGAAGCAGCGCACTCACGCTGGATGCGAAGGGCCGGATCTCGATTCCGACCCGGCATCGTGACGCCCTGGTCGCTCAGGCGGAGGGCCGGCTGACGCTGACCCGCCACCCGGACGGTTGCCTGTTGCTCTACCCGCGCCAGGAATGGGAAAAGAAGCGCGAGGCGATAGCCGCGCTCCCCATGTCCGCCCGGGCCTTGCAGCGGTTGCTGCTGGGCAATGCCCAGGATGTCGAGCTGGATGGATCCGGCCGCATCCTGATCGCCCCCGAACTGCGCAATGCCGCAGGAATGACGCGAGATGTGATGCTGCTCGGCATGGGCGCGCACTTCGAGCTGTGGGATGCCGCTTCCCTGGCCCGCCGCGAGGCGGAAGATCTGGCTCAGGGGATGCCGGAAGTGTTGAATCAGTTTTCTTTCTGAAGCCGATATGGAACTCGAACATCGGCCCGTGCTGCTGGCGCCGACGGTGGACGCGTTGCTGTTGCCGCATTTCGGCAGCCGCAAAGCCGCCAGCCGCAGCGGGGACGATGCCGTCGACGCGCAACGCCGATTGAACGGCGTGTACGTCGATGGAACGTTCGGGCGGGGTGGGCATTCCGGAGCCTTGTTGGCACGGCTATCGCCCCAGGCCAGATTGGTGGTGTTCGACAAGGATCCGAGCGCGATCGCGGTGGCCCGGCAATTGGCCGCAGGCGATGCCCGCGTGGCGGTCGTGCATGGCGGTTTCGCCACCATGCGCGAAGCGCTCGGGGACTTGGGTGTGGAACAGGTGGACGGCGTCATGCTGGATCTGGGGGTTTCATCCCCGCAGCTGGATGATGCCGGGCGGGGTTTTTCTTTCATGCGCGAAGGTCCGTTGGATATGCGCATGGATACGACGCGCGGCCCGACGGCCGCGGAATGGCTGGCCGAGGCCAGTGTGGACGAGATGCGGGAGGTCATAGCGGAATATGGCGAAGAACGGTTTGCTTTTCAGATTGCAAAAACGATTGCAGCTCGCCGCGCAACAGGGCCGCTGCGCACCACGCTCGAACTTGCCGAGCTCGTCGCAGGTGCCGTCCGCACGCGCGAAAAGGGGCAGCATCCGGCCACGCGCACCTTTCAGGCTTTACGGATTTACCTCAATAGGGAACTTGAAGAACTCGCACGCGCCCTCGCGTCAGCTCTAGATCTGCTCGCGCCGATGGGGAGGTTGGCGGTGATCAGTTTTCATTCGCTCGAAGACCGCATGGTCAAGCAGTTCATCGCCGCCGCCGCCAGGCCGGCGGCGGCGCATTCGCGTCTGCCGCTGCGCGAGAGCGAAATGCCGCAGCCGTTGCTGCATTCCTTGGGCCGCGTGCTGGCCGAGCCCGATGAAGTTGCCGTCAACGCCCGTTCGCGTTCCGCCGTTCTGCGCGTCGCCGAGCGTACCGACGTGCCGCTGCCCACGGGCGGCGGCGCGGGTTTTGTCGCCGCCGAGCCGCTGTCCGCATCGCGTTCCCTGCGTGCCGCCAAGGCCAAGCGCTCTTCCGTGCCGCGCCCCGAGCGCGCGGGCAAAGGGAGGCACTGATGGGGCGCTTCAGTCTGCTCCTTGCCGTGATTCTGATGTCCTGCGCCATTTCCCTGGTCACCAGCCGCTATCAGGCGCGCCAGCTGTTCGTCGATTTTGATCGTTCGCAGGCCCAGGCCCGTGACCTGGACAATGACTGGCGCCGGCTGCAACTGGATCGCGCCGAACTCGCGCGTAATGCCCGGGTCGATCGCGCGGCGCGCGACGACCTGAAAATGATGCCGATCGCGCCCGACCGCACGATCTATCTCAACCAGGCCACGGCGGCCGGAGGCGCGCAATGAAGCGGCTGCCCTTCTTTAATAGCCCGGTGCTGCGCGGACAACTGCCGGCCTGGCGCTCGCGCCTGGTCCTGATCCTGCTCTTCGTTGGCTTCGCCACCCTGGCGGCACGGGCGCTTTTCCTGCAGGGCATCACCACGGACTTCCTGCAGCAGCAGGGCGAGCGGCGCTACGAGCGCACGCTGACGCTGGCCGCCACGCGCGGCAAGATCCTGGACCGCAATAATGTTGTGCTGGCGTCCAGCGTGCCGGCACGCGCCATCTGGGCCATCCCGGATGACGCGCGCGCGGCGCCGCCCCAGCAATTGGCCGCCCTGGGCAAGTTGCTCGATATGCCGGTCGCCGATCTGAACAAGCGCCTGGCCGATGAGGACAAGAACTTTGTCTACCTGAAGCGTCAGGTACCGATGGAAATCGCCGACAAGATCAAGCAACTGGCGGTGCCGGGCATACATCAGCAGCCTGAAACGCGGCGCTACTACCCGGAAGGCGAGGTCATGGCCCACGTGGTGGGCTTCACCAACGTCGAAGACCAGGGGCAGGAAGGCGTGGAGCTGGCCTTCAACAAGCAGTTGTCCGGCCGGCCGGGCACGCGCCGGGTGATCAAGGACCGTTTGGGCCGCGTCATCGAGGACGTGCAGGCCGTGACGGAGCCTGTCAACGGCAAGGATCTGCGCCTGTCCATCGACACGCGCGTGCAGTACCTGGTGTTCAAGGCGCTCAGCGATGCGATCGCGCTGCATCACGCGCGCGGTGCGGCGGCGGTCGTGCTGGATGCGCGCACGGGCGAAATCCTTAGCATGGCCAGCCTGCCGACCTACGATCCGGGTAACCGCGGCTCGCTCGATACCGACGCCCTGCGCAACCAGGCGATCACCGACACCTTCGAGCCCGGCTCCATCATGAAGCCGTTCACCGCCGCGCTGGCGCTGGATCTGGGCCGTATCACCACGTCCACGATGTTCGACACGGGCAACGGCCATTTCCGCTATCAGGGATCGACGATCAGCGATGTCAGCCGCAATGGCACCATCAATGTCGCGGACGTGCTGCGCCGTTCCAGCAACATCGGCATGACCTTGATTTCGGAAAAGCTGGAACCCCGTGAGATGTGGGACCGCTTCACCGAACTGGGTTTTGGCCAGGCGCCGCAGCTTGGTTTTCCCGGTGCCGCCCCCGGACGCCTGCGGCCATGGGACCGCTGGCGCCTGATCGAAAAGGCGACCATGGCCTACGGCTATGGCTTGTCGGTATCGCTGCTGCAGATGGCGCGCGCCTATACCGTGTTCGCCCGCGATGGCGATATGGTGTCGCTGACGCTGGTAAAGCGCGATAGCGAACCCACCAGCGTCAAGATCTATCCGCCCAAGATCGCGGCGCTGATCCGTACTTTCCTGGAAGCCGCGGCGGGACCGGATGGTGCCAAGCTGGCCCAGGTGCAAGGCTACCGTGTGGCCGGCAAGAGCGGCACGGCGCGCAAGATCGTCGACGGCAAGTACAGCACCAGCCGGTATCGCAGCTCCTTTGTCGGTTTCGCGCCGGTCTCCGACCCGCGCATCGTCGTTGCGGTCACCATCGACGAGCCGCAGACAGGGGGCTACTATGGCGGCGCGGTAGCCGCGCCGGTATTTTCGACCATCGTCGGCGGCAGCCTGCGGCTGATGAATGTTCAACCGGACGCTCCTTTCGAGTCCACCGTGGTGGCGGGCCTGCAGGAGCGGATGAGATGAACGCCACGACTCTCGATCCCACCGTTACGACGCCGTCCGCCGCGGACGGCGTCGTAACATGGCTGCGCGCATGCGTCGCGGCGGGGGCCGATCTGCGCCTGGATTCGCGTGAGGTATGCGCGGGCGATGTGTTCGTAGCCTGCCGCGGCCGCGCCAGCGATGGCAGCCTATATATACAGCAGGCGGTGGCGCGCGGCGCCGCCGCGATTCTGGTCGAGGGGCCAAGCGCTTCTCTACCGGAAGCCCTGGCGTCCGGAGTGCCGATGCGCGTGGTCGACGGACTGCGCGGCATGCTGGGCGAGCTGGCCGACATCTGGTATGGCCGGCCTTCCTCGGCCCTGGCCGTGATCGCCGTTACGGGCACCAACGGTAAGACATCGTCCGTGCAATGGCTGGCGCGCGCGCTGACGCACGGCGGCAAGCCTTGCGGCGCCATCGGCACGCTGGGTGCAACCCTGCCCGATGGCCAGGCGTTGCCCGGCAGCCTGACGACTCCCGACGTGTTGGCCGTGCATCGCCTGTTGGCGCGGATGCGGCAGGCCGGCGCGCAACTGGTGGCGATGGAAGCCTCATCGATCGGTATCGATCAGGGGCGCATGGACGGCGTCCGTATCGACATCGCCGCGTTTACCAATCTGAGCCGTGATCACCTGGATTACCACGGCAGCATGAAAGCGTACGAAGAGGCGAAAGCGCGCCTCTTTGCATGGTCCGGTTTGAGCAAGGCCGTCATAAATGCCGATGACGATGCGGGCCGGCGGCTGATCGCGGCGCTTGCGCCTGAACGCGTCCTGGCCTATGGCATTCAGTCGTCCGCCGATCTGCAGGCGCGTGACCTGGCCATAACCGGCCAGGGCCAGATTTTCACGCTGGCCACGTCGCAGGGCGAAGCGCAAATCATGAGCGGCCTGTTGGGACGCCACAATGTTGCGAACCTTCTGCTGGTCGCGGGCGTGCTGCAGGCACTTGGCTGGTCGCTGTCCGACATCGCTCGCGAATTGGCAGCTGCCACGCCGGTCGACGGCCGTATGGAAATCGTTGCCCCGATAGCGTTGCCGCTCTCGGCGGGCAGCATGGCGGGGCCCATGGTCGTGGTCGACTATTCGCATACGCCCGATGCCCTGGAACGGGCTCTGGCCGCCTTGCGGCCCGTGGTGCAGGCGCGCGGCGGCAGGCTGCTGTGCCTGTTCGGCTGCGGCGGCGACCGCGATGCCGGCAAGCGTCCCATCATGGGCGCCATCGCCGCGCAGGGTGCCGATCATGTGGTGCTTAGCAGCGACAACCCCCGTAGCGAAGATCCCGCTGCCATCCTGGCGCAGATCCGGGCGGGCATCGCCGACGGCGTGTCGCTGACCCTGGAAGCCGATCGCGCCAAGGCGATCATGGCCACCATCTGGTCGGCGCGCCTGGAAGACGTCGTGCTGCTGGCGGGCAAGGGACACGAGACCTATCAGGAAATCGCCGGCGTCAAACTGCCGTTCGACGATCGCGAATGGGCCCGCCTGGCTTTGCTGCTGCCCTGCGTATCGGCGGTATCCACCGATACGCGCACGATCGGCGCCGATCAGCTTTTCGTGGCATTGGCCGGAGAACGCTTCGACGCCCATGACTATCTCGGACAGGCGCAGGCGCAGGGCGCCGTGGCCGCGGTGGTCGCCCGCCGCATCGACGGCGTGCGCATGCCGCAGCTGGTGCTGGGTGACACGCGCGTGGCGCTGGGCCGCATCGGCGCGGCATGGCGCGCGCGTTTCGCGATTCCGGTGATCGCCGTGACCGGCAGCAACGGCAAGACCACCACGAAGGAAATGATTTCGGCCATCCTGGCGGACTGGCTGGGTGAAGCGCAGCGCTTGGCCACCGCGGGGAACTTCAATAACGATATCGGCCTGCCGCTGACGCTGCTGCGGTTGCGCGCGCATCATCAGGCCGCGGTTGTCGAAGTGGGCATGAACCATCCCGGCGAAATCGCGCTGCTGGCCGCCATGGCGGCACCCACGGTGGGACTGGTCAATAACGCGCAACGCGAACATCAGGAATTCATGCACAGCGTGCAGGCGGTCGCGGAAGAAAACGGTGCCGTGCTTGCCGCGTTGCCGGAGAACGGCTACGCGGTCTATCCAGGGGACGATGCCTACACGGCGACCTGGGACAGTCTGAGCGCGACGCCGCGAGTTCTGCGCTTCGGCCTGCAGGCCGGCCTGGACGTGTATGCGGAACAGGTGCAGGCCGACGCGCTGGGCACCCGGTGCCAATTGGTCACACCTGCTGGCACAGCGATGCTGGAGCTGACGGTCCCAGGCATGCACAATCTGCGCAACGCGTTGGCGGCGGTCGCATGCGCGTTGGCGGCGGGGGCGCCGCTGGCGTCCGCATGCAGGGCGCTGGCAGGTTTCAGCCCGGTGTCCGGCCGGATGCAACGGCACCAATTGAGTGACGGAACATTACTGGTCGATGACACCTACAATGCGAATCCGGACTCTGTCAGAGCGGCCATCGACGTGCTCGCCCGATTGCCCGCGCCCCGAGCGCTGGTATTGGGGGACATGGGCGAAGTCGGTGCGAACGGACCGGCGATGCATCGCGAAGTTGGCGAATATGCGCGTGAGCGCGGCATCGATCTCTTCCTTAGCCTGGGGAAAGCCGCCGGCGATGCCGTGACGGCCTTCGGTCCAAGGGCAAGGGCTTGCGAGAGTGTGGAAGAAATTGTGACGGCGCTGCACGGCGAAACCGTGCGCGCCGTTTTGGTAAAGGGTTCGCGCTTTATGCGCATGGAGCGGGTAGTGAAGGCGTTGTTGAGTAACGATGGACATGCGCCCCTGGGGCAGGGAGAACAGCATGCTGCTTGAAATCGCCCGCTGGCTTTCCGACGATATCCGCACCTTTGGAGTGTTCGAGTACATCACGCTGCGCGCGGTGTTCGCTTGCGCCACGGCACTGCTGATCGGCCTGTTCTTCGGCCCGCGCGTGATCCGCAAATTGACGGAATTGAAGATCGGGCAAGCCGTGCGTTCCTACGGCCCGCAGACCCATCTGGTCAAGACGGGTACGCCGACCATGGGCGGCGCGCTGATCCTGATCGCGATCGGAGTCAGCACGCTGTTGTGGGCGGACTGGAGCAATCGCTTCGTCTGGGTAGTGTTACTGGTCACGTTCGGCTTCGGCCTGATCGGCTGGATGGACGACTATCGCAAGGTCGTGCATCGCAATCCCGAAGGGATGCCGGCGCGGCAAAAGTTTTTCTGGCAGGCACTGATCGGGCTGGTCGCCGCCGTCTATCTGGCGTTCGCGGTTTCCGCGCCGGCCAATACGGAGTTGTGGCCGCTGTTTCGCGGCTGGGTTGCGAGCGGTTTCACGATGCCGCTGCCTACGCGGGCGGACCTGATCGTGCCTTTCTTCAAGACGGTCAGCTATCCGCTGGGCGTGCTTGGTTTCGTCGCGCTGACCTGGTTCGTGATCGTCGGCACCAGCAATGCCGTCAACCTGACCGACGGCCTGGACGGCTTGGCCATCATGCCGACGGTGATGGTCGGCGGAGCACTGGGCATCTTCGCCTACGTGATCGGCCGCGCCGACTATTCCAAGTATTTGCTGTTCCCCTATGTACCAGGCGCGGCGGAATTGCTGGTTCTGTGTGCGGCCCTGGCCGGGGCGGGCCTGGCTTTCCTCTGGTTCAACGCCTATCCAGCCCAGGTCTTCATGGGCGACGTCGGTGCGCTGGCGCTCGGCGGCGCGCTGGGAACGGTGGCGGTCATCGCGCGCCAGGAAATCGTGCTTTTCGTCATGGGCGGCGTGTTTGTCGTGGAAACGCTGTCGGTGATGGTGCAGGTCAGCTGGTTCAAATATACGAAGCGCAAGTACGGCGAGGGGCGGCGGATTTTTCGCATGGCGCCGCTGCACCATCATTTTGAGGTGGGCGGCTGGAAGGAAACCCAGGTTGTCGTGCGTTTCTGGATTATCAGCATGATGCTGGTTTTGATTGGTCTTTCGACGTTGAAATTGCGATGAGCGCAACGGATTCTCCCGTTCCCGACACGCCTTGCGTCCTGATTCTGGGGCTGGGCGAGACCGGTATTGCCGCCGCGCGCTGGTGCGCGCGCAGCGGCGCGCGCCTGCGTATCGCCGATACGCGCGAGCAACCGGGCGGACTGGACCAATTGCGCGCGGCGTTCGACGGCATGGCGGCGCATGAGCAGCCCGAATACCACCTGGGCAGCGCCGAATTCGATGCGTCGCTGCTGGACGGTGTGGCGCAGGTTGTCATCAGCCCGGGCCTGGCACCCAATCAAGATCCTGCCCAGGCCTTGCTGGCCGAGGCCGCGAAGCGCGGCATCGAAGTCGTGGGCGAAATCGAGTTGTTCGCGCGTGCGCTGGCCGCGTTGGCCGAAAGCCGCGACTACCGTCCGCGTCTCGTGGCGATAACCGGCACCAACGGCAAGACTACCGTTACGGCGTTGACTCGCGGCATGATCGATGCCGGTGGCCTGACGGCACGCGCGGCCGGCAACATCGGCCCTGCCGCATTGACCGCTTTGATGGACGCGCTGGACAACAATGCGCTGCCGCAGGCCTGGGTGCTGGAATTGTCCAGTTTCCAGTTGCAGACGACGCACACCCTGGCTGCCGATGCGGCGGTCGTTTTGAATGTCACGCAGGATCACCTGGATTGGCACGGCGACATGCAGGCCTATGCGCAAGCAAAGGCGCGGCTGTTGTCCATGGCGCGCATCGCCATCGTGAACCGCGACGATCCGCTGACAGTGCGGATGGTCGAAAGCCTCGATCACCAGCGTGTGCGCAGCTTCGGTCGCGATGTGCCGGCGCTGGTCGGCGATATGGGCCTGGAGCTGGGGCAGGGAGTCGCGTGGCTGATCGCATGCGAAGCCAGCGATTTCGACATTCCGGCACCGACGCCGGCACGGCGCAAAAAGGATGCGCCACCCCCCCCGCGACCGGCGGGCCGCCTGTCCAAACTGATGCCCGTGGATGCGCTGCGCATCCGCGGCATGCACAACGCGACGAACACGCTGGCCGCGCTGGCACTGGGCCGTGCGCTGGATATCGGCTGGGGGCCCATGCTGCGCTACGCCCGGGAATATGCCGGCGAACCCAACCGTGTGGAGTTCGTGCGCCGTATCGCCGACGTCGACTTCATCAACGACAGCAAGGGTACCAACGTCGGCGCCACCGTCGCCGCGCTGGAAGGCCTGGGCCAGCCGGTCGTACTGATCGCCGGCGGCCTGGGCAAGGGCCAGGATTTTTCGCCGCTGGTCGCACCGGTGGCGCGCCATGCGCGCGCGCTGGTGCTGATTGGGCAGGATGGTCCAGAGATCGGCAAGGCCCTGGCGTCGACCGGCGTCGCGAGCGTGCGGGCGACCGATATGCGCGACGCCGTACGCCAGGCCATGACGCTGGCGCAAGCCGGCGACGCCATTCTGCTATCGCCCGCCTGCGCCAGCATGGACATGTTCCGCAATTACGTCCACCGCGGCCAGGTCTTCGCGCAGGAAGCGCAGGAACTGGCATTGGACCGGGGAGAGGTGGTATGAGCTTGTTCGCCGACCTGACCGGGAGCGTCAACGCCGTCCGTCCGGGGCGCACGCGCATGCGCAGCTTCGACATGCCGTTGGTCATCGCCGCCGGCACGCTGCTGTCGCTGGGACTGCTGATGGTTTATTCGGCATCCATCGCGCTGGCCGACGGCCCGCGCTATGCGGCGTACGGCCAGTACTATTTCGTGGCGCGCCATGCGGCCTTCGTCTTCGTTGGACTGATCGCCGCGGCATGCGCCATCACCGTTCCCATCCGGGTATGGCAACGCCTGGCCGTACCGCTGTTCATCCTGGCATTGTTCCTGTTGGTGATCGTGCTGGTGCCCGGCATCGGCCGCGAGGTCAACGGTTCGCACCGCTGGATTCCGCTGGGACCGATCAATTTCCAGCCGTCCGAATTGATGAAGGTCGCGGCCCTGCTGTATGCGGCCGACTACACGGTACGCAAGCAGGAGCACATGCAGAATTTTGCGCGCGGCTTTCTGCCCATGGCGTGCGCGCTGGGCGGCGTCGGCCTGTTCCTGCTGCTGGAGCCCGATCTTGGCGCCTTCATGGTGATCGTGGCCATCGCCATCGGGATCCTGTTCCTGGGCGGCATCAACGGCAAGTACTTCAGCAGCCTGCTCGGCGTGTTGATGGGTACTTTCCTGCTGCTGATCTGGGCATCGCCCTGGCGGCGCGCGCGCCTGTTCGCCTATCTGGATCCCTGGAACCAGGACAACGCATACGGCAGCGCTTACCAGCTTTCGCATTCCCTGATCGCCCTGGGCCGCGGCGAGTGGTTCGGCGTGGGGCTGGGCGCCAGTATTGAAAAGCTGCATTACCTGCCGGAAGCGCACACTGATTTCCTGATGGCGGTGGTGGGCGAGGAACTGGGCTTCGTCGGCGTGATGCTGGTGATTTCGCTGTTCGCGATCATCGTGCTGCGCGGCTTCGAGATCGGCCGTCAGGCCATCGCCATGGAACGGACTTTCGCCGGCATGCTGGCGCAGGGCGTGGCGATCTGGTTCGGCGTCCAGGCCTTTATCAATATGGGTGTTTGCCTGGGCCTGCTGCCCACCAAGGGCCTGACGCTGCCGCTGATGAGCTACGGTGGATCGGGCGTCGTCATGAACCTGATCGCCCTGGCCATGCTGATACGGGTGGACCTGGAAAGCCGGACGATGATGCGGGGGGGCAGAACATGAGCGCGTCCGCACGGCCGCCCGAAGGGCGCGCTGCCCTCCCTTGGGGAGGAGTCGCGCAGCGACAGGAGGGTCATTCTCTCAATCGTACGGCGCTCATCATGGCGGGCGGTACCGGCGGGCATATCATGCCCGGCCTGGCTGTGGCCGCCGTGCTGCGCGAGCGCGGCTGGCGTGTCCTGTGGCTGGGCAACCCGGACAAGATGGAAGGCCGCCTGGTGCCCGCGCAGGGCATCGAGATGGCGGAACTGCATTTCCAAGGCCTGCGCGGGCGCGGCATCACGGCCTTGCTGCAATTGCCGGCACGCCTGTTCGCGGCTACCCGGCAGGCCTGGCGCCACTTGTCGACCGCGCGTGCCGATGTCGTGCTGGGCATGGGCGGCTATGTCGCATTCCCCGGCGGTCTGGCCGCGGCGCTGCGGCGCGTGCCCCTGGTGGTGCACGAGCAGAATGCCGTGGCGGGAACGGCCAATCGCACGCTGGCGCGCCTGGCGCAACGCGTGTTGACCGGTTTCCCCGATGTGCTGCCGCGCGGCGAGATGGTGGGTAATCCCGTGCGCCGCGAGGTCTGCGCCATCACCGCTCCGGAACACCGTTATGCCGATCGTTCCGGCGCCCTCAATGTGCTGGTGGTGGGCGGTAGCCTGGGCGCACAAGCCCTGAACACCGTGGTGCCGCAGGCACTGGCGCTGCTGCCGGAAGCCATACGCCCGCGCATCACGCATCAGGCGGGGGAACAGCATATCGAAGCGCTGCGCGCGGGCTATGCCGCCGCGGGTGTGCGCGCCAACTGCCGGGCTTTCATCGAGGATATGGCCGGCGCCCTGGCGGCCGCCGATGTGGTGATCTGCCGCGCTGGCGCGATGACGGTCGCGGAAATCGCCGCAGCCGGCGTGGCGGCCCTGTTCGTGCCGTTCCCGCATGCGATCGACGATCATCAAACCGCGAATGCGCGCTACCTGAGCGACGCCGGCGCCGCCTGGCTGCGCCAGCAAACCGAATTGACACCGCAATGGCTGGCGGACTGGCTGACGCAGCGTGGCCGTGACGAGCTTCAGGCCGTCGCCGTGCTCGCGCGTACCCGTGCCATGCCGGATGCGGCCCGCCACATCGCCGATGCCTGCGAAGCGGTCGCGGTCCGTCGTGTGGACGGCGGAGTGAAACAACCATCATGAAACATCGTATTCAACATATCCATTTCGTCGGAATCGGCGGGTCCGGGATGAGCGGCATCGCGGAAGTGCTGCTGAACCTGGGCTATCGCGTCAGCGGTTCGGACCTGAGCGACTCGGCGGTCACCCGCCGCCTGTCCGGCCTGGGCATGTCCATAGTCATCGGCCACTCGGCCGTGAATATCGCCGGCGCGGATGCCATCGTGACGTCCACCGCGGTGGCGGGCGACAACCCCGAGGTCATCGCCGCGCGAGCCGGACGCATACCGGTCGTACCCCGCGCCATCATGCTGGCGGAGCTCATGCGCCTGAAGCGCGGCATCGCGATCGCCGGCACCCACGGCAAGACGACCACCACCAGCCTGGTTGCCAGTGTGCTGGCGGCGGGCGGCCTGGATCCCACCTTCGTGATCGGCGGCCGCTTGAACTCGGCCGGCGCCAATGCGCGGCTGGGCCAGGGCGAATACATCGTGGTCGAGGCCGACGAGTCTGACGCTTCGTTCCTGAATCTGTTGCCGGTCATGGCCATCGTGACCAACATCGACGCCGACCATATGGATACCTATGGCCATGACGTTGCCAGGCTGAAGAGCGCCTTCATCGAGTTCACGCAGAAGCTGCCGTTCTACGGTAGCGCGGTGTTGTGCGGCGACGATGCGAACGTACGCGAGATCATGCCCTTCATATCGCGTCCCGTCACGACCTATGGCCTGGGCGCGGACGCACAGGTGGCCGGCCGCAATGTACGCGCCGAGGGAACGCGCATGTGCTTTGACGTTGTCCGGCGCGACCGCGACATCGAGCTGCCGCCCCTGTCGGTTTGCCTGAACCTGCCCGGCTTGCACAACGTACGCAATGCGTTGGCGGCGATCGCCGTGGCGTCCGAGCTTGGTGTTCCCGACGAGGCCATCTGCGGCGCGCTGGAGTCCTTCCGCGGCGTCAATCGCCGTTTCACGCATATCGGCGATTTCGCCGTATCCCAGGCACGGGGCGGCGGCACGTTCACCGTTATCGACGATTACGGGCACCATCCGGTGGAAATGGCCGCGACGTTGGCGGCGGCCCGTGGCGCGTGGCCCGACCGCCGCATCGTGCTGGCCTTCCAGCCGCATCGCTACACGCGGACGCGCGATTGCTTCGAGGATTTTGTCCGTGTGCTGGGGACGGCCGATGCCGTTTTGTTGACCGAAGTCTACGCGGCTGGCGAGGCACCTCTGGTGGCGGCGGACGGCCGGGCCCTGGCGCGCGCCCTGCGCGTGGCCGGCAAGATCGAACCGGTATTCGTCGAAGACGTAGCCGAGCTGCCGCGGGCGGCGCTGGATTTCATGCGTGACGGCGATGTGGTGATCGTGATGGGCGCCGGTTCGATCAGCAAGGTACCGGGGCAGATCGGGGATCTGGCCGGCGAGCCCGCGCAACCGTCGGAAGCGCGCGCCGCCTCCCATCGGGAGCAGTCGCGCGGCGACAGGAGGGTAATTCAATGATGGACGCGACGATGCGCGAGGAAAGTCTGCGCCGTGCCAGGACAGCCGCGCAAGCGGGTCCGGATGGACGCGGGCTGGGCCGGGTCGGTGTGTTGTACGGCGGCCGTTCGGCCGAACGCGAGGTATCGCTGATGTCCGGCAGCGGCGTACACGAAGCGCTTTGCAGCGCCGGCGTGGATGCACATCTTTTCGATACGGGTCGGCAGACTTTCGCCGATCTGGAAGCCTCCGGTTTCGATCGGGTATTCATCGCATTGCATGGCCGCTACGGCGAAGACGGCACCATCCAGGGTGCGCTGGAACTGCTTGGCATTCCCTACACCGGCAGTGGCCCCGCCGCGTCGGCGATCGCGATGGACAAGATCACCACCAAGCGCATCTGGCTGCAGCACGGACTGCCCACGCCGGACTTCGCGATCCTGGATGAACACACCGAATTGCGCCGCGTGCCCGATAACCTTGGCCTGCCGTTGATCATCAAGCCGCCGCATGAAGGGTCGACCGTGGGTATTACCAAGGTGCGCGGCTATTCCGACATGAAGGAAGCCTACGCCGAGGCGGCCCGCTTCGACAGCGAAGTCCTGGCGGAGCAATTCATCACCGGACGTGAACTGACCGTAGCCCTGCTGGGCGCGGGCCGCGCCGCGCGCGCGCTGCCGGTCATCGAAATCGTGGCGCCCGACGGCAACTACGACTACGAGCACAAATACTTTTCCGACGAGACGCAGTATTTCTGCCCCGCCGATCTGCCGGATGCCGTCTCGAACGAGGTGCGGCGCGTCTGTGTGGAAGCCTATCGGGCGCTTGGCTGCGAGGGCTGGGGCCGCGCCGACCTGATACTGGACGCCGATCAGCGTATCTGGCTGCTTGAAATGAATACCTCGCCGGGAATGACAAGCCATTCGCTGGTGCCCAAGGCGGCGCAGGCCGAGGGCATGTACTACCCGGAACTGTGTGTGACCATCCTGTCCCAGGCGGCGTGCAAAGTGCGCAGCCCGGCCCGTAATACCTGATTGGACTATCTGTGTGGAACGACGCTCGCACCACCAACCTGATCGCCAACACGCTGGCCGTGCTGGCGGTGCTCGCCATGCTGGCGGCGGGACTGGTGTGGCTGGCCAAGCGGCCATATTTCGATCTGACCGCCATCGAACTGGAGGCAGCGCCCGGTTCGCAGCTGCACTACGTGTCGCCGGTCAGCATGCGCGCGGCGATCGCGGGCGGCCTGAAAGGCAATTTCTTTACCATGGATCTGGATCAGGCCCGCGAGCTGTTCGAGTCCGCGCCATGGGTGCGCCATGCCGCCATCCGGCGCATCTGGCCCAATGTGTTGCGGGTCCGGATCGAGGAACAACAACCGTTGGCACTCTGGAACGAGAACCAGATGATCAACACCTGGGGGGAATCATTCACCGCGAACACGGGCGAACTGGACGACGAATCCGCGCTTCCGCACTTCTATGGTCCGGAGGGCAGCGAGAGTCTCGTCGTGCAGCGGTATGCCGAGCTGGCACGATGGTTCGCGCCCTTGGATATGCGAGTCGAGGATCTGGAGCTGAGTCCGCGATACGCGTGGCGCGTAACCCTGTCCACCGGATTGAAGCTGGATCTTGGACGCGATCCGGGCGCCGATGCGCCGGACCCCAATGGTCCGCCGGGAGCCCTGCCTTTCGCCGCGCGCATCCAGCGTTTCGTGCAGGCCTGGCCGGCGCTGAATCAGAAGCTGGAGGGCCGCGCCATACTGCAGGCCGATTTGCGCTACCCAAATGGGTTCGCTTTGGCTCTGGCGCCGCCGCCGGAAGCCGAATCGAAAACCAAACCGAAATCCAATCTGAAAAAGCGCTAACGCCATGACCCGTGACATCAAGGACTTAATCGTCGCCCTCGATATCGGAACCAGCAAGGTGGTGGCCGTCGTCGCCGAAATCCTGCCGGAAGGCCGGTTCGAGGTGCTGGGCCTGGGCCAGCACGAATCGCGCGGCATGCGCAAGGGCGTGGTCGTGAATATCGAGACCACGGTCAACTCCATCCAGCGCGCGCTCGAAGAAGCCGAGCTGATGGCCGATTGCAAGATCCGCGACGTTTACACCGGCATCGCCGGCAGCCATATCCGCAGCTTCAATTCCAGCGGCATGGTGGCGGTCAAGGACAAGGAAGTCACCGCGACCGATGTGGCGCGCGTCATCGAAACCGCCAAGGCGGTGAATATTCCGACCGATCAGCAGGTACTGCATGTGCTGACGCAGGAATTCATCGTCGACGGCCAGGAAGATATCCGCGAACCCATCGGCATGAGTGGCCTGCGCCTGGAAGTCCGCGTGCACATCGTCACGGGCGCCGTCAGCGCCGCGCAGACCATCGTGAAGTGCGTGCGACGCTGCGGCCTGGAAGTCCAGGACTTGATCCTGCAGCCGCTGGCGTCCAGCCTGGCCTGCCTGACCACCGATGAAAAGGAGTTGGGCGTGGTGCTGGTCGACATCGGCGGTGGGACCACCGACGTGGCCATTTTCACCGGCGGCGCGATCCGCCATACGGCCGTGATTCCGATCGCCGGGGACCAGATCACCAACGACATTGCCGCGATGCTGCGCACGCCGACGCCCGATGCGGAAGAAATCAAGCTGCGCTACGGCGTGGCCAAGCAAGTGCTTGCCAGTCCGGATGAAACCGTCGAAGTGCCGGGACTGGGAGATCGCGGCCCGCGCCTGGTTAAGCGGCAGGCATTGGGAGCCGTTATTGAGCCGCGTATCGAAGAATTGTTCACACTGGTGCAACAGGTGGTGCGGGATTCCGGCTACGAAGATCTGCTGGCATCCGGCGTTGTCCTGACCGGTGGTTCCGCTCAATTGCCCGGCATGGTGGAACTTGCCGAGGATGTATTCCTCAAACCAGTGCGGGTCGCTGTACCGGAGTATGAAGGCAGCCTTGCCGACGTGATGCGCAATCCGCGCTTCGCGACTGTCATGGGGCTGTTGCAGGAAGCGCGTATGCAACGCATGCGTGGCCGCAAGGTTGCCGCGCAAACAGGCAATTTCAAGAGCCTGCTGGCGCGGATGAAGGAGTGGTTCATGAATTAGTTAGGGATCGCGCTGCCGGCGATCCCGGGGCGTGCCGAGCATGAAAGCGGCGCGCTGGCGGAGACGCTTCAAACCCGTGGCGGACCAATGTGTCGGCGTCGGCTTTGAGGCGATTCACAAAGAAGGTAGTTGGGGATTTTTT
>DATJHN010000414.1:0-8939 GCA_035493915.1 Bordetella sp.
CATCCCGACCGTACTGTCGTGGTCTACGCCAACACGAGTGCCGCCGTGAAGGCGCGCGCGGACTGGACGGTAACTTCGTCTATCGGCCTGGACATCGTGGCGCATCTGCATGCACGGGGCGAGAAAATCCTGTGGGCGCCCGACCGCCACCTGGGGGCGTACATCCAGCGGCAGACCGGCGCGGACATGCTGCTATGGCAGGGTTCCTGCCTGGTACATGACGAGTTCAAGGGTGTCGAGCTGACGCTGTTGCGCGAGGAGTATCCCCGCGCCAAAGTGCTGGTGCATCCGGAATCGCCCATGGCGGTGGTGGCGCAGGCTGACGTTGTCGGCTCCACCACGCAACTGATCGATGCGGCCCGGTCGCTGGACGCAAAGGAGTTCATCGTGGCCACCGACCAGGGACTGCTGCACAAGTTGCGCATGGCCGCGCCGGGCAAGGTTTTCATGGCGGCGCCCACGGCGGGAAACAGCGCTACCTGCAAGAGCTGCGCGCATTGCCCATGGATGGCGATGAACGGCCTTGCCAACCTGGCCGACGCCTTGGAGCACGGTAACGGCGAGATCTTGCTGGACGCCGCGGTGGGCAAGCGCGCCCGGCAGCCTATCGAACGCATGCTGGATTTCGCCGAGGCGCACAAGCGGCGGGTACATGCCAGTGGCGACCTGGCGCGCGACGCAGCGCTCTACGCGAACATCGGGCCGGCTTGAGTTCCAGGTATGGGCCGGGGTAGCGCTGTGAAGCTTCATCACGTGCTTCAAGAACGTCTCCTTGGTGGCCGGCGACAAGGCCGTCGAGGCGATAGGCTGCGGAGCCGTGCTGAAAGGATGACGGATATCGCCTCGGCCATTCTGCGAAGCGAGCGGCAGCAGGTGTCGCTGATATCGTCGGATGGGTTCCGAGACGGAGGCGGTTCGTCGGAGTTCATGCGAAGTCGCCCTCCGTACGGATGACAAGGGGTAAATCGCGGGCTGCCGATATTGACCCGGTCACACTGGGCGCTTAGCTTGGCGTGTGAAGTAGTTCGGCGTGCCATGCTTTATATGCCTGCGGTGGCCCTGCGCGAACACCAGATCCGCTCTGTTCTCCTAGGAAGACTGTCATGCCCATCGATCTCGGTACTCTTCTTTCCCAATTCGTCAACGCTGCCGGTGACAACAAGAACGCCTCCACGGCTGACGAGGCGACCGGCCATTTCGAGCAGGCCGCTCAAAGCGCGTCTCCGGACCTGCTTAGCCAGGGCCTGGCTGCAATGTTCCGATCCGACGAGACTCCGCCGTTCTCGCAGGCCGCGGCCCAGCTGTACGGCCAGGCCAGCCCGAACCAGCAGGCCGGCATTCTGAACCAGCTTTTGAGCGGCATGGGGCCGACGGTGCTGGCATCGCTGATGAGCGGCGCTGCTGGCGGCGGCTTGGCGTCCATCCTGGGCCAGGCCGCGCCGAAGGATGGTTCGGCGCCCGCTCCCATCACGCCCGAGCAGGCATCTACCGTAACGCCCGACCAGGTTGCCCAGATCGCCAGCCATGCCGAGCAGCAGAACCCGGACATCATCGAGCATATGAGCGCGTTCTATGCCGAACATGCCAGCCTGATCAAGACGCTGGGCGGCGCCGCGCTGACGGTGGTTCTGGCCAAGATGGCCGAGACGCATCGCGGTTGAACCGCAATTACTCGTCACGCGGCTGGAAATCGAATCGCGGCGCGGGATGCGATCAGTCGGACGGCGTGAGCGGATAGAAGCAAGCCACGGTTCGATCGGCGCCGCCCAAGCGATGTTCCAGTTCCGGTATCCGCGTCGAGCAATCCGGCCGGGCATAGGCGCAGCGCGGATGGAAGGTACAGCCCGACGGCAGATGAGTGGGCGCGGGGATTTCGCCGCTGATTTTTGCAAGGGTGATGCGCGCTCGCGGATCGGGCACCGGGGATGAGTCGCGCAGGACCCGGCTGTAGGGATGCTGGGGGGCATCCAGGACCTGGCGGGTGGGGCCCTGTTCGATAATGCGGCCCAGGTACATGACGCAGACCTTATCGCAGAAATGCCGGACCACGCCCAGGTCGTGCGAAACGAATACGAAGGACAGGCCGCGTTCCTGCTTCAGGCGTTCAAGCAGTTGCAGGATTTGCGCCTGCACCGATACATCCAGCGCCGATACGGGTTCGTCGGCGACGATCAACTGCGGGTCCAGCACCAGCGCGCGGGCAATGCCGATGCGTTGCCGCTGGCCGCCGGAAAACTCGTGCGGATAACGGTCCAGGGCGGACAATGGCAGGCCGACTTCCCGGATGGTGCGCGACACCTTGGCGTCGATTTTCGCGGCGTCGCCCAGGCCGTGCACGCGCAGCGGTTCGGACAGGGTCTGTCGCACGGTCAGGCGCGGATTCAGCGATGCATAGGGATCCTGGAAGATGATTTGCATGCGTCGGCGCAATGCGCGCAACTGCGCGGCGTTGGCCGCTGCCAAGTCCTGGCCGTCGAAGTGGATGCTGCCCGCGTCCGGCTCGATCAGGCGCAGCAGGGTACGCGCCACCGTGGACTTGCCGCAGCCGGATTCGCCCACCAGTCCCAGGGATTGGCCACGCGCGACGTCGAAGGAGACGCCGTTGACGGCATGCACGATTTGCTTGCGGGCACCCAGCCAGCCACCTCCACTGGGGAAATGTTTGACCAGGCCACGAACCTGCAGAAGTGGAGCAGCGCCGGTTTGCACACGCGCGGTCTCGTCCTTTTGCGTGGATGTGGCCATGTCTTGCGGCACGGATGCGGCCATGCTTTGTTGAACGGGCGTGGCCATGTCTTGTGGACCAGACGTGACTGTGTCTTGTCGCGCAGGCGCGGCCATGTCTTTTTGCTCAGGCGGATTTTTGCCGTTCATGGCTGTCCCTTCGAAGGCGCGCGCACCAGGCAGCGCACCTGGTGCGAGGCGTCGATCGCTTCCAAGACCGGGTGCGTGGTCTCGCAGCGTGGCTCCTTCAGCGGACAGCGGGACGCATAGGCGCAGCCCGTCGGAATGGCCGTGATAGCCGGTACGCTGCCGGGAATCGGGTCGAGCGCTGCGGCATCGGCGTCGACGCGCGGCATGGCACGCAGCAGCGCTTCGGTATAGGGATGGGTGGGCCGCGCGAACAGCGCGTCCACGTCAGCGGTTTCAACCACCTCGCCGGCATACATCACCGCCACGCGGTCGGCGATCTGCGCCACCACGCCCAGGTTGTGCGTGATGAACACCACCGCCATGCCGCGCGCGGTCTTCAGGTCGGCCAGCAGGCTCAGGATCTGCGCCTGGATGGTGACGTCCAGCGCGGTGGTGGGCTCGTCGGCCAGTAGCACCTTGGGCTTGCAGGCCAGGGCCATGGCGATCATTACGCGCTGGCGCATGCCGCCGGAAAACTGGTGCGGATAGTCGTCGTAGCGGCTGGCCGCGGCCGGGATCTTTACTTCTTCCAGCGCCTGCAGGGCCAGTTCGCGCGCCTCGCGCCAGGAGATGCGGCGGTGCTGGCGGACGGCCTCGGCGATCTGGTCGCCCACTGTCATCGTGGGATTCAAGGAGGTCATCGGCTCCTGGAAGATCATGGCGATGGCATTGCCGCGCAGGCGCGCCATGTCCTTTTCCGGCAGGACGGCCAGGTCCTTGCCTTCCAGCAGCACCTGGCCGCCGCCGTGGCGCGCGCCGGTGGACGGCAGCAAGCGCAGGATCGACAGCGCCGTTACGCTCTTGCCGCTGCCCGACTCGCCGACCACGGCCAGCGTTTCGTTCTTGTTCACCGACAAGGAAACGTCGCGCACGGCCGCGTGCCATGCGCCGCCTATGCGGAATTCCGTACGCAGGTCGCGCAGCTCCAGAACGGCATCCTGTGTGGTCATGAATGCTCCGAGCGCAGCTTGGGATCGATGGCGTCGCGCAACGCGTCGCCCAGCAGGTTCAGCGCCAGCACCGTCAGCAAGATGGCGACGCTGGGGAATACCGTCAGCCACCAGGCGTCCAGGATGTTCTCGAAGCCTTCGCGGATCATGCCGCCCCAGGTCGCGGCGGGGGGCGGCACGCCCAGGCCGATGAAGCTTAGCGATGCCTCGGTACGGATGGCGGATGCCATCCACAGCGAACCCAGCACCACCACGTCGGAAATCATATTGGGCAGGATGTGCACGCCCATCAGGCGCAGCGGGCCGTAGCCCAGCGCGCGTCCGGCTTCGACGAAGTCGCGCTGTTTCAAGGTGATGGTGGGGGCGCGCGCTACGCGCACGAAAGGCGCGATTTCGGTGATGGCGATGGCGATGATCAGGTTTTCCAGGCTGGCGCCCAGCATCGCCGCCACCATCAGGCCCAGCAGCAGCGTGGGAAACGACAGCAGCACGTCGACCAGACCCATGATCAGCTGGTCCACCAGGCCGCCGATATAGCCAGCCAGTATGCCCAGCGACGCGCCGATGCTCATGGCGATCAGGATGGCGACAAAGCCGACCAGCAGCGATACGCGGGCGCCGTAGATCAGGCGCGACAGCACGTCGCGGCCGTAGCTGTCCGTGCCCAGCCAGAAGTCCGCGGACGGCGGGTCCAGGCGGTAGGCGATGTTCTGCTGCAGCGGATCGTGCGGCGCGATCCACGGCGCCAGCAGCGCCACCAGCGCGATCAGCAGCAGCAGGCCGATGCCGACCCAGGACAGGCGGTTGCGGCGCAAGGCCTGCCACAGCGCGTTGGGCCGGGCCGCGGCGGGAGCGGGGGCGGGGACTGCGCTCATTTGTATTTCACCCGGGGATCGACCAGCCCGTACACCAGGTCGGTCAGCAGATTGACGAGGATGACGCAGGCGGCGAAGACCACCATCAGTCCTTGCAGCAGCGTGTAGTCGCGCGTGTTCAGCGCGCCCAGGATCAGCTTGCCCAGGCCGGGACGGTTGAAGACGATCTCCGTCAGCACCGAGTTGCCGATCAGCGTGCCGAAGTACAGGCCCACCACGGTAACGATAGGGATCAGCGCATTGCGCAGCCCGTGGCGCAGCACCAGGCGCAGCGGACGCACGCCCTTGGCGCGCGCGGTGCGCACATAGTCTTCGCCCATCACGCCCAGCATGGACGAGCGGGTCACGCGCATGACGTAGGCGGTCATGATCAGTCCCAGGTTGAAGGCGGGCAGGACCAGCGCGTGCAGCTGCGCGGTCCAGTTGCCCGCCACGGTGCTGCCGATGACCGGGAACCAGCGCAGTTGAATGGAGAAGGCCAGCAGCATCAGGATCGCCGATACGAAGGCAGGAAAGGACAGGCCCGTCAGCGACAGCACGCGGCCCAGGTAGTCCGGCCAGGCGTTGCGGCGCAGCGCGGCCCAGATCCCCAGCGGCAGGCCGAACAGCACGCCGATCAGGATGGATGCGGCCGTCAGCTGCAGCGTCCAGGGCAGCACCAGCGCCACTTCCTGCAACACGGTGCGGCCGCTGGCCATCGATACGCCAAAGTTGCCCGACAGCATGTCGCGCAGGAAGTGCAGGTATTGCACCTGCAAGGGCAGGTTAAGGCCCAGCCGCTCGCGCAGCGCCGCCAGTGCCGCGGCGCTGGCCTGGTCGCCCAGCATGACGGCGGCCGGATCGCCGGGCACCAGGCGCACCAGCACGAACACCGCCGTCAGCATGGCCAGCAGCGTGGGGATCGCCAGCAGCAGGCGTTTGACGGCGTAGCGCATCATGAGTCGGCCCTCTGCGTGGTGCCTTGCGCAGCGCTCTGCGCATTGCCTTGAACGCTGCCTTGCGCGACGGCCTGCCCGGGCTGGGTAGAGGGCGCCGCCGACCCCGTTACCCAGGGCGTGCCGGCATCCTTGGGCGCATCCGGCATCAGGCGGCGCGCGTCCAGATTCTGGATGGCGCGCGCCGTCTGGCCGTGCAGGACCAGGTCGGCCAAGGCGGCACCCACCACGGGCACGAGCTCGAAGCCATGTCCGGAAAAACCGAAGGCATGGAACACACCTGATGCATTGGGCGATGGGCACACGACCGGCAACAGGTCTTCCGTCTTCGCCTCCAGGCCCGCCCACACGCGCACGATGCGGATATCGCGCACCGCGGGGAACAGGTCGGTGGATGCCTTGGCGCCCTTGGCCAGCACGCGCATGCGCGCGGTCGAGGTTTCCTTGTCCAGGTCCGGTATGCCTTGCAGGCCGCCGCCGATCACCAGCGTACCCTGGTCCGATTGCTTGAAGGACAGCGAGCGGCCCATGATGGACACCACCGGCTTGATGAAGGGACGCAGCCGTTCGCTGACCATCATCATCGATGACTTGGTCGCCAGCGGGATATCGTCGCCCACCAGCGCGGCCATGCGCGCCGACCATGCGCCGGCCGCGTTGACGACCGCCGGCACCGTCCACTCGCGGCCGCCTTCGCCCACGACACGCCAGTCGGCGCCGCTGCGTTCGATGGCGGTGACGCCGCAATGTTCCACCAGTTCGGCGCCTGCTTGCAGCGCACTGCTTCGGAACGCGCGTAGCGCGCGATGCGGATCGGCGGCGCCGTCGCGGCGCGCGATCGACGCGCCCACGCAGTGCGGGCTGAGTTCGGGCAGGATGCCGCGCAGTTCGTCGGGGCCGATGATTTCTTCGTGGGTATAGCCGGATGCGCGCAGGCCGTCGACGCGCGTTTGCAGGCGTGCCAGCGCCGCGGGGGTTTCCGCCACGCAGACCTGGCCGTTCGCATGGAAGCCGCAGTCGTCGCCGACCAGGGCCGCCATGCCGTGCCACATGTCCATGGCTTCCAGCGACAGGTCCAGTTCGCCCAGGTCGCGATTAAGCGTACGTACGCCGGCCGCGGTGGCGCCGGACGCGTGGCGGCCGACCCAGTGCTTTTCCACCACGACCACGCGGGCGCCGGCGCGCGCCAGGTGCAGCGCCGCCGACAGGCCATGCAGGCCGCCGCCGATCACGACGGCATCGTAGGCACGGTTGCTCATTTGGCGTCTTCTCCGGTATCCAGGCTGGCCAGCTCGCCCAGCGTAAGCGGCTTGAGCGGAGGCCGGATGCGGTAGAAGCCGACGTCGGCCACCGGGCGCCGCTGTTTTTCGGCCAGGATATGCGCGATGGTGTATCCGCACTGGCGGCCCTGGCAAGGGCCCATGCCGGCACGGGTGAAGGATTTGATCTGGTTGGGGCCGGGCTGCCCCAGCTCGGCCGCCTTGCGGATATCGCCGGCCGTCAGTTCTTCGCAGCGGCAGACGATGGTGTCGTCCGACGGCGCGAAGACGCCGGGCCGCGGCGGATACATGGCGTCCAGCATGGGCCGCAGGCGCAGCATATCCGCCAGCGCGCGGCGCAACGGTTCGGCGGCCGACGATGCCTGGCCCTGATCGAGCTTGCCGGCCCGCAACACCATGCCCAGCGCCGCGATTTCGCCGCGCGCGGTGGCGGCCGTCGCGCCGCCAATGCCGGCGCCGTCGCCGGCCACGTAGACGCCCGCGCGGCTGGTCTGGCCCCAGGCATCCAGCACCGGTACAAGGCAGGCCTGGGCGGTGTTCCAGGCGTGCTCGCATTCCAGCGCACGCGTCATGTGGATGGATGGCACCACGCCTTCATGGACCAGCAGGACCTGCGCCTCGGCGCGGACCGTGCTGCCATCCTGCGCGGTGTATTCGATTTGCCGCAGCCGGCCTTCGCCCAGCGCGCGGAAGGCGCGCACGCCGCGGATCCGGCGCACGCCGGCCCGGCGCAGTTCGCGCAGCCAGCCCAGGCCCTTGCCGACCTCGCCGGCGCGCCGCAGCGCATCGGCCAGATAGGGCAGGGCACGGCGCCAGCCATCGGCGGGCGAGGTATCCAGCCAGCCGGCGATGCGGCCACCGGCGCGCAACAGCTGCGCCATGTACAGCAGCACCAGCGGCCCGCTGCCTGCCACCCACACCGGCTGCGCGGGCACCTGGCGCGATGTCTTCAGCAGAATCTGCGCGGCGCCCACGGTCAGCACGCCGGGCAGCGTCCAGCCGGGGAAGGGCGCGGGGCGCTCCTGCGCGCCGGTCGCCAGCAGCACCTGCGCGGCGCGCACGACTTCGGCGCGGCCCGCGCGGGTCATATAGACGTGCCAGTCCGGCTCGATCTGCCAGACCTGCGTGCCCGGTTCGTACACGGCGCCGCAGCGGCGGAAGGATTCGGCCAGCGCGGCGCCGGCACGGTACTCGTCACCCAGCAGATCGCCCACGGGCGTGGCGGCGACGGTTTCCACCGCGCGCCAGATCTGGCCGCCCGGGGCCGCCTGTTCGTCCACCACCAGCACGTTCATGCCGTGCGCGCGCAGGCGGATGGCCGCGCTCATGCCGGCGGGGCCGGCGCCGACGATCACCGCATCGAATTCACGAATCATGGCAGCACGCTCCGCTTGCCGAACTGGCGTTGCACGCGCATGCCTTCCTGCACGGTGACCAGACAGGTCTGCGTGGACGCCACGCCATCGACGATGGCAAGGCAGTCGAAGCAAACGCCCATCATGCAGTAGGGCGCGCGCGGGCTTTCCTGCACGGGAGTGGTGCGCGTGGCCGCGCTTTCCTGCCGCAGCAATACCGCGGCCACGGTTTCGCCGGGTTCGGCGGGTACGGCTGCGCCGTCTATGTATACCGTCAGCGCCTGCGCGCCCGGTTCATGCAGCTTGCGAAACATCGAAGCGCTCATGGTGAAAAGCATCCAGGGTGTCCGGCAGCGCGCCGCCGTCCAGGGCACGGGCCAGGGGCCCGGCATGGAAGGACGCCAGCGTGACGCCGGAATGACAAAGCGCGGTCCACGCGCCGGAATACTGGGCCGACCCGGCATACACCGGGCGGCCGTCGGGAGTCATGACGCGCAGGCACGACCACTGGCGCACCAGGCGCGCGCCGGCAAGATCGGGCAGCACCCGCAGGGCGTTGCGGCTCATGCGCGCGGCGGCGCTGGCGGTGGTGCCCAGGTCGTAGCCTACGTCTTCCTGCGTCAGGCCGATC
>DATJHN010000415.1:0-14558 GCA_035493915.1 Bordetella sp.
AATTTCTTCGGCGCCAAGGCGGAAATGAACGAGGCCCTGGTATTCGAAACGACGCTGGGCGCCAAGCTGGCCATCGAAGCGGTGCTAGCAAAGGAAATCAACCTGATCGAAAAGAACTATATCCATGACGGCTCAGCCCACACCAACGCGTTCACGTCATGGATCGCCGCCAAGTGGAGCGGCATCCTGGCGGAGAAGGAAGAAAAGGTCGGGCAGATGACGATCACGGCGCTGGAAGGCTACGACCTGCTGACCGCCAGCGCTTTCCTGGGCGGCCCCACCGCATCCATGCGCCTGGGTGTCAGCGGCGTACAGATGCTGGGCGCGACGATCTTCATGGAAGCCGAAACTGTCTTCACGTTGAACGCGACAGCCTCGCTGACGGCGACCGTCGACGAATCGGTGTTGAGCATGACGCCGGCAAGCATTTCCATGGAAAGCACGGCGATCGCGGTGAGCGCCCTGGGCGACCTGGATGTCCTGTCCGCCGGGACCATCTACGTGGGCGGTACGCTCATCACATTCGAATAACGGGGAGAGACGCGTCATGGCCAACACCTACGACTACGGCTTCCAGTGCGCCGCCCTGGACGGCATGCTGCGGCCGTCGATCGCCCCCGCCGACAGCGTCCTGGTGACGCATTGGCAGGGAACGGAAGGTGTGTCACGTCTCTACCGTTTCGACATCACGCTGGCCCTGGCCCACGGCGGTCTGGCCCTGGAAAAACTGCTGAACCAGGCCGCCACCCTGACCTGCCGCACGCCCGCCGGCGAATCGCGCCAGTGGAGCGGCATCGTCACCCAGGGCATGGAGCGCGGCCGCGACGACACCCATCACTATTACCAGTTGACGCTGGAGCCGCGCCTGGCCCGCCTGCGCAACATGCGCTGGTCGGACATTTACCTGCAGCGCGACCTGGCCGACCTGATCAAGCAGATCCTGGGGTATGCCGGACTGGACGAACCGTACAGCAGCGACAGCGCGCCCTACGATTATCGCGTCGCCGCCACCCAGCTGGCGCAGACGCAGACCGACTTCACCTGCCAGTTCGAGGAAACCTGCCTGGACTTCCTGATGCGCAAGCTGGAGTACTACGGTGTGTACTTCTGGTTCGAGCAGGGCGATGCCCAGGAAGCGGTGGTCTTTGCCAACGACGTATCGCAGCAGCCGGCCACGGCCGACGTCGCCGTCTACTATCCCAAAGGCATCATCGATCCGGACGCGCGCGAGATCGCCGTCACGCAGCTCAACCGCCGCGTCGCCCTGCCGCCCGGCATGGTGGTGCTGCACGATTTCCAGGAGCAGGGCAACACAGCCTTGACGCTGTCCAGCCAGGCCGACGTGCCCAAGCCTGGATCGGCCCAGACGCTGGGCGAGATCCACAGCGCGGCGGACCACTTCGAACAACTGAGCGGCAACAGCGCGGTATCCGGCAGCGTGCTGGCCACCTGGCGCGCGCAGGAACTGGCCTGCGAACGGCTGCGCCTGGAAGGCGAGAGCCGCACGCCGGGCATCCGCGCCGGCCGTTTCGCATCCGTGTCGGAATACCTGCGCGGTGTCGATGCCAGCCAGTACTACATCATCCTGGTCACGCACGAAGGAACCCAAGCGGTGGAAACGTCGCCGCAGACCGAAGGCGACGCCTATCGCGCCACCTTCGTCGCGCTGCCGCGCACGATAGATCCCGACGACGACACTTCGGACCCGCTGCAATACCGCGCGCCGCGGTCCACGCCGGTGCCGCAGGTCGCGCGCCTGATCAACGGCTTTGTCGATATCGCCACGCCGGGTTCGCCCAAGCGCTATGCGCAGCCGGATGCCGACGGCCGCTACAAGGTGCGTTTCCTGTTCGCGCGCCAGCGCTACAACGGCGACCAGAATTCCGCCTTCGTGCGGATGGCGACGCCTTACGCGGGCGGAGCGTCCGCGCAAGGCTTGTCGAACGCCGGCATGCACTTCCCGCTGCGCGAAGGCACGGAAGTGCTGATCGCCTTCCTGAATGGCAATCCGGATCGTCCCGTCATCGTTTCCGCTCTGCCGAATACCGAGGCGCCCAGCGTGGTCAATGCGCAGAACTCCGCGCATCACGCAATCACCACTCCTGGCGGCAATCAGTTGATCCTGGCCGACTCGGCGCCCGGCGGCACCGAGGACGAACAGGCGGTCTATCTATCGAGTCCCGTGCAGGAGACCTCGCTGAACCTGGGCAAGTCCGACGAAGAAGGCGTCGACGACGGCTGGCATATCAAGACGGAGCTGCACGGCGAACTGTATTCCGGCAAGAGCATGCTGATCGAAGTGCCCGGCCATTACCGCGTCGCGGCGGGCTCGGACAGCAATGAAAGCCTGGCCAACTTCACGGGCTCGGAAGTCCAGAACCTGCCCACCGGCGTCAGCATCGGCCAGAGCGGCGGCATCGTCATAGAAAACTTCCTGGGCATGAAGATCGAAAGCGTCGAGGCCATCACCGTGGGCAATTATTTCGGCGCCAAGGCGGAGATGAACGAGTCGCTGGTGTTCGAGACATCGCTGGGCGCCAAGCTGTCGGTGGAAGCCGTGATATCCAAGGAAATCAATCTGCTCGAAAAAAACCATGTCCACGATGCGTCCGCCCATACCAACGCGTTCACGTCGTGGATAGCCGCCAAATGGAGCGGCGTCCTGGCGGAGAAAGAAGAAAAGGTCGGGGCGATGCAGATCTCGGCGCTGGAAACGTACAGGCTCTTCACACCCGACGCGTGGCTGGGATCGGTGGCGTCCAGCCTGAGCCTGGAACCTGGCAGCGCCAAGCTTACCAGCGAAGCCCTGACCGTCGACGGCTGGAGCGAGTTGACGCTGACCAGCCTGACCAGCACCACGATCGAAGGCGGTATTTCGTCTATCGAAATGACGTCCTCCTCGATCGAGGTCACGACCCCAGAGCTTGCGCTCAGCGCTTCGGGCGGGGTGGAAATAACAACATTCGGCGACATCTCGGTCAACGGCACCATCATTACGTTCGGATAAGACGATGCGCGCATACAAACCCGCCGATGCCATGCTGTTGCTGGGCTACCAATCCCGCGGCGGACAACCCTCGCTGACGGTAACGGTCGGCTATTGCTGCGGACCGGACGGCAAGCTGGTCACGGAGCAGGACACCTGGGCCGCGCTGATGCCGCTGTTCAAAAAGGAACCGTTCGACCTGTCGCAAAAGAAAACCCGCGGCGGCTTCGGCGTCGCCGGCGACGCCTGCGCGCCGGAAGGCTCGCAGGTAACCGGCCTGACGGTGCGCGCCGGCGTCGGCGGCCTGGAAAAGAAGGCGCTGGTCCAGGGCGATCGCCTGTGGACGCGCGGCGTGGCGGGTTGGCAGGCCAGCAAACCGCAGCCCTTCGCGCGCATGCCCATCGGGCTGGATCGCGCCTATGGCGGCAAGGGCTGGGCGCAGAATCCGCATGGCCTTGGTCATTGCGCCGATCCGGAACAGGCGAATGGCGTCGCACTGCCCAATGTCGAACGTCCCGACGCCCCGGTCCTGCGGCCGGCCGATACGCCACGCCCCGCCATCCTGGGCGTGCTGCCGCAGGGCAGCCCCGAGCTGACGCGCTGGCTGGGGGCCTTCGATGGCCGCTGGCAGCGTGAACGGCTGCCCTGGCTGCCCGACGATACCGATCCGCGCTGGTTCGACCGCTTCGAACAGGATCAGTGCAAGCAGGGCTACTGGCGCGGCGACGAGGCCTGGTTCGTGGAAAACATGCATCCGCGCCAGGCGGAAATGCGCGGTACCCTGCCCGGGATGCGCCCGCGCCTGTTGATCCGGCACCAGGCCACGCCGGACCAGCGCAGTGAATTGCCGCTGGACCTGGATACCGTCTGGCTGCTGCCCAACGACCAGCGCGTGCTGGTGCTGTACCGCGCCGAAACCGCGGTGCGGCGCGAGGACGCGGAAGACGTGCTGGGCGTGGCCGTGTTCAACGAGAAAATGACCGAGCCGCCGCAAACGCTGCAGTACTGGGCGCTGAAGTGGCAGGAGCACGACGACGCGCGCGGCAAGCCCGCGCCGGCCGCCCCGGCCGAGCCCGGCCCCGAGGCCCAGGCACGCGCCGCCGCCGCGGCACAGGCCGCGGCCGATGCGGCCAAGGCGGCCGCGGCCCATCGGGCCGACGTTGCGAAAACCATCGCCGATGCCCGCCAGGGCGCCATGGCCGAAGCCGACCAGTACAGCCGGGCCTTCGGCTTCGGCCCACTGTCCGACAAGCTCGCCAAGGCCGATCCCTCCGGCGTGGCACCGCTGCCGCCGATGCCCGTCTGGCCCAATGAACCTCTGGCATTCAAGGCCGCGGTCGCGCAATACGTGGCGGATGCGCAGTCCGCGGGCCTGGCCGAAGTGCGTGCCAAGTACAAGGAATTCGGCGGCGACTTCGATGCCGCGATGGCGCGTGCCAAGGCCAAGCCTCCGGTCGACGTCAGTCCATCCCAACTGCTCGAGTCGCTGAACATAGCGCCCGAGAAAAAGCAGGCCCTGCTGAAGCAATACCAGGAATTCGAGAGCAAGATCGCGGGCGTGCAGGCCAAGGCGGCGGAGATCTCCAAGAAGGCCGATGCGCTGCGCGAACAGAAGCCGCCACCGGATATTCCCATTCCGGAAGAAGGCATGCCGCGCGGGCCGCGGCAGGTGCTGGACCGCCAGGGCCTGATCGCGCGCCACGCCGCCGGCGAATCGGCGCGTTGGACCAGCCTGACCGGCCAGGACCTGTCGGGCCTGGACCTGCATGGCATGGATCTGCGCGACGCCATCCTGAGCAAATGCGTGCTGCGCGGCGCCGACCTGCAGGGCGCCAACCTGACCGGCTGCGCGCTGGAGGAATGCGACCTGGACGGCGCCAGACTGGCCAAGACGCGTTTCGAGCGCACGCAATGGAAAGACTGCCGTGCCGTCAAGGCGTCGCTGGCCGGCGCGGATTTCAGCCTGGCGCGCCTGGAAAAAACCGCCTTCACGCAAGCCGACCTGAACGCCAGCATATGGACGCAGGCACAGGCCAAGGGCTGCGACTTCGACAAGGCCATCCTGCGCCAGGCCGAGGGCCGCGAGGCGCGCTACACGTCCTGCCGCTTCGCCGCGGTCGATGCCACCGAAAGCCGTTTTCCGAAGGCGCTGTTCGATCAGTGCTCGCTGGAAGGCACCCTGCTGGAAGGCGCCGCGCTGGAACGCGCCACACTGGTGGCCTGCGCGGCCGGCGGCGCACGCTTCGACGGCGCGCAACTGACAGGGTTCCGCACGCTGAAAGGCACCAGCCTGCGCGACGCCAACTTCAACAAGGCGCAATTGGACCGGGCCGTGCTGCAGGACACCGACCTGGGCCACGCCTCGTTGCGCGAAGCCCATATGGACCGCGGCTTTCTCAAGAATTGCGATCTGTCCGGCACCGATGCCTGGCATCTGGTAGCGCGCACCTGCGATTTCACCGGTAGCCGCATCGTGCAGGCCAGCTGGCGTGGCGCCAACCTGATGAAGGCCCGCCTGCGCCAGGTCGTGCTGCAGGACGTCGACCTGACCGGCGCCAATCTGCATGCCGCCGATACCCGTACCGCCACCGCACAGGGGATAAAACTGGAACAAGCGCTGCTGACGCGCTGCCGGCTGCTCGAGGACTACGCCCGTGAGTAACACCGAGCAGAACCGCAACCCGCTGCTGGAAGCACTGCGTGCCGGCGAAACCCTGCCGCTCGACGCGCTGGCCGGGGCCGATCTGCGCAACGCCGATCTGTCCGGCCTGCGTCTGGCCAACCTGGATGCGCGCGGCGCGCGCTTCGACGGCGCGGATATGCGCCGCACGATCTGGGCGCGCTGCCGTCTGGACGAGTCCAATATGGACGGCGCCGCTTTGGAAGGCGCGTCCTTCACCGCCTGCCGCGGACACGCCCTGTCGCTGCGCGAAGCCAAGCTGACCAAGGTCTGGATGAAGGACTGCGTGTGGCAGGAAGCCGACTTCCATCTGGCCGAACTGGCACGGCTTGCTGCACAGAACACCGCATTTCCCGGCGCCAAACTGAAAACCGCCAAGCTGGATCGGGCCTGGCTGTCGCAGTGCGACCTGTCCGGCCTGGACCTGGCGGGCGCGGCATGGAAGCAGAGCCATCTGCCCGACAGCAAGCTGGCCAAGACCTCGCTGGCCGGAGCCATCCTGGCCCAATGCAGCTTCAACCGCGTCCATGCGCCCGATGCCGACTTCACGGGCGTCACGGCTCCCGGTGTGTCTTTCTACAGCGCGGTGCTGGAGAACGCCCGCTTCGACGGCGCGATGCTGGATGGCGCGATCTTCGACCAGGCCCGGCTGGACCGCTCCAGCTTCGGCCGCGCCTCGCTGCAAGGGGCGCGGTTTTACGCCGCCAGCTCGGTGGGTATATCCTTCGGAGCCACCAAACTGGTGGATGCCGACCTGTCGCACCTGCGCGCGGCCCACGCCGACTTCAACCGCGCGGACCTGACCGGCGCCAAGCTGCATGCCACCGAACTGCCCGATGCATCGTGGCGCGAAACCGTACTTGAAAACGTACGCCGCGATGACCCTGAACTGCGCGCCGCCGAACTCTGGCGTCCGCCCGTTTAACCCTTTATGCGATCGGAATAGCCATGAACCGTCTCAACGCAGCGCTTCGATCCGACACCCCTCCCGACTACGGCAACCTGGTCGGCGAGGCCGACAATGGGGCCGTGCAGGCGCCACCGCGGGATGCGCCGCAGAACATCTTCCAGGGCGCCCGCATGTACCACGCACGACTGGTCATGCGCGATGGCGCGCGCTACGGCGCCCTGACCGATGAAGGCGCATTCTGGGTTGCCCCGGCCGCGGGTTGCCTGCTACAGCCGGACGTCGGCGATCTGGTCCTGGTCAGCGTGGCCGGCGGCCAGGGCTACATCCTGGCCGTGCTGGAGCGCGGCACACCTGAAGCGATCGCGCGCATCGAGATCCCCGGCAGCCTGCGCCTGTCGACGCCGGCAGGCCGCCTGGAACTGGAAGCGGCACAAGGCGTATCGCTGGATGCCGGCCCGTCGCTATCGCTCAAGGCCCAGGACGCGACCGCCGCCTTCCAGCACACCGACATCCGCAGCGAGTCGCTGCGGGTCGCGGGCGACACGCTGCACACCACGTGGAATTCGCGCACCGATGTCAGCGGCACGCGCCTGGACATCGCCACGCGCGGCGAAACGCACCTGGCGGAAAGCGTCCGCCGTATCGCCGGCCACGAAGACGTCAGCGCGGGCTCGTTGCGCCAGACGGTCAGCGAAGACTGGTCCGTGCAGGCGGCGACGGCGGATCTCAAGGCCACCGACCGCGTCGCGGTCGACGCGAATTCCGTACAGATCGGTTAAAGGGGGATAGCGATCATGTTCATGCTGAATACCGGCGGCGCGATGGCACTGGCTACCGTGCCCGACATCTGCCTGACGCCGGCGGTGCCCTCGCCCATCCCTGTGCCCTATCCGAATATCGGCACTACCGATATGGCCGATCCGGGCGGCATCGTCGAAAACATCCTGGTGTGCGGCATGCCCGCGATGAACATGGCGTCCACCATCCTGCTCACCAACGGCGACCAGGCCGGCTCCGCCGGCGGCGGCGTGGCCTGCGGGGAGATCATGGGCGAGGTGGCCTTCGTCACCGGCGCGATGACCATCATGGTGGGCGGCCCCCCGGGCGTGCGCCTGACCAGCCTGACCACGCAGAACGCCAACAACACCATAGGCCTGGTCTCGGCACCCAGCCAGACCGTGGTCATGCTGCTCGGTTGATAATGCCCGCCATGAAAATTGCCCGCGCCCTGATCCGCCGTATCGCGCCCGCCCTGCTCGGCGCGATCGCGCTGTCCTCGTGCAGCTCCCTGAACAGCATGATGGGGGGCAACTCCGAAGCCGACGCGCTGAAGGCCATGAAATGGACCTACGCCGGCGACGGCGTGCAGATCGCCGTCAAGGCCGATCCCAAGCTCAACTATTCGAACAGCCAGCCTCATACGCTGGCCATGACGGTGGTGCAGATGGAAGACCCCAGCGCCTTCGCTCCGTATGCCGCCAGCTCGTCGAAGATGTCGGCACTGCTGCTCACCGACGCGCCGCCGCAGGGACTCCTGGCCTTGAACCGCGTCTTCATCACGCCCGGCGAGAACCAGACCATCACATTGCCGCGCGTCGAAAAGGCGCAGTACGTGGGCCTGGTCACGGGCTACTACCATCTTGACCCCGTGCGCAGCGCGCGGCTGTACCAGGTCGGCGTGGAAGTCAATTCCAGCGGCATCATGGTCACGACGCGCAGCGCATCGCCGGAGCCACTCAAGATCGATCTGCGCCTGGGACCCGACGGCATCCAGGAATCGCCGGGTACCCGCACGCCGCCCGTCGAGCCGGTACGCCCCGCCGGCGGCCAGGTATCGCCGCCCATTGCCCAGCCCTCGCAGCCCGCCTCCGGCGTGGCGCAGCCGGCTTCCACGACGGCTCCGTCCTCGGCGCCCCCGTCCAAACAATGAACCGAAACCGCTAAGCATGGCTACGTATCTGAAACAACCGCTGTTCTGGCACCAGGGCCTGTTCCTGCAGCCACATCACTTCCAATACCAGGATGCCTGGACGGAACGGCTGCTTGCGCGCCAGGTCGAACTGACCATGCCCTGGTGCTGGGGCTTTGGCGCGCTGGACATCAATGAAACGGCACTGGCCGCGCGCGAGGTCGTGGTCGACCATATGGCGCTGCGCTGGCGCGACGGCACGCTGACGGAAATCCCAGGCAACGCGCGCATCGAATCGCGCCGCTTCGACCTGGCCGATTTTTCGCAGGGGCCGCGCATGCTGTACGTGGGCCTGCGCCGCCACATCGAAGACCAGGTCAATGTGCAGAAGTACGAAAACCTGGACGACGCCGTGCAGGCCGATGCGCGTCTTGTGGTGCCTGCCGACCCGCAGGAAGTGCCCGACCGCTATGCTTCCGGTCCCAACGGCCGCGTCACGCTGATGACCTTCGTGCTGCGGCTGTTCTGGGAAGACGAGATCAACGATCTCAGCGACTACGACGTCATGCCCATCGCGCGCCTGGAGCAGGACGGCGAAATCGTGCGCCTGACGCCGCGTTTCGTGCCGCCCTGCCTGAACCTGGCCGCGTCCAAGCCGCTGCAACTGATGATGATGGAACTGCGCGACGAGGTTATCGGCCGCGCTCGCCAGCTGGAAGTCTTCAAGCAGCCGGTCGCCAGCCGGTCGGGCGAAGACGGCCAGTTCGCGCCGCTGCTGGCGCTGTCGGTCCTGAACCGCTACGGCCCGCAGATCACCCACCTGGTCGAAGCCCGCCAGACGCATCCGTGGACCATCTACGGCGTGCTGCGCCAGCTGGCCGGCGAACTCAGCACGTTCTCCGAGTTCTGCGACCTGCTGGGCGAAACCCGCGATAACCAGCAACTGGTCAGGCCCTACAAGCACACCGACCTGGGACCGACCTTCATGGGCGTGCTGGACCTGATCCGGCGCCTGCTGAACGAAATCACGATCGGCCCGGAAATGCTGGTGCACTTCGAGCAGGACGGCGCCACCGGCAACCTGTTCCGCGCCGACATGCCGCCGTCTTTCTTCGGGCCGCGCCATCGCTACTACATCATGGCGCGCAGCAGCCTGGAACCCAAGGCATTGTCCGAAGCCGTCATGCTGGAAGCCAAGCTGGGCACGCCCGAGCAGATCGAAACGCTGGTCACGCGTTCGCTGCCGGGCATCGAAGTCATGCCGCTGCAGACCCTGCCGCTAGGCATGCCGCGGCGGACGGGCAGCGCCTACTTCCGCATCGAAAGCCTTTCGGAAACCTGGGACGCGGTGGTCCGCGACGGCCGGCTGTCGCTGTTCCTGCCGGATTCGCCCAGCGACCTGCGGCTGGAACTGATCGTGATCAAAGGATAGAACCGTGCGGCTTAGCAATATCTGGGTTTCTTCCATGGAGCAGGCCAGGGCCGCCATCAACGGTCCCGACGCCAATCCGGACGCGGCCTCGGTTGCCGAACAATTGAAGGCATCCCTGGATGCCACGGTGACGCGCGCGCAGACCGGCGGCTACACCGCCGCGGAAATACAGGCCAGCCTGTTCGCCGTGGTGGCCTGGATCGACGAACTCGCAATGTCGCGCGAGTGGGCGGGCGGCTCGTCGTGGCGCCTGGCGCCGCTGCAGCGCCATTACTTTTCCACCACGCGCGCCGGCGCCGAGTTCTTCGAAAAACTGGAAGCCCTGCCCGATGACGCCATCGAAGTGCGCGAGGTCTACGGCCTGGCGCTGCTGGCGGGTTTCAGCGGGCGCTACGCCCACCGCGCGCCGGCAGAACTGGCCGACTACCGGTCTGCGCTGCTGGAACGCATCGCGCACGAGCGCCAGATGGCGCCGCTGGACCCGGACCTGCCGCTGTTCCCGCAGGCCGGTGGCCGCCGCGCCAAGATGCTGCAATACCGGCGCGGCCTGGCGCCCTCCCTGGTGACCTTCATCCTGATCGTCCTGCCGCTGTGCGCGCTGCTGGGCCTGTATCTGTACCTGGACTACGACGTCGCCACGGAAGCGGCGCAAATCACCGCCGCCGGCCGCACCGGCTCCTGACCTGAATTGATTACGCTGCTGCCGCAATGATCAAAAAACTGCTTGTTGTCGTCGCCTGGTTGTTGGCACTGGTCCTTCTGGCACTGGGATGCTGGGTACTGGGCCTGTACCTGGACTGGCCCCTGTGGCGTTCCGTCGCGCTATTCATCGGCGTCGTCGTCGGCGTCTGGCTGCTGTGGTGGCTGCGCGGCCGCTGGCTGGCCTGGCGGCTGCGGCGGCGGCTGGCGCGTCCGGTCGGCACGACGACGGTCAGTACCGCGCGGCTGGATTCGGACTGGCGCGCGGGCCTGGCGGCGCTCAAGCAATCGCGGCTGTCGCGCTTCGGCTCTCCGCTGTATGTGCTGCCCTGGTATCTGATCCTGGGCCCCAAGGACGCGGCCAAGGACGAACTGCTGCGCCGCGTGGCCGGCACCGCGCCGGTGCAGGGCCAGGGCGACGATCCCGCCGTGCTGCAATGGTGGCTGCTGCGCAACGGCGTCGTGCTGGACCCGACCGCCGAAATGCCCGAGGAACAGCAGGCGCCCGACGCCCCCAACTGGCGACGCCTGCTGCACTGGATGATGCGCACGCGCCGGCGCGAACCGCTGAACGGCCTGATCCTGGCCTTCAATGCGATCTGGCTGGCCGACAGCACCGACGCCGAACTGAACGAAACCGGCCAGGGACTGCGCAAGCGCCTGGACGAGCTCACGCGCATCTATGACGCGCGCGTTCCGGTCTACGTCGTCCTGACCGGCTGCCAGGCGATCCCCGGCTTTTCCGCCTGGGCGACAGCGCTGGGACCGGATATCACCCATCACGCCATGGGTTTCCAGAACCCGGCGGCCAGCGCCAGCGTGACGCAGTTCATCAGCGATGCCTTCAACAGCATCGTGCACCGCATGTTCGATCTGCGCGTGCTGCAGGGCGTGCGCGCCAAGCCCGCCGCCGACGCCTTCGCGCTGCCCGAACGCATGGCGCCGCTGGCCAAGCAGCTGTCCAAGGTGCTGCGGACCGCGTTCCAGCCCACGCCCTACGCCGAGACCCCGCTGATGCGCGGGCTGTTCATGACCGGCCACGCGCCGGCCAGCGACCGCGGCCAGCCGGCCTGGTTCAGTCCCGGCCTGTTCAACAACGCGCTGCCGGCGCAGCGGTATGCATGGCGTCCGGTGGAACGCTGGCGCATCTGGCGCCGCCTGCTGCGCCACGCAATGGTCGTGGCGTGGCTGGGCGCCTGCGTGGCGGTGGGCGCATTCCTGATCCACGCCGGCAACACCGCACGCGACCAGATGCACATGGCGGCGGTCCAGGGCTATGGACAGCAGGACTTCTCCGGCCCGATGTCGGCCGACCTGCACGCCCTGCAGGGCGAACGCGCCACCATCCACGCGCTGCTTTCGCGGCCGGGCTGGCAGCAGAGCTGGATGCCGTTCCAGCACCGCGTCAACACGGTCCAGCGCACGCTGATGAACCGTTTCGTCGGCCAGTTCCATCGCGAAATCCTGGCCGCCGATCTCGACCCCCTGTTGCTGCAAAGCCTGCCGCAGCTGACCACTGGTCAGAACGACACCTTGCTGGCGGCCTGGGCCCAGACCGTGGTGCGCCGTCTGAACCTGCTGGATGCGGCCATCCGCGGACGCGACGTATATACGCTGCCGGCGCCCGGCAGCGAGCTGCCCGTGCTGCTGGCCAGCGCGCACCAGACCCTGGGCGATCCGATGGACGGCGTCCTGCTGGGCGACATGTATCGCGATTACCTGACCTGGCAGGGCAATCCGCAACTGCTCAAGGACGAATCGCGCGGCCTGCGCCAGGTGCTGGCCAGCCTGAACCTGACGGACCGCTCCACGCGCTGGATCTATGCCTGGGTCGACATGCAGGGCAATCTGAAGCCCGTGCGCATGTCCGATTTCTGGGATATCGCCGATCGCCCCGGCCTGCCCTTCATTCCGGCCGCGCTCACGCCGGAAGGCGAACGCGCCGCGTCGGGCTTCCTGGATGAACTGGGCCGTGCCACCGGCGATACCACCGAGTGGGCGGACCGCCGCAAGGAATTCCAGCAGCACTACCAGAGCGCGGGCCTGGAGGCCTGGTTCGAATTCACCGACGTGTTCCCGCACGTGCCCGACCTGCTGCCCGACGGCACCGCCCGCCGCGCCGCCATGTCGACCTTGCTGACCAAGAACGACCCCTATCTACGGCTGATGCGCCAGCTGGCTGCCGTGGGCGATCGCCTGCCCGCCAACTCGCGGCCGGACTGGATCGTGCAGGCCGGCAAGCTGGACGCGCTGAACAGCCTGGCCTACAACGATCCGGGCACCGGCACCTTGCAGGACGTCGGTGTCGTGCAGCGCTTCGGCGGGGAAGTCATCAAGGCCCTGCCGCAAGGCGTTTCGCTTAACGCCGGCCTGAACCAGCTGAAGAGCGACAGCGCCGCGCTGCAACTTTTGCAGGCCTATCGCAAAGGCATCCGCGACACCATCACGCCGCTGCAGCAAGGCGACGGCACGGCGATGAAGGCGGCGGTCGAGATCTGGTCGTACGGCCACGATCCCAACGTAAAGAACGTGCCGCTGATCGATGCGAAGACCGCCCTGGACACCCTGCACAAGCAGCAGGGCGCGCTGGGCACCCGCACGAACGTGGTGTGGGACATCGCCGAAGGTCCCATGGATTTCGTGCTGGACTACGCCGCGCGCAACGCGGGCTGCCGTTTGCAGCAGCAGTGGGAAAACACGGTGCTCAGCGCGATCCAGGGCGTGACCGATTCGGAACTGGCCAATCAGCTGCTGTACGGCGACCGCGGCCAGGTCAAGGCCTTTATGGACGGCGACGTCAAGAACTTCGTGGATCAGGACGCTGTACGCTTCCAGGCGCGCGCGGCCGACGACAAGAAGGTGCCGCTGAACGGACAGTTCTTCGCTTTCGCGAGCATGACGCAACTACGCCAGGTGGCACTGGCGACGCAGCAGCTGCAATCGAAGCGTTCGGCGGACGAGGCCCAGGGCCTGACGCAGCAGCAAGCCGATCTGGAAAAGCAGATCGCCAAGCTGCAGGCAACCACGGGCACCGTAACCTTGAACACGGTGCCGCCGCAAACCAATCCGACCGCGCACGTGTTGCCGCAAAGCGTAACGCTAAGCCTGCAATGCGCCAGCGGAACGATCAATCTGGAAAACCTGAACTTCCCCAACAGCGCGGTATTCCCGTGGTCGATGCAAAGCTGCGGCGACACCACGCTGCGCATCCACTACGCGAATTTCGACCTGACGCGCCAGTGGAGCGGGACGACCGGTTTCGTCGACTTCCTGAAGGAATTCGCCAGCGGCCAGCGCCGCTATACGCCGACGGATTTCCCCGACCAGAAGACCGACATGTCGCAGGCCGACGTGCAGTGGCTGGTGATCACCTACCGCCAGCAGGGACAAGGCCCGCTGGTGGGCGCGTTCTCGCAGGCGGCAACGCTGGGCGCGCAGGCGGACGGCATCAAGGCTCGACTGGCGGAACTGCAGCCCGGCACCGCGCCCGGCTCGACCATGCCGCCGCCCGCCCCGCTGCCCTCGGTCCCCCAAAAGATCGTGGCCTTCTGCATGGGACCGGTAAACGACATCTCGCCGGACCTGGCGCCGCAGCAGCCCGTCATCCCCGTACCGGCCGCGCCTGCCCGCACTGCTGTCCCAACTCCCACACCCAGGCGCACGCCGCCCGCCCCCGCTCCCAAGACCGCGGGGCCCAGCGGACCCTATGCGGTGCAAGTAGGCATCTTCGCGCATCCGGAGTCGGTGCTGGAATCTCTAAAGAAAGGCGGGTACACCGTGGAGGACACGCCCATCACGATCAAGGGCGATGCTTATCGGCAGATACGTGCCACCGGCTACACGAATCGGGATTCGGCGGATGGGGCGGCTGGGAAGATCGCTCAGATGCTGCAGCTTAAGCCTGAGGTGATTCGGTTGGATCAGTAGGTGCGGGCGCGATGA
>DATJHN010000416.1:0-19763 GCA_035493915.1 Bordetella sp.
GCAAAGCGACCGTTTGCCGCGATTCAGCGCAAAGTACGCCGCACCCGTGCCGTCTCCCAGATTGGGCGGGCAGCCGCGCATCCAGTCGCCGTCGCCCCACTCCACCTTGACGACCTCCGCCCCAAGGTCGCCGAGTCGGCAGGCCGCCATCGGGCCCGCCACGCCGCTGGCCAGTTCGACGATGCGCAGACCGGCCAGCCGCGGCACGTCGCCCAGCCGCGGCGGCTGGGCGGGCGGCGCCGACTCGCGCAGTTCGCGCAACACCCGTTCGGTATCCGCATCCGGCACCGGCGGCGGCACGACCGCGCCGGGCGTCGCGCTGAAATGCCAGGGCAGCCCGCCGACGACCACGCGGCCCCATCCGGGTGTTTCGATATCCGCGACCATGCCGTTGTCACGTACTTGCGCGTGGTAGCGCAATTGCTCGAAGTTCATCGGCAGCGCGCACGGCACCCCCTGGCGTTCGAAGGCACGCATCCACCAGATGCCGGGGCGTGCCGCGATCGCCGGCTCGACCGCGGCATCCAGCGCTGCGCGGTGCGCCACGCGCAGCGCATTTGTCGCGAAACGCTCATCCTTCTCCATCTGCGGCATTTCGACGGCGGCGCAGAAACCGCGCCATTCATCGGGTGTGTGGGCGGTGACGAACACTTCCTGACCGTCCAACGTGGGGTAGGCGCGGTCCGGCGCCAGCCCCGGCGAGCAGCTGCCCAGCGCACGGAAAGGCTGCCCCGCGCCCAGGATTTCCGCCATGCGCGTGTATTGCATTTCCAGCGCGGCCTGCAGCATGGAGGCTTCCACCTTCTGGCCGGCGCCGCTGGTGCGGCGTTGCACCAGCGCGGCCAGCACGCCTTCCAGCGCCACGATGGACGTCGTCAGATCGATAAAGCCCGAAAAGCGGAAGGCTTCCAGCGCGTCGCCAGGCTGGCCGTTCAAGCGCGCGAAGCCTGAGTAAGCCTGCATGATGAAATCGGCGCAGGCTTCCTTGGCCAACGGGCCGTTTTCGCCGAAGCCCGAGACGGAGCAATAGACGATGCCGGGATTGCGGGCACGCAGCGCCTCGTAGCCCAATCCCAGCCGTTCAATCACGCCGCCGCGGTAATTCTGCACGAACACATCGGCGGTCGCGCACAGGTCCAGTGCGCGGGCGCGGTCGGCGGGATTTTTCAGGTCCAGCGTGATGTCCTGCTTGTTCAGGTTCAGGCAGATGTAGTTGGTGCCCATACCGTGCTGCAGCGGCTCGACCCAGCGCGTGCCGTCGCCGGTGGGCGGTTCTACCTTGATGACCTCCGCGCCCAGCTGTCCCAGCAGCACGCCGACCCACGGCCCGGCGGCCATGATGCTGACGTCGACGACGCGCAATCCTGTCAATGGTCCACTCATGAGATAGCCTCTTGTGTCTATGCTGCGCGCCTTATCGCCGCCGCGCGATGATGCGCATGGTGCCCATCGCATGGGCGATGGTCTTGCCGCTGCTGTCGGTGACCGTGGCCTCCAGGCTGGCCAGCGTGCGGCCACCGCGGATCAGGCGGCTTTCGCCGATCAGCGCATCTCGCCCGGGTTCCAGGTAATTGACGGTCATGGATACGGTGGTGGCGGCTTCACCATCCGTGTAGGCCGAACGCGCCGCCACGGCCATGGCGGCATCGAGCAGCGTGGCGACCACGCCGCCATGGATATCGCCGTGGCTGTTCGAGAATTCCGGTTTGCCGGTCAAATGCACGCGCGAGGTGCCGGGGGGCAGGCCCGTTTCGCTGCGCAGTCCCAACAGGCGGTAGAACGGCCGCTGTTCGCCGGGGTCGGCGCATGCGGGCGCTTCATCGATCTGGTTCATGCGTTCTCCACGATCAGCGTCCCGGCCGTCGACGGCCAATAAACGAAAACGTTGTCACCTTCGGCTGGTATGCCGGCATCTCGCGGCGCCAGCACCGTCAGCGCGTGGTCGCCCGCGCGCACGCCGATATTCAGCGTCGAACCAAGGTAATTGACCCGCGTGACCGTGCCCGGCAATTGATTCGTGTCCGGCCGGGCATCGGATGCCAGATGCAGATCCTCCGGCCTTAGCGCCAGCGTGGCCGGACCGCCGCCGTACCCCCTGTCGGCGTATTTGGCCGCCACCACCGCGCCGTCGGCAAGGCGCAGCTCGATATCGCCGTTCGGGGCGCGCTGGGCCTGCCCGCGCAGCAGATTGGCCTGGCCAATAAAGGATGCGACGAAGACATCCGCCGGCGTCTCGTAGATTTCACTGGCCGTACCGACTTGCCGGATATGCCCCTGCGACATAACGACCAGGCGGTCGGCCACCGCCATCGCTTCGCTCTGGTCGTGCGTAACGAAAACGGTGGTGATACCCACCCGCTTCTGGATCTCGCGGATCTCGAAGCGCATTTGTTCGCGCAGGCTGGCATCCAGGTTGGACAGCGGTTCGTCCAGCAGCAGCACCGACGGTTCGATGACGATGGCCCGCGCCAGGGCCACGCGCTGCTGCTGGCCTCCCGACAGTTCGCGCGGGAAGCGCTGGTCCAGGGTGCCCAGCTGCACCAGGTCCAATGCCTGGCGCACGCGCCGCGCGCTTTCATCGGACGGCACCTTGCGCATCTTCAATCCGAACGCGACGTTGTCGAATACCGAGAGATGCGGAAACAGGGCATAGCTCTGGAACATCACGCCGATATTGCGCTTGTGCGAGGGCACGCCCGACATGGGCCGCTCGCCTATCACGATCTCGCCGTCGCTGGGTTCGACGAAACCAGCCAGCATCTGCAGCGTGGTGGTCTTGCCGCAGCCGGATGGTCCCAGCAAGGCCAGGAACTCGCCCTGCTCCACCCGCAGCGACAGATGCGAGACCGCCGTCACATCGCCGTAGCGCTTGCTGATGTCCCGAAGTTCGATATGCGACATATGTTTCTCCCTTGTACTTGTACGCTTGTACGCGGCGCCGGCTAGCGCAGGCCGAACAGCTTGCCCATGCCCATGGTTCGCTCGATGATGACCAGCGCGATGACCGCCGCGAACACCAGCACCGAACTGATGGCGGTGATCAGGGGGTCGTAGTTCTGGTCTATATAGACGTAGATACGCACCGGCAGTGTCATGGCGTCGGGCGTGGATACGAACAGCGATGCGGCGACTTCGTCGAAGGACAGGATGAAGGCAAAGACCAGGCTGGCCACCATTCCCGGCCGCACCAGCGGAAACGTCACGTGGCGGAACGCCGCCCACGGATTGGCGCCCAGGCTGCGCGCCGCCAGCTCCACATTTGCATTTACCCCCAGCAGCGCCACGCTGACGAAGCGGATGGCAAAGGGCATGGTGATGATGATGTGGGCGACCAGCAGGGTCCAGCCGTTTACGGGCAGGTTGCGCAGGGTCACGAACTGCAGCAGCGCCAGGCCAAAGATCAGCCCGGGCAGGCTCAGCGGCATGGAGAACAGGCTTTGCAGCAGTCCGCGCCCGCGGAACGAGTACCGCACCAGCGCGATGCCGGTCAAGGTTCCAAGCGCCGTGGACACGATGCTGGTCGCCAGGGCCACGGCCAGGCTGACGAACATGGAGTCGATGAACTCCGGCCGCTTGAGCGTTTCGCCGTACCACTTGAAGCTGAGTCCCGGCGGCGGAAAGGCCACGTAATTGGCGGAGGTCAGCGACTCGATGACGATGACCAGCACCGGCGCCACCGCGCACAGGCAGACCAGGAAGGTAAAGGCGCCCAGCCAGCGCCTGGCGGTACGTGTAATCAATGGAACACCACCTTGTATTTTCCGCCTTCGATGGCGCGCGTCTGGATAAACAGGACCAGGAACACCACCAGTACCAGTGTTACGGCGAATGCCGCCGCGAAAGGCCAGTTCTGCAGTACCAGGGCCTGCTGATAAATCATGGTCGACAGCACCTTGTAATTGGCGCCGCCCAGCAGCGACGGCGTGACGAAGGAACTGCTGGCCAGCGAAAACACGATCAGCACGCCGGACACGACGCCCGGCAGGCTTAGCGGCAGCGTCACCGACAGGAACACCCGCCATGGGCTGGCCCCGAGACTGGATGCCGCCAGAGGCACCGCCGGGTCGATCGCCTGCAGCGAGGTCGCGATGGACAGCACCAGAAAGGGCAGCAGCACATTGGCCAGGCCGATCACTACCGCCAGTTCGCTGTGCAGCAATGGCTGCATATGCAGGCCGACCGCCTTCAGCGCGCTGTCGACCAAGCCGTTCGGGCCCAGGATGATCAGCCAGCCGAAGGTGCGCACGATCACGCTGACCAGTAGCGGCGACAGCACGGCCAGGATGATCCAGCCGCGTTGGCGCGCCGTCGCCACCGACAGGTACAGGGCCACCGGATAGCCCAGCGCCAGCGCGGCCAGCGCGGCGAACAGCGCCAGCCGCAGCGTCCGCCCGAGTATTTCCAGGTAGTACATATCGCCGAAGATGCTCAGGTAGTTCTTGAGCGTGAAGGTCTGGACGATGCCGCCCAGGCGGCTGTAGTCGTAGAAGCTGTTGATCACCAGCACGGCCAGCGGCATCAGGAAGAACACGACGAACAGTACGGTCGCGGGCAACAGCAGCAGCAAGACGACGGGCCGCCGCCCGCGCGGCCGGCGCGGCGCCGGCGCCATGGTCTTCGCGTTCGCCTGGCCAAGTCCCAATGAGACGCCGCTGCCGGTGGCGTCCCGCCCACCGAGGGAGCGTGCCGCCTTGGGACGCCCCGGTTGCGGCATGTCGGTGTGCCCCCATGGCGCGCCGCCGCTGGCAGCGGCGCGGCCCGGCGGCGCCACACCGCCCTTCAAGTCTGCCGGCGCGGGTGCCGCGTTCACTGGCGTGCCTCGATTTCGCGGTCCCACATCGCGGACCACTGGTCCAGTTGCCGGTTCATTTCGACGCGGTCGATGCGCACCATGTGCTGGATCTGCTCCAGGCTGGGTATCTGCCCCTTCAGGTGATCGGGCACCTGCACCTTGCTGTTGACGGGCGCGGCCACCGTGCCCTTGGCGATCAGCAGTTGCGCCTCGGGGCTGATCAGGTAATCGACGAAGATCTGCGCCGCCTTGGGATGCGGCGCGTTCTTGATGATGTCGAAGTAGTTGGTGAAGTAGCCGGCACCTTCCTTGGGAAAGGCAAAGTCGATGGGCGCGCCCTGCTCTTTCAGCATGTAGGCGCGGGCGCTGCCGTTCACCGAGATCCACGACTGGCCCTGCACCAGCGAGTTGTCCAGTTCGGCCGGACTGGAGGCGAACTGCGTCAGATTGCCCGACTGGCGCAGCGACTTTATTTTGTCGATGCCGGGCCGCGCGTCCTTCTCGGTGCCGCCCGCCTGCCGCGCCATCAGCGCGATCAGGTCCTGCGAATACGCAACCCCGAAGGAATACAGCACCACCTTGCCCTTCAGCTTGGGATTCCACAGATCGTTCCAGGACGTGGGCGGCGGGATGCCCGCGTCCTTCAGGGCCTTGGTGTTGTAGACGATGCCGGTTGCCAAAATGTAGCTGCCCACGCCGATGCCGTCCGGATCCTTGGCCACGTCGTAGACATCGGGCAAATGGGTAACGATCTTGGGATCCAGTTTCTCGTACAGGCCCTGCTGCTTGCCCGCCACGTGCGTCAACTCGTTGGACCAATAGATATCGATATTCGGCCGGTTGCGCGCGGCGGTGACCTTGGCATAGTTGGTAAAGGCCGTGCCCACCACGTAAGTGACCTTGATGCCGGTTTTCTTCTGGAACTCCGGAATGATGTCGTTGCGCATGAACTGTTCGATCGTGCCGCCGTAGCCGGCGATGACGACTTCTTTCTCTTCCTGCGCCGCGGCGGCGGTCGGCAGGCTGGCCGCCAGGGCCAGCGCCAGCGGCACCACGGCGCGCATGGACCATGAAACGATGGATGTCATCCCCTTCTCCTTTTCCGGTATGCGCCTGGCGCGGCGGCGTCAGGCGGGCCTGGCCTGCCTGAGCTTCAACAGCGACTGATACACCACGTCGGGAATTTCGATTTCATTGCGCGCCTGGGCCTGGCGGCGCGTTTGCGCCGAACGGTCGAACGGCATGCGCACCGGCGCGCCGGGGGTTTCCGGCCGGGCGCCGCGGATTGCGTTCGCCAGTTCGGCCACGCGCGCCGGATAATCGCCCAGCGGCATCAACAGCTTGGGATCGACCACCACGACCAGGTACGCCATGTGGCGGATGCCCGGCGATATCACGGGCACGTCGCACATGGCCCCAAGCATCTGCACCACCACCGACAAGCCGGAGCCCCGGTGCCCGCCCCAGGCCTTGATGGCGCCTTCCAGCGCCGCCGCCGCATCGCGGGTGGGACGTCCTTCCTTGTCCAGCGCGACGCCTTCCGGCAAGGGTTCGTTGATGCGCTTATGCAGCATCAGTTCGCCTTGCATGATGGAGCAGGTGCCGATGTCCCAGATGACCGGATCGCCTTGCGACGGAAAGCCGAAGGAGATGGGATTGGTGCCCAGGCGGGCTTCGGTGGCGCCTTCCGGCGCAACCATCGCGGGACCGTTGCCGATGGCGAAGGCCACCAGTCCCCTGCGCGTGGCCATTTCCATGTAGTACGCGAACAGGCCGGTGTACCAGGTGTTATTGGCGCCTACGATGGCCAGGCCATGCTTGCGCGCCTTGTCGACGGCCATCCGCGTGGCGTGGTGCGCGACGATGTAGCCTACGTTGTCGCCGCCATCCAGCAAGGCCGAGGTCGGCGTTTCCCGCACCGTCGCGATCGGCTGGCGATGATCACCCGACTGCGCCATGCGCTCCTGGATGGCCAGGATGCGCGGCAAGCCGCCGAACGTCACTCCGCGCATCGCCGCGTCGACCAGATGGTCCGCGGTGATTTCGGCCCCGGCCTCGTCGATGTCCAGCGCCAGCAAGGCATCGACGGCCAGGCCGCGGGCTTCCTCGAGATTCAGTTTCATGCTTGTCCCCGCTGTTGGGTTGCGGCCACGGAGTTCCGTGACCCATGCTGCCTATTGCGGCGCCGCCGCGATGCTGATATTCGATGCGTGGATGACGTCCGCCCACAGGGCGACTTCCTGCTTCATGGTCTGGCCGAAGTGGGCGGGCGCGTCGCCCACGGGCTGCGCTCCCTGCGCCAGCAGTTGCTTGCGCACGTCCGGCTCTTTCAGGACCGCCTGCACATCCCGCGCGATCTTGGCGATCACCGGGGCGGGCGTGCCCGCCGGCGCGAGCAGGCCATACCAGACATTGACGTCGAAGCCCGGCAGGCCGGATTCCGCCACGGTCGGCACATCGGGCGCGACGGGCGAGCGCTCGGCGCTGGTCACGGCCAGGGGCTTGAGCTTGCCGGCCTGCACCAGCGGCATGGTGGAGACGATGTTGTTCGACAGGAATTGCACCTGTCCGCTCATCAGGTCCGTGTAGGCGGGCGCGCTGCCCTTGTAGGGGATGTGCGTCATCTTCACGCCCGCCTGCTTCATCAGCAGTTCCACCGCGAGATGCGCCGGACCGCCTATGCCGGTGGACGCGAAATTCACCTTGCCCGGGTTCGCCTTGGCCAGGGCCAGGGTTTCGCCTATGGTGTTGGGCCCGAAGGAATTGCCCGCGACCAGGATCAGCGGCAGCCGCGCCATCATCGTGATGGGCGTGAAACTCTTCAGGATGTTGAAGGACAGGTCGTTGTAAAGACTGGGCGCGATGACCTGTTCCGGCGTCGTGACGCCCAGCGTATAGCCGTCGGCGGGTGACTTGGCCAATATGCCGAAGGCCAGGTTGCCGCTGGCGCCGGGGCGGTTGTCCACGACGACGGCCTGGCCCCACATGACGGTCAGGCGCTGCGCCACGATGCGCGCGACGATATCCGTGCCGCCGCCGGGCGGGAAGGCCACGATCATCTTCACCGGCCGGTCCGGCCAGTTCTGCGCCATGCCTGGCGCGTGCCAGGCCAGCCCCGCCCCGGCCGCGATCGAGATCGCGAGACGGGCGACGGCTTTGATGCAATGGGCCATGCGCTTCATGATTCACCCCCTTGGGATAGTCCGCGCGTTCTGCCTGCGCTATGCCACGCCGCGCCGTTCCTGGCCGGCCGCGCCCATGCTGCGCGCGGATGCGTCGATCAGGCCGGCCAGCGTGCGGCCATCGATGGTCTCCAGCGCGCGCACTGCCTGCACGATCCGGTCCAGCCCTTGCGCGCCACCCGCCGACTCGACCAGCCGGTGGAATTTGCCTTCGGTGTCGTCCCACGTCATGGGGTTGGCCGGGTCGCCCTTTGGGGCATAGGCTTGCGCGGAATCGGCCGTGCCGTCCGCGTAATGCACCGACACCGCGCTGGCCCACGGCGGCATGCTGTCGTCGGTCTCGAAAGCAATCAGCGGGAACAGCCGGCGCACCCGCGGATCCCACAGATCGTCGTCGCCGACGTCGCCGACCATCACATCGCCGCGCGCCAGCACCAGTCCCAGGTTGAACTGCATGCTCAGCCGCGCGGCCAGCAGCGTGCGCGGGTCCGGGTCGCCGACTTCATCCTCGACGATGGGGTGGCAGCGCACGACGATGCGCGCCACATCCTCGGCCGTCCGGCGCGGATGGCGTTGCAGGATTTCATGGGTCGCGCTGGACGCGGCGACCGTATAGGTGCAACCGTAGAACGGCCGGAAGGTCGTGTCCTCGACCTCGAAGAATTCACCCAGCGCATGCGTCAGCGCATCCGGCCGGTACTCCGCCGCCGTCGATGGCAGGAAGCCTCCGTGCGGATCTTCCAGCACGGCATGCGGGCCGGTGTAGCCTTCGCGCGCCAGCAGGCAGGATTCGACGCCATTCTGCGCGGCGCGCCCGGCGTGGAAAACCATGGTCAACGAACCGTCTGTCTGAAAGGCCACCAGCCCCGCGGCCTGGCTGCCGGCGATGCCCAGCGCGGACGCCAAGGTGCCGGGATCCAGCGCTAACAGCCGTCCCACCGCCGCCGTCGCCGCGAAGGTGCCATAGGTACCGGTGGGATGGAAGCCTCTTTCGCGATGCGCCGGCATGCTTGCCCTGCCGAGCCGGCCCATGACGTCATAGCCGGCGATCATGGCCGCCAGCATGGCATCGCCGGGCGAACGCTGCCATTCGGCGACCGCCAGCAATGCGGGAATGACGCAGCCGCCTGGATGCGAACCGGAAGCCTTGTGGATATCGTTGACGCCCACGCTGTACAGCGTAATACCGTTGACGAAGGCGGCGTCGCGCGCCGACGCCCGTGTGCCGTCCACCATGATGGTGCTGCGGCCCGCGCCGCTGTTCAGATGCGCCGTCATGCGCGCGGCCATGGCGGCCGGTGCGCCGCGCGTTCCCGCCAGCAGGCAACCTATGCCGTCCAGCAGCAGGCGCTTGGCGTTCTCCAGCACACGCGCTGGAATGGCGCGCGCGTCACTGCCCGCCACGTAGGCAGCAAGCTGTTGCGTTGTCATCGTCGTCTCCTCCGATGCGGCGGCCGAAGCCGCCGTCGGTTGCCGCGCGCGGCAGGCGCGCGGCGATACAGCATTTATTTATGGGTATAGCGTATGGATACAGCGGTCCTGCGGTGCGGCTAACGTTGGGAAGGCCGGAACCTGGGTATGGTGACCTCCTCGTTCACCTTGTCGAACGTCACCTCCACCGGCATGCCTATCCTGAGTTCGTCATTGGACGCGCCCACGACGTTGGCGATGATGCGCGGCCCTTCCTCCAACTGTATGAAGGCCACGTTGTACGGCAGGTCGCGCGCGAAGCTGGGGTGGTACAGCTTGTGGAACACGACCCAGGTGGCGATCGTTCCCCGTCCGCTCATCCTGTCCCAGCGGTAGTCGTCGCTGAAGCAATGAGGGCAGACCGGGCCGTTCGGCGCCCACACCTTGCCGCAGCTGTTGCAGTGCTGCAGGCGGAATTCGCCCAGGCGCGTGCCTTCCCAGAAGGGACGGTTGAAATCCGAGATGGCGGGCAGCGGCTTGGCGATATCCTGCCCTTTCGTGTAGTCGACGCTGGCATGCATGGCTGTTAACTCCTCAGGATGAGCGAATCGCCGCGATTGGTGCCCCATTGCAGGAACCTGGGATTGTCGAGTTGACGTTCCCCGCATTCGCCGCGCAGTTGCCTGGCCATCTCGCAGATGTGGTTCCAGCCGGAGACATGCGCCTCCGACAGCAGGCCGCCGTTGGTATTCACGGGCAGCTCGCCGCCGGGTCCGATGCGGCCGTTCTTGACGAATTCCCAGGCCTCGCCGGCCTTGCAGAAACCGAAGCGCTCCAGCGACATCCACACGATCGACGACATGGCGTCATAGGTATAGAACGCGTCGATATCCTTGCGGTCCACGCCCGCCATCTCATAAATGCGCAGGTCTTTCGGATGCGGCACGGGATACGACTCATCCTGCTGATGGATGCCCAGCCCGGGACGCGAGCCGGTGGCTTCCGCGCGGCCGGCGCACATACCCTGCATGCCTGTGATGTATACGGGCTTGTGCGGACCGTCCTTGGCACGGTCCGCGGTGGTCACGATCACCACGCAGGCACCGCCTATGGTCTGGCAGTAATCGAACAGGTGCAGGGGCTCGCAGACGTAGCGCGAGGACTGGTGCTCCTCCACGGTCAGCGGCTTCTTCATTACCGCCTGCGGATTGCGCAGTGCATGATTGCGGATGGCCACGCAGACTTCGGCCAGGTCCTCGCTGCTGGCGCCATAGCGATCGAAGTACTTGCGCGCCGCCATGGCCCAGGCGCCGCCAGGCGACGTCATGCCATAGTGCGGATGCTCGAAGTGCGCTCCGCCGATTTCGCGGTCGTCCTGGAATTGCCCCTGCGCGCCCACGGTGCCCGCCCGCGCCCAGTTGATCGAGCAGACGCAGGCCACGTAGTTCGCCAGGCCGGCGTCCACCGCCATGGCCGCATGTCCCAGCACGGCGGACATCTGCCGGCCGTGCGTCCATGTCTGGTCCGAAAAGCGGATATCCAGGCCGAAGGCCTCGCTGACCTGGTCATAGTCGACACCGAACGGCGTGCCGATGTTTACCAGTATGCCGTCGATGTCGTCACGTTCCAGGCCGGCGTTTTCCAGGGCATTCTTGAAGGCGGTGGCCAGCGGCACCAGCGGGCTGACCGATGCCCCCATGCGCTGGTACTCGTTGTTGCCCACGCCGATGATGGCGGTACGATCACGCAGGTTTCCCATGTCTGTCCATCCTCCGTTTCGCGCCGATATCCGATGCGGCCTGGAATATCGGGGCTTGTTATGGTGAGAGACATTCTAGGAAGGCGATCCGGCACCGATAAGCCCACGTTTGGGCATGGCGGTATCACGAATCGTGAAGGGTCGAGCGCGCGCCGAACCAACTGTCGGTGCGCATCAGGCCGCGCACGCAGTCCGCCACGATGATGCGCGCACCTAGTGCGGGCACGGGCAATTCGTCATCGGACAGGCAACATAGCGAGTTCACGCGCACCACGCCTTCGATCTCGGTCAGGCGAAAGCGCTGGCGCGCATCGGTGAAACGAGCGACGGCGGCCCAGGGCTGCAGCGTCGCCCCCAGGCCGTAATCGATGGCGTCGATCAGCATGCCCAGTGAGTCGATTTCCGTTGCAATCAAAGGCTTGACGCCGGCGCGCGCGAAAGCTGCATTCAGCGTACTCCGCAGGCCGTGTATGGGACTGGGCACGATCAGCGGTACGTCTTTCAACTGAGCCATACTGATGCGTTTGGCGGACCCCGCGATGGGCGGCGAATCCGCGCGTTCTATCAGGTAGATTTTTTCTTCCACCATCGGCATCACGTTCCAGCGCCAGGCGGCATCGATGTCGAACAGCACGGCCAGATCGATCTGCCGCGCGTTGAGCATGCTGGACAAGTGGCCGGACAGGCTCTCCACCAGGTGCACGCGCACGTCCGGGTAGCGTTCGTGCATGGATTTCAGCACGGGCAACCCCAGCACCGCCGCCGTGCTGGGTGCCAGGCCGATGCTGACGCGTCCGGAGCCGCGCGCCTGCTGCGCCACGGCGGCCGCCTGTTCCGCGTGGCGCAGGGCCAATTGTGCTTCGCGGAAAAACTCCAGGCCCGCCTCGGTTGGCACCACTCCGCGCGCGGTGCGTTGCAGCAAACGCGTGGACAGTGCGCTTTCCAGGCGGCTGATCTGCTGGCTAAGGGTGGAAGAGACCGTATGCAGGTCATTGGCCGCCCGGCTGATGCTGCCCATTTCCACAGCGCGGACGAAATAGCGAAGCTGGCGCAATTCCATGTTGCCTCCTTGCGTGCGCCAATTTAATACCGGATGACTGGGCAGAGCGGATAACGGAAACCCTAGGATGAAGACATCAGGACGATGTTGATGCGTGAACCCTAGGCCGCGGTACGGAGCACGCGATCAACGGTGTCCACGATGACGGATAGATCGAAAGGTTTGGAGATGAAAGCGGAATAGCGGGGGCATGTATCGATCACCGATTCTTCTGGCAGGCCGCTCATGACGATGACCGGCACCTGTTCCAGATAAGCGTTATCGCGCATGGCGGTCAACAGCGACGCGCCGCCCATGCCGGGCATCATGACGTCGGATACAACCAGGTCGGGCTGGATTTCCAGCATCCGGGTCAAGGCGGTAAGGCCATCGTTTTCCACGTATACCGTGTGGCCCGCGCCGCTGAGGATCTCGCGCACCACTCTCGCCAAGGCGGCCTCGTCATCAACCACCATGATCTTTGCCATTTTTACTCCGCCGCGCGATGCGCGCGTCCACTAATGCTAACCCGCTTACGGGATGATTTCGACCGAGGGACTACGTGTGCAAGCGCCGTGCCCACGAACGTAACAACGCATAGCCATGTATCGTGCGCCGCATCGCGGCTACGCGGCGCGTAAGATGGGGTAAGAGCGCTTTGGGGCCTGTGGGTTCCTGCTGAATCTTTTCCTTTCATTGCATCGCCAACAGATGATGGCATTCGCATGACCTATCGCATTCTTGCCGACGCCGTCCTGATCGCGCACGCGCTTTTTATCGCATGGGTCATTTTGGGCGGGCTGGCGGTTTTTTGGAAACGCTGGTTGATCTGGCTGCATCTGCCGGCGCTCGCCTGGGGTGCGCTGGTTGCCGGCATGGGCTGGATCTGCCCGCTGACACCGCTGGAAAACGCCTTGCGTGCGCAGGCCGGCATGCAGCCCTACAGCGGGGACTTTATCCAGCACTATCTTGCACCGCTGATCTATCCGCCCGCACTGACACGCGCCACGCAAGCCCTGCTGGCGGGCCTGCTGCTGGGCGGCAACGCGATCGTGTACGCGCTGTTGCTACGCCGGCCGCGCGCCGATCAGCGTCAATAGCGCGTGCGGCTGCAAGGGTTTGCCAAGGTGGGCATCGAAGCCCGCATCGGTGGCTTTTTCGTTATCCTGCGGCCGGGTGAATGCGGTATGCGCCACCGCGAAAATCCTGGTTTTTCCGCCGCGGCTTTCCCATTGGCGCAGTGCGCGCATCAATTCATAGCCATCGCGGCCGGACAAGCCGATATCGCTGACGAGTACGTCCGGCCACTTTTCATGGGCCAGTTCCAGGGCGGTATCGTAGTCCGCCGCCTCCCGCACGTCCGCGCCCGCTTCGGAAAGCACCAGGACAAGTATCTCGCGCGCGTCCGCATTGTCTTCCACGACCAGGACATCCAGATTATTGAGCCGAATGTCCGAGATATCCTGCGCACCCGCCCCGGGCGGCAGGGTGGCATGCGCGAGCGCGTCCTCGGCGGAAATCATATCCAGCGATACACGGAATGTCGCGCCCTTGCCCTCTCCCTCGCTTTCGGCAGTGATACGACCACCGTGCAGTTCGGCCAGGTTCTTCACAATGGAAAGGCCTAATCCCAGGCCGCCATGCAGGCGGCTGTCGGGCGATTCGCTTTGCGTGAAGCGCACGAAAAGATGCGACATGAAATCGCGTCGGATACCGCGGCCGAAGTCCTTGACCGTGAATTGCAGTTCGTTCTTCTGACGTGTCAACTCAACGATGATCTGGCTTTGCTCGTTGGAAAACTTGATCGCATTGGATACCAGGTTCCAGACGATCTGCTGGAAACGCGTGCCATCCAGCCATGCCGGTTCATCCGCGCCGCTGGGCAGATATAGAATTTCCAGATGCTTGGCGGACGCCGAGGCACGCAAGGTGTCGATCGATTCGGCCGCCAGCGCGCCGGGCTGCACCCATTCCCGGTGCAGGCGCAGCTTGCCGGAACTGATGCGCGACACGTCCAGAATGTCTGAAATCAGGCGCGCCTGCGCCTGCACGCTGCGCTCGATGGCAATCAGGCCTTTGTCCAATTGCTCCGGGGTCCGGGCCCCCTTGCGCAGCAGATGCACCCACCCGCCTATGGTATTCAGCGGGTTGCGCAGTTCATGCGACAGCACGGCGACGAAATCATCCTTTGTGCGGCTTTGATGCTCCGCGGCCGCGCGTGCCGCCTGTTCGCGCTCCAGGACTTCGCGCCGGCGGCGTTCCAATTCAAAACGTTCGGAAACGTCCTGCGCGATGCCCACGCGTAAACCCGGCTCGATCTGGCCCGACATCGTCCATTCGAGGCGAACGGGCGAGCCATCCCGTTTGAGCAGCGGAAACTCGCCTTTCCAGGAAACCGTGCCGTCGCCGAGATGCGCGGTCTGGCCCTGCACAAACCCGATCCAGTCATGTGGCGTGAATTGGCTTACAGGTTGACCTATCAGTTCAGTCCGGCTCCGGTCCAGCATCGCGGCCAAAGCGGGATTGACATCCACGAACTTTCCATCATCGTCGATCAGCGCCATGCCGCTCGGCGCCTGATCGTAGATGGCGCGAAAGCGTGCTTCGCTGCCGCGCATGCGGTCTTCCGCCATGCGCGCGCGTATCAGCGCCTGCAGCGTGGCGATCAGCACGGGTGGTTCGACCGGGTGGATCATGTAGGCATCCGCGCCGGCATCCAGCCCCATGACCTTGTCCTCGTTCCGGACGAAGGTCGCCGATAAATGCACCACGGGCAGCGTGGTCGTGGCGATGTCCGCGCGCAGCTCCCGGCAGACTTCGAAACCGTTGACATCGGGCAGGTGCACGTCCAGTACGACGGCGGATACGCGGCCCCTGGCCAGAACGAGCGCTTCCGTTCCGGTACTGGCCTCCATCGTCTGGAAACCCGCGGCACGGATGACGCGCGAGGTCGCATAGCGCGTGGTGGGATGGTCGTCCACGACCAGAATGGTATGTTGCGACCGCTCGATCGTCGTGCTGATTACCGGATCCTCCGTCATTTTTTACTCCTGCGGCGAAGCAGCCGTATCCATGCGTAGCGGAAGCACTACGGAAAACACCGAACCCTTGCCCAGCTCGCTGACCAGCTCGACCCGCCCGCCCAGCAGCGTGGCCAGCTGTTTACTGAGCGCAAGACCCAGGCCGGTGCCGCGCAATCGCTTCTGCACGGGCGAATCTACCTGCGAATAGTCATCGAAAACCGCCGCATGATGTTCGGCCGCGATGCCTATACCGGTATCGGCAACCGAAAACCTGACGTGATCGTCGCCCACCTGTGCCACCGATATCCGCACCTCGCCGTGCGGTGTGAACTTCAAGGCATTGGAAATGAAGTTGCGCAGGATTTGCGACAGCTTGCGATCGTCGGTGAACAATTTCGGGATCCCGACCGGTTCCTCGAAAACCAGGATAGTGGAGGGATTGGTCAGCACCGGCTTGAACATGCCGCGCAGCGCGGAGAAAAGATCGACCATCTCGAACCAGGCCGGCGAGATGTCCACGTGGCCGGCCTCGATCTTGGCCAGGTCGAGCAGGTCGTCCACCATTTCGTTCAACTCGGTGGCCGTCGCCTCGATAAAGCCTACCTGTCTCTCTTGTTCGGCGGTCAAGGGACCATCCATCTTGTCGATGAGCAGGCGCGTAATGCTGCGCATCGCGCCGATGGGCGTGCGGAACTCATGGCTCATGTAGGCCAGGAAACGGCTCTTGAGATCGGTGGCCCGCTGCAGCTGCGCTGCCTGGGAATCCAGTTCCGCGTACAGCGCGACGACGCCGCGGTTGGTTTCCTCGATCTCCGCGCGCAATTCGTCGACTTCCCGGCGGCTGGCCTCCAGCGCGCTCAGGCAGCTTTCCAGGTTCGGCGGTGTCGGTGGGTTCTGTGAGTCCATCTGGCTACCCTTTGCGACGCAGGACCACGACGGTGGCATCGTCTCGATGCCTCGCATGATCGCGCAAAAGCAATGCTGCCACGAGCGTGGGAGAACGTTGCAACACCGGCCAGAGAAGTTCGCCCTTCCAGCGCGTTTCTATGCCATCGCTATGCAGGATCAGCAAGGCATGCTCAGGCATGTCGATCGTGGCCAACTGGGGCGTGCGAATTTGCAGACCTGCCGTGCCATGCTGGGTGACGATCGATTTGTCGAACGTGCCTGAAAGGACGCGGCCGATGATATTGCCGGCACCCGTATAGGTCACGGTGGCGCTGTCCAGCGACGCGATGCAAAGCGCGGCGCCGCGGGTTGTACGCAGCTCGGCATGCGCGCGTTGCACGGTATCGCGCAGCTCGGCCCCAGGGCTCGCGCGGAACACCGCCAGCGCCGCCTGCGAGGCCTTGGCGGCTTCCGGCCCATGCCCCAGTCCGTCGGCCATCATCAGGGCGCAACCGTCCGCATGGATCGTCGCCCCCCACGCGTCGCCGCACACGGTTTCGCCAGCGACCGGCAGGCAGATGGCACCGATCTGCAGTAAGGGATTGGCCGGCCTTGCCGCTGCCCGGCCCTTGCGTACGCAGGCAACGGTGACTGTTCCCGCCGGTACCGAGGAATGGATATCAAAGTCGTCGGCCAGGCGCCTGATCGCGCCCAGGCCGGTACCGGGCGTGCTTCCGGACGAATGGCCGTCCTGCATCGACAAAGACAGATCGACGATGCCTGGTCCATCGTCGATCGCGATGACTTCCATTTCCGCTGTGTCGGGCCGCGGCGCGATCAGCAATCTGCCATTGCGCGCATGCCGATGCAGATTGGATCCCAGTTCGGTGATGATCAGCGCCAGCCGGCCCGCATCTTCTTCCGTCCATTGCTGGGGCTCGACCGCCTGCGCGGCGTACCTGCGGGCCTCGCCGATGCGGCTGGCATCGTCGATGGGAAACGCCCTGTGGGTCCAGCCGGAGACTATTTCCACTTTGTGATGCTCACGCGTGTGCCCCGACCAGGCTCGGTTTCAAGCTCGAAATCGTTGACCAGGCGCTTGCTGCCCGGCAACCCCAGCCCCATGCCATTGCCGGTCGTCCAGCCGTCCGAAAGCGCCGCGGCGACGTCGGCGATGCCCGGTCCCTGGTCCTCGAAGTGCAGCCGCAAACCGCGCTTGCCGTTGTGTTCGACGAACTCCCAGCGCATGTGGCCGCCGCCACCGTGAATCAGCGTGTTGCGCGACAGCTCGCTGGTGGCGGTGACCATTTTGGTCAACTCCACCAGCGAGAATTTCAGCTCCTGGCAAAGCGAGCGCACCATCTGCCGGCTGGCCACGATGTTTTGCTCGGACTCCAGTGGCAATGTCCCGGTTGGCTCAACGGTCAAAAGCGCTCTCCTGGCGGGACAACCGCAGCATCTCCATGCCGCGCTCGACGTTGAGCGCCGTTTTCACGCCCTCCAGGGACAGACCCAATTCGACCAGCGTGATCGCCACCGCCGGCTGCATGCCCACCACCACCATGGTCGCGGAAAGAATACGGGCGATACCCGAGATAGTGGTCAGCATGCGCCCGACGAAGGAATCGACGATCTCCAGGGCTGAAATATCGATCATCACACCGCTGGCACCGGTCTTGGCGATTTGCGCGGACAGATCGTCCTGCAGCGTCACCGCGGTCTGGTCCTGCATATCGACCTGGATGGTCACCAGCAGCGTATCGCCCATGCGCAAGATAGGAATGCGATCCATGTTTTCACTTGTCCCGGTTCATGCGCCAGCCCGTCTGGCGCAGCGCCAGTTCCAGCGCATCGGCCAGCGTCGCCTTGGTCTGGACCCCCTGCAGATCGATCCCCAGATGCACGATGGTCTGCGCGATCTGCGGCCGGATACCGCTGATGATGCAATCCGCGCCCATCAGCCGGATCGCGCTGACGGTCTTCAGCAGATGCTGTGCCACCAAGGTATCCACGGTCGGTACGCCGGTGATGTCGATGATCGCCAGGGACGATCCCGTGTCGACGATGCTCTGTAGCAGGGTCTCCATGACCAGCTGGGTGCGGCTGCTGTCCAGTACGCCTATCATCGGCACCGCCAGGATGCCTTCCCACAGCTTGACCACCGGCGTCGATAGTTCGAGCAATTCTTCCTGCTGGCGGCGGATAACCTCTTCGCGTGCCAGCATATACGTGGTAGCCGTGTACTGGGCCATTTGATCAACCGCGGCGGACAAGGCCCACAGGGCGGTCGACATGGCTGCCGGATCCTTGCCCAGGCGGCGCAGCAGCGTTTCGAACAGCGGCTTTTTCAGCGCCAGCACGAAGCGGCTGGTATCGGCCACCGTCTCGCCCTTGGCCACGCGGGATTTCGACAAGGCGGCCAGCGTTTCCCGCAGGGGAGCCCATGCCGCGCCGGACTCGAAGACCGCGGGATCGCTGCCCTTTTCCAGTGCATCACGCAACACGCGCACAACGTCGTCCGCTTCGGTCTGCGCGGCGCGGCGCGCGGCCGGCTCATTGATTTGCGCTTCCGCCAACCAGGATTGAACAATCTCGCCTTGCTCTTCGCGCAAAGCGTCCAACAGCGTCTTGTAGTCGCTCGTCATTAGTCTCTCGATAGTGGCACGGAGGAAACGATTCCCGCATGGCGACGTGACGGCGCCCGGGGTGGGAGCGCCCACACATAATTAGGGGACAGACTATGTGGACTCTTAGTGACTGTACCAGAACGCGGAAAGGCAATCAGTTTCCAGTGCTTGAGCCGTTTGCGGCGGTCGAGCGGCGTTGGCCGGTCTTGCCGGCGTCCGCGCCCCGCTGCCGCCCCGCATCGCGCTCCACGTCCTTGATGACGTCCACGAAGGCGCGCAACCCTACCGGGACCAGACGGTGGCTGGGGTAATACAGATAATGGCCGTCGAAGGGCGGCGTCCAATCGTCCAGGATCGCGACCAGCCTGCCGTTGTCGAGCGCCGGCTTGGCCGCGTCGTCCCAGACGAATGCGACGCCCAGGCCCTTGATCGCCGCATCCACCATCAAGCCCATGTTGTCCAGCGTGATCGGGCCGGTGGCTTCGAATTTCAATTCCTGGCCGTGGCGCTTGAACTCCCACCGGTACATCTTGCCGCTGGGGAGACGAAACCGTATGCAGGGATGCCCGGCAAGTTCGTCCGGCGTACGCGGCGTGCCCGCGCGCTCCAGATACTCGGGCGAGGCCACGCAGATAAGCCGGCCGTCGCCGCCGAAGGGCACGGCCACCATATCCTGCGGCAACGATTCGCCCAGCCGGACGCCCGCATCGAAGCCTTCGGCCACGATGTCGACCAGGCGCCCTTCCACGACCAGGTCGACATGGATGCCGGGATAGCGCTCCAGGAAGGTCGGCACGATGCGTTCCATCAGGATGCGCGCCGCCGGCTCCGCTGCATTGATGCGGACACTGCCCGAGGGCTGCTCGCTGAGCGTTCCGACATCCATCAATGCCTGGTCCAGGTCGGTCAGGATGGGCGCCAGATTATGGAAGAAGCGCGCCCCCGCCTCCGTCGGCGCGACGCTGCGCGTGGTGCGGTGGAACAGGCGCAAACCCAGCCGCTGTTCCAGTGCGCGCATCATATGGCTCAATGTGGAAGCGGAC
>DATJHN010000417.1:0-10008 GCA_035493915.1 Bordetella sp.
GCCGAACTGGAGGACGAACTGGGCGTCGCGCTGCTGCATCGCAGTGCGCGCGGCGTGATGCCTTCCGCGCTGACCGTCCGGACCAGCAGCGCACGCAGCGTGTTCGGTTGCGCGGGCAGGATCATCCGCGTATTGGCCAGCGCGTTCAGCCCGACGGCGGCCGGCGGGCGGCCTCCCTTGCGGTTGCGTATGACGTAAAGGCGCTGCCGGAATAGCGGTTGGCGCACAAAGCCCGCCAGCGCCTCGTCCTCGAACACCAATGCGATATCCAGCGTATGCGTGCGAACGCGTTCGGTCAGCTGCGCGCTGCCGCCCGTGGTGAAACGCAAATTGATGGTCGGCAAGGATGCCCGGCACGATTCCATCAGCGTGCCCGCCAGAAAGGATGCCAGCGTCGACGACATGCCGAGCCGCACCACGCCATGGGCCTGGTTGCCGTGCGACCGCACGATATCCGGAATGCGTTCCACCTGGCGCAGGATGGCGGTGGCCTCCGCGAAAAGGGCATCGCCGGCGGCCGTGGGACGCACGCCGCGCGCACTGCGATGCAGCAGCGCGACGCCCAGTTCGTCCTCCAGTTCGGCCATCTGCTGGCTGAGCGCCGGCTGGGCAACCGGAATCAGGGCCGCCGCCCGCGACAGGCTGCCTGCTTCGACGATTTTCACGAAGTACCGCAGGTGACGCAGTTGCATGCGAACTCCTACATGGCCCGGCGCGGGAAACGCGACAACGATAAACGAAGAGGGCGGCCAAGCCGCGTATCGGCGGGGTGGTTTAGGGCATACGACCGTTCGCTTTTGGGCTAGGACAATTGCCTAGCTATCTTTGAAGGACAAGCAGTTGGACACTCGTCGGCACCTGGACCCGTCGACGGACGGGAGGGCACAACGGGAGCGCACGATGAATCAGGCAACAGCAATTCGCACCAACGGCGACCATGGCGGCGGCGATTTCCCATGGCCGTGGAAAAGCGGCCAAGTGTCCAGGACGGAACTGGGCAGCCTGTCGATACCGATTCATCCTCAGGTCGTGACCTTCCTGCTGGGCGGTTTGATCGGACGTAAATTGCGGATGGTCGTCGGCCCGGTTGCGAACGGCCTCGAGCCTGGCCGAGTCACGATCCAGATCGACCAGGACGGCCGCATCGTGGATATGTGGGTCGACCCGGATAAGCAAGGGCACTAATCATGCGGTGCTACGTCGATACAGTGGATCGGTAAACGGCGCGGAAGCCTCGCTGAAATCTCTCAGCGTGGCTTCCTATTACGTTTCAGCGCGCGCTTGTCGCCGCGGATTTTCAATCTGATCGCTTCGGCGAAGGCGCGGGCGGCGGCCGGCAAGATGCTGTTGTGACGGGTGAAAAACGCGACTGTGCGCATCATGGTCGGATGCAATTCCACCACCCGCAGTCCTGGCCATTGCCTGGCCAGGTTGGCCGACAGTATGGTGGCAAGCTTGCTCAGGCGCACGGTGGACAGCACGGGTTCGACCGCGTTCATTTCCATGGCTATGCGTGGCTGGATGTCGTGCCGGCGGAACGTGGCGTCTATCAACTGGCGGGAATTGTATTCAGGCGATAGCAGTATCAGCGCCTGGTCCCGCAGATCGCCGATGCTAATGCGGGTGGCACCGGCCAGGGGATGGCGTTCGCCCACGACAAATGCCAATGGATCATCCATGAGCGGATCGATGTCGATCTGGTCGCTGCCGGCGGGCGCGTTGGCGATCGCCAGGTTCAGTTCGCCATCGAGCAGCTTGCGTTCGATTTCGCCGGAGCGCAGGCGCAATACGTTGATGGATATGCCGGGATAGGTGGCGTTGAAATCGGCCAGGATGGGCGGCAGCGTAAAGGTGCCGAACGAAGACAAGACGCCAAGCGTCAGCCGGCCGTGCCGTAGATTCTCCAGGTCGTGCAACGCATCGCGCCCCAGCTCCACTTCATGCAGCGCACGCGAGGCATACGTCCTGAACAGTTCGCCCGCCACCGTCAGGTGCACGGTCCGCCCGATGCGAACGAACAGCTGCACGCCCAGTTCATCTTCAAGCTGTTTGATCTGATGCGAGAGCGTCGGCTGCGTGATGTGGAGCCGATCCGACGCCAGTGTGAAGTTTTGCGCTTGTGCCGCCGCAAGGAAATAACGCAGGTGCCGTAGCTCCATATCGATTTACTTTGCACGTAGGCGCGAATTCATAGATGTCATCTATAAGCGAGATAAGTATAAATCATTTGTGTCCCCGAATATCAGCGCTTACCTTGGTCAAGCCCTGAGTTGGCGTGGGCAAGAGGGTATTGGTTGCTGGTCAACGTGCTTCGCCGCAGTTCGAAGCCGTATGGTCCCAAGAAAATAAAACCACTCCCGGAGACAACGCTATGTTTCGATCGGCCTGTGCCGCCATCGTGGTTCTGTTGTCCGTTGTTGGAATCGCGCCGTATGCCGTCGCGGCGTATCCGGATCAACCCATACGGCTGCTGGTGCCCGCCGAAGCCGGAGGCGGCACGGATTTCATCGCGCGGGTTATCGGACCGCGGCTATCCGGCATTCTTGGGCAAACGGTCATCATCGAGAATCGCGCCGGTGCATCCGGCACGATAGCTGGCAACGCGGTGGCCAAGGCCAAGCCGGACGGATACATGCTGGTGCTTGCGCAATCGACCAGCGTCGTGGCCGCGCAGCATATCTACAAGCAACTGAGCTACGACCCCTTGAAGGACCTGGCGCCGATTACGCTGGTCGCTCTGGTGCCGAACCTGCTGGTCGTCAACGCGCATTCCAGCGCCCGGTCGGTCGACGACCTTATCGCACTGGCCAAATCCAAACCTGGAGCCATCAGCTACGGATCTTCCGGATATGGTTCTCCCAGTCATTTGGCCGGCAAGATGTTCGAGAAAATGGCCGGTACGAAAATGCTGCACGTCCCCTACAAGGGTGCCGGCCCGGCATCGACGGCTCTGCTGGGTGGCCAGATCGAAGTCATGTTCGCCCCGATCAATGCGGTGTTGCCGATGGTGCGCGGTAATCAGTTGCGTGCGCTGGGCATCACGACCAAGGATCGTTTGACGACACTGCCCGATATACCGACGGTGTGGGAGTCGGGGCTGCCCGGTTTCGATATCAATTCCTGGTTCGGCCTGTTCGCGCCTGCCCATACGCCGCCTGATGTGATCGCGCGCCTGAATGAAGCGGTTGCGCTGACGCTCAAGGATCCGAAAGTCATGCAAGTGCTCAGGGACCAGGCTGCCGAACCGGTGGGCAGCTCGACAGCCGCCTTCGTATCTTTTCTGCAGGCCGAAAACAGGAAGACCATCAATCTGATCCAGGACACCGCGGCAGAGGCCCGGTAGACGTCACTTCAACCAGGAGTACCGATATGAATACGCCGAACACAGCCTCCCAGGCTGGCGATACGCAGAGCAACGCCGCGAACACGCAAACCAAGAACAAAGGCGCCGTCAAAGCGGGCAACGGCAAGCACATATTTCCCTTGAACAGCATGGCCGGTATGGACGCCGGCATAGGCTATTCGACCGCGTTCGGGCCGGTGATAGAAGGGGAGCGCATGCAGGTCGGCCTGATCAGCAAGACGCGCGGGACTGGAGCGAAGCCCCACACACACCCGAATGAGCAATGGAACTACATCCTGCAAGGAACCTTGCGAGTGCGCGTGGGCGATGGCCCGGAACAGCTCTGTGGACCCGGTACTCTGCTGTACTTTCCCGCGAATATGGTCCATTCGACGGTCGCGACCACGGACGAAGACGTGGTGTTCTTCACGGTCAAGGATCTTTCGCACGGAATCCATGGCCGCGCGGCGGACGGCAGCGCCGATGGCGGTTATTTTGAACCGGGCTTCGAGCGCAAATAAGCCGCCGGCCTGTCCGCGGGCCTGGCGCGGCCTGCGGACTTGTGAAGGGAGGGCCGCCCCAAACATCGTATGATTCTCCCGGCGCCTGTGCGCAATCCACGGTTTCCTGGAAAACGACTCGACGATGGCAGATTTCACGGCCGCGCGCCGTATTGCGCTTGTTCTACCGAAGCGCCTGGGCGATTCCCTGATCATGATGCCGCTGGCCAACAGCCTGCGGCGCGAGGGGCGCGCTATTACCGTATTCAGCGACCGGATCAGCGATTTGACGCGCTGGTTTCCGGGTTTCGACATCCGCGCGGTGCCGGCGCCCGAACAGGCGCCCGCGGCGTTCGCCGATTACGAGGTGGTGGCGCAGATGTATGCGGACCGACCTCTGGCGGCGCCCGCCGCGCAGGACGGGCGCTTTTCCTGTTTCGACGACTGGCGCGTGGCGGCTACCAAGCGCCCGGCATCCGGGCGCGAAAACCTGCGGGTCTACCAGTTTGGCGCCTATGCGGCCGAGGTCTTCGGCATACGGTCCAGGGACATCGACAACGGCAGCAGGCCGCCGGAAGGCCTGCGCTACCGGCGGCACGGCGAGCGCGTCATCATCCATCCCACGGCCGGCAACCCGCGCGGTTATTGGCCGCGCGAAAAGTACGCACGGCTGGCGGCCGCGCTGGTCGCGCGCGGCTTCGTTCCGCAATTTGTCGTCGAACCCTGGGAACGCGCCGATTGGCTGGGCCAGGGCAATGCCTATCCCTTCCAATTCGTCGAGACCGCTTCCCTGGGCGAGCTGGCCGACTACATCCATGAGTCGGGCTGGTTCATCGGTTCCGACTCAGGGGTAGGGCATCTCGCTTCGTCCTGTCGAATATCCACCCTGACAATATGCGAACGCCCGCGCAATATGCGCGGATGGCTGCCGGCCTGGTCGCCCGCGGCATACGTGCGTCCCATCTGGCTGCCTACCAGCGGGCTGCGCAACCGCTTCTGGCGCGAGGCCACGCCGGTGTGGCGCGTGTTGCGCGCATTCGATGCCTTAAGGACTGGTGGTACCCACGCTTCCGGCCGCCATCCTGTTCACGGCGCGGCGGCGGGTTAAGGCACAAAGGTATACGCCGCGATTGGTGATCTAGCTCGATTGCGCGGTGAGTTCCCTCGCATCGTGTGCCGCATCGACTTCCACCAACGGTGTGCCGCTTTCCCTGGATGAACGTCGTATCGCCTGGGGTGGTTGCCCGAGCGTGCGCAGGAAAGCGCGCCGCATCTGCTCTCGATCGGAAAAGCCGACCTGGGTGGCAATGACATCGAGCGGGTGACGGCCCTGTTCCAGCATCAACCGGGCGGCCTCCACGCGCAGACGCTCGACGGCCTTCGCGGGCGATTGCCCCGTTTCCGCGCTGAATGCCCTGCTGAACTGACGTGGGCTCAGGCTGGCCGCCTTGGCCAACTCTTCCACGGATAAGGTGCTACGCAGATTGGCGCTCGCATAATCGATAGCCTTCTGGATGCGATCGGTCTTCGGTTCCAGATCGAGTAGTGCCGAGAATTGCGACTGGCCGCCGGCGCGCCGGTGGTACACAACCAACCTGCGGGCCACGGAGCGGGAGATCTCGGCACCGTGATCTTTCTCGATCATGGCCAGCGCCATGTCGATCGTCGCCGTCATGCCCGCGGATGTCCACACCGGGCCATCGATGATGAAGATCTGGTCTTGTTCCACCGCCACCTTAGGGAAACGCTGCTGTAGCTCTCGCGCGAATCGCCAGTGGGTAGTCGCGCGCCGCCCGTCCAACGCGCCGGCTTCGGCCAGAACGAAGGCGCCTGTGCAGGGCGCCGCTATGCGCCGCGATGTTCCGAGCGAGCGCCGGACGAAATCTACCAAGCCGGGTGAGGCCATTTGTGTCTGTACCCCCGACGCGAACAGGAGCGTATCGAAGTCGGTCTCTCCGAAAGGCTCCGTATCGATCCTGATGCCAGCCGAGGCGTGCACCAGTCCGCCGGTCTCTGAAAGAACCGTCACTTCGTAGGCCTGCTCGCCCAGCACGGTGTTCGCCAGCTCGAAGGCGGTAACCGTAGCGAGGCCTAAAACGTAGAAGTCGGGGAATACGACAAAGCCGATCCGGTGCATGGATGATCCTGGGGATGGCATGAATCCATAGTGTATATGACATTTACGCCATGGACCCAGCCGGCTATTGTGGCGCCATGTAACCAGGAAATATCTATGGACCGCCGCCTGCTCATACTTGCCCTTGGAATGTTCGCGATGGGTACGGACAATTTCGTGGTGGCCGGGATTCTTCCCAGCGTTGCCCTGTCGCTGCACACCTCGGTCACCCTGGCGGGGCAGATGGTGACGGTCTATGCGTTGGCATATGCCATCTGCGCCCCGCTCATGGCGGCCGTGGCGGGCGGATGGCCGCGCAAACCGCTGCTGGTCCTGGCGCTGGGCATCTTCGTGGTCGGCAACGCCATCACGGCCATGGCAACCGATCTGGGCACGGTGCTGTGGAGCAGGGCCCTGGCGGGATTCGGCGCCGCGCTGTTCTCGCCCACCGCGCTGGGCGTGGCGTCCGTGCTTGCCGCGCCGGAAAAGCGCGGCAAGGCATTGGCCACGGTCACCGCCGGCCTGACTGGCGCCACGGCACTGGGTGCGCCGCTGGGCACATTCATTGGCGGCCTGGGCGACTGGAGAAGCACGCTGTGGTTCGTCGCGATGCTCGGCGTGGCCGCGATGGTCGGCGTGTGGACCATGCTGCGGGCCGTTCCCCGGCCACCGGTCGTCACCTTGCGCCAAAGGCTGGCCCCGGTTCGCGACACGCGGGTCGCGCTGACCCTCCTGACATCGCTATTCGCCTTTGGCGGCTTCCTGATGGTCTATACCTATGCCGGCCTGGTACTGGATCGCGCAACCGGCGGAGACGGCCGCATCATGGCCGGCCTGCTGCTGCTCTGGGGCGTTGCCGCAACTATAGGCAACATCTGGTCCGGACACCTGGTAGACCGTTTCGAAAGCCGCGTGGTCATCAACGGGCTGCTCGGTGTCGGAGCGCTCGGGTTCTGTGCGCTGCCGTGGGCTTCGGCCCATATCGCCACCGCGGCGATCGCCCTGGCTGTTTGGGGAGTCTGCGGATGGGGCGCCCTGGTGCCGCAACAGCATCGGTTGGTGGCCGTCGCCCCGCACGTCGCACCGTTGGCCCTGGCCTTGAACAACACCGCGACCTACGGCGGCCTGGCGGGTTCCAGCGTCCTTGGTGGGTTCGTCATCCTGTTCGTGAACCCGCACTACCTGAGCCTGGTCGGCGCGGGGCTCATCGCGTGCGCGATTGTCCTGGCGGAAGCGGCGCACCGCCGTATCAATGCCTCGGCCACCCTTGGTGTCCAGGCGGCGCGCGTATGACCGGCGACGGGTATCACGCCATGGCGCGGATGCCCAACCAGCCGTGTATTCCCACGTAGACGCCCACCGCGATGATAAGCAGGCTGGACAGGTAAGGCGCGCGTCGGGCAGCGGTCGAGAACCAGCCATACCGCTTGGTTACGTGCTTGGCGCTCCACGCAGCCGCCACTCCTACCGATACCAGCGTGATTGCCAGCCCTATGGAAAAGCACAACACCAAGACGGCTCCCAGGGAAAATTCCTTGAGCTGCAGGCACAACAGCAACACAGTGATGGCGGCGGGGCAGGGGATCAGTCCGCCTGTCAGTCCAAAAAGCGCGATTTGCCAATTGGTGACATTCCGATCCGCGAAGCGCCGTCGGATGTCGTTGGCATGCGCCAACTCGTGCGCGTCCTGATACTCGCCACTCGACACATCCAACCCACGCGGTTCTTCATGGGTGTGGCCATGGTGATGATGATGGCCATGGTCATGATCGTGGCCGTGATGATGGCCATGACTCCCCGCGTGCTGCAACCGTTGTTCCCTTAACGTGCGCAGGAACATCCACAGGGCGATTGCAATGATGATGACCGCTGATGCGAGTTGGAAGTAGGGCTCCATTGCCTCCGCATCAATCCCGCGCCACAGGTACATGCCGCCCAAGGCGATGCCCCAGACAATCAAGGTATGCGAAACCGTAGCGGTCAGACCAAGCAAGACGGCCTGTCCTATCGTGCCGCGGATCGCAACGATGAAGGCCGCCATCATGGTTTTGGAGTGGCCTGGCTCCAAGCCGTGCAATGCACCTAGAACAATGGCACTGGGAATGAAGAGCCAGGCGTGCGCCGTGCCCTGCTGAAGAAGCTCGTTTAGTGAAAGCATGCGGCACAACCCTACGGATACTTGGTGATTTCTTGAATTCTTCCGCCGTGCGACCGGCATCCTATCCCCCTGGTGAGGATGTGTACAGGGGAGCCGCACAGAAAAAAGGAGCGCCAAGGACAGGTGCTCCGTAAGTTTATCTTCCAGTAATTGGAGCCGTTCCCGCTTGTTCCCATCAGGCCAACATCTTCGGGGGCCACTGGTGCGCTTCCCCCTGGCAAGATCGACACCATGCGTACAGGGCGTCGTACATGACCATGCCGTGCTCCAACATCGTATGGTCGTCCGAGAATATATGGGACAACCCCAGCGAGATGGCATACAAGCCGCTCGATTGAGGAGTCAAGTCCAGGCGTGAAGTGTCCGCGCCCCTGACTATGGCGGCGACCTGGCGCAAAGCCTGGTTTTCCTCCAGTTTGTATTTATCCAGGAAGGCATCGAAGCTGCATCGCTCGCCGACGTGCGATAGTTCGACGCCCGGAATGTCGTAGGGAATCGCGCCTCGTTCTTGCGCGACGTGCAAAACCTCGCCCGGCGGTACGTAAAGAAAATCCGGCCTCTCGTCGATGAAGCGGGCGATCAGCCAGGGGCAGGCGATACGGTCGATTTTGGGGTGCTCCCGCGTAATCCATTTCATGATGTTCTCCTTTGCAGTGCTCCAGTCCGGGCCACGGGACCCGCCTGGCTGGTGAGATCGTTCATAAAAGCCTCACATGGAATGCAGCAGTGGATAGATCGCCAAGCCGATCACGGCAGCTCCGGCAACGATCACGGGCTCCGGCAGGCTCTTGAAGCGCAGCAGCAACGCCACCGTGGCCAGGGCCAACAAGAAGCTTGGAACATCGATGATCGAGCGCTTGGCGAGCACTATGACGGCACCCGTAATGGCACCGACGGCGGCCGCCGTCACGCCGTTAACAAAGGCGAGAATGGCGGGTAACTTGCCGTACTTCTTGAAGTAAGGGGCGGGCAGGATGGTGAACAGGTAGCAAGGAAGGAAGGTTGCCGCGGCGGCCACGCAGGCGCCAGGAAGACCGGCGACCAGATAACCGATGAATCCCACGGTGATGACTACCGGTCCCGGGGTAATCATCGCCACCGCTACGGCGTCCACAAACTGCTTGTCATTCAGCCAGTGGAACTCGGTCACGACGCTGCCGTACAGGAAAGGGACGATGGCCAGACCCGAGCCAAACACGAAGGCGCCTGCCTTGGCGAAAAAAATGCCGATCTGCGACAGCAGGGGCCAATCCACCATGCCTATCGCACCGCCACCGGCCGGCAAGGACAGCGCCGCTATGGCCTGGAGCCTTCCCTGCTTGAGCCATTTGGGCGGTGCGCGCCGGAACCATGCAAGAACCCCCGCGGCCAGGAACAGCCACGCGATTTCCGACTCCGTGATCACGGTGACAGCCGCGAGTACCAGGTAGATTGCCCATAGCAGCTTGTCCTTGCCCACGCTCTTGGCGGTGAGCTTGTAGGCGCTGATGGCAATGATGCCGATGACCGCCGCGCCCACGCCGTAGAAGACGGATTGCATCCACGTCAGCCCGCCAAAATGCACATATGCCCAGCCCAGGATCACCACCATCAGGAATGACGGCAACACGAAGGCTACACCCACCAGCGTGGCGCCGATGATGCGGTAATCCACATAGCCCAGATAGATCGCAAGCTGTGCGGCGAGCGGCCCGGGGGCAAGCTGCGCCAGGGCCAGGCCTTCTTTGTAGTCGGCATCACCGATCCAATTCCGGCGCTCCACCAGATCGCGGTGCATGTAGCCCGCCAAGGCAACCGGTCCGCCGAAACCCAAGGTGCCAAGGCGCATGAAGTAGCACACGAGTTGCCAAAGGGTGTACCTCGCCCCCCCGGGAATAGGATCGGGTGTGGA
>DATJHN010000418.1:0-6227 GCA_035493915.1 Bordetella sp.
CAAGCCGCGATCAGTTTGGCGAGCGGGCAAGCTAACCCGCGATCAGATTCTTGATCCGATTCACGGCGCTGTTCCGTTCCGATACTATCGCCGCGGCCGCCTTGGCGACACCCGCCGCCGCGTGGCCATTGCCGAACAGCAGTGCGATGGCCAGCATCGCCAAAGGACACCGATGGAAATTGTTCAGGCCCGGATAGATATTCCTGCATCCAGAATGGCCGATCGCCGGACGATTCTGCACCGCCAGCCACAACTCGGTTGCCAGGTGGTAGGAATCGCGATGTACGTTGCCGTCCTTGTTGGCGAATTTCTTCAGGCGATAATGGTTCAGCTTATCCACCGTGTCTTCGATCACCAATCCTAGTCCCACTCCGGGGCTCAAGCCCGCGGCTGTGCGGGCGACGTCGCCCTGCCATGCATCGGCGATTTTCGCGATGCATTCGCCGCAGGCGCATGTGCCGCGGTGGCGCTCGCCCAACGCCAGCATCGCGTCGATCTTCTGGTGGTTGGTATATACGGCCAAGCCGGTGCTTACCGCTGAAAGAATATTCAGGAACGGTGCATAGGTAGCGACCGTGGCAGCTACCGCGGGGCTCATCCACCAGCCCAGGCACGATTGGATCAGGTTGGTATTGCTCCCGGCCGCCGCGGACACGCCCGGCGGCAAGGAGACCGGAGCCACGGTCGCTGCCGTCAATGTGGCATCCACGATCTCCGTGCCGCGTACGGCCACCGCGGTAGCCGTCTGGATGCCATTGACGCCAGTCAGATTCGCCAGGGCACCTCCCGCCGCCTTTATCGTCGTCGGAACAGCCGCATAGACGGCAGTTCCGGCGGTCGCGACAGCACCACGCCAATTTTGCCGTTTGCCGATTTCTCCGACCGGACTGGTGTCCACGAGCGTGGCGATGAGTTGCTTGCTTTGCTGGTAGTCCCGCGTTTGATCCGCGCCATTCCCGGCGGCGCGGATCTGTTCGGCGCCATGGATCAACAGCAGCATGCTCTTGAGAATATTGAATTCAACCGAGCGTTGTTTACCTTCGTCCTGCAGGCGTGCCTGGCGTGCCGCTTCGCCTGCTTGCCGATGAGCCATCTGTGTCGTGGCAATCTGCCTTGATACTCCGCTTTGCTGCATCAGGTTCAGGCGTTGCCGGGCAAGGGCCCTGAAGTCTGGGATAGGCATACATTCCTCGTTTATGCGTTCCGGTCGAGAAGAGGATTTCCCGACATACCCCTGACGTTTTATTCCGCCAGCCCCGCGTGGTCCTTGTGAAAGATCTCAAACCGCGAAAGTTCACAATGGGGAGGCGAATGTGGTGAATGTGGCGCGCGTTCCAGGCGCACGCTACAAGGGGCGAAATCACAATAAAAAAGCCCCGCGGTGCGGGGCTTTTTCATCAGGCGCCGGCCGAAGCCGAAACGCCGTCGAAGTGCGCGTGCTTACTGGATCTTGGCTTGATCGCGCAGCGACTTCTGATAGTTGGACAGCAGTTGCTGGCGCAGCATTTCTTCCAGTTGCGGACGGACCTGATCCATCGGCGGGAATTCGACCGGACGGGTATCTTCCACCTGGATGATGTGCCAGCCATATTGCGTTTGCACCGGCTTGTCGGCCAATTCGCCCTTCTTGAGCGAGGTCACGGCTTGCGCGAAAGGCGCGACGTAGTTGGTGGCGGGAGCCCAGCCCAGGTCGCCACCCTTTTCGGCGCTGCCGGGATCCTTGGATTCCTTCTTGGCGGCGTCTTCGAATTTCAGCTTGCCGGCCTTGATCTGGGCCAGCAGGTCGTTGGCGGTTTTTTCATCCGAAACCAGGATGTGCCGGACCTGGTATTCCATCTTGCCGGCTTGCTGCTTCTTGACGTCGTTGTATTCGTCTTCGACCTGTTTGTCCGTGATCGGATGCTTTTGCAGGTAATCGGCCATCAAGGCGCGCACCAGGATGCCCTGGCGAGCCAGATCGACTTCGGTTTGAACGTCGGGCTGCTTGGCGACGCCGGCTTTTTCAGCGGCTTGTACGAATACCTGACGATTGATCATTTCCTGCTTGACCTGATCGCGCAGCTGAGGCGAATCGGTGGCGCCCTGGCTGACGAGCAGCTTTACGAACTGGTCCAGGCTTTTTTGAGTAATGGGCTTGCCATTGACCGTCGCCACGTTTTGGGCAAAAGCGGGGGCGGCAATTACGCAAGCCGCCACCAGCAGGATAAAGCGTTTCATGTAGATCCTTTCAGGGAGTTCGGGTTTCCAGCGCGAGCGCGTGGATGGGGTAGGGCATTAAATCATTCAAATGATGATACACCAGGCGATGCTGCGCCACGGATGAAAGGCCTGCGAATTTGGCGGATGTAATCCGCACTGTGAAGTGCGAAGCGCCGCCATGCGCGCCGGCATGTCCCGCATGCAGATGGGAGTCGTCCTGGATTTCCAGCGCCACCGGCGCCAGCGCTTGCAGGCGCTCGCGAATGGTAGCAGCCACGTCGGTCATTTCAGTCATGGAAAGTTATTCAAATCTATTCAGTGCTTACCCGTTTCATCGCTGCCTTCCGCGATGTTTTCGGTCGGCTGCATATGCCGGCCCAGCCAGATGGATTGCGCGAGGACGAAGACGATCATCAGGCCCATCAGGCCGAATGCCTTGAATGTGACCCATTCGGATTCCGAAAAATGTCCCGAGAAAGCCACGTACAGATTGGCGGCGCCGGCAATCAGGAAGAACACGGCCCACGCGTCGTTCAGCTTGTCCCAGACCGGATCCGGCAAGGCGATCTGTTTTTCCAGCAGCCGCCGCACCAGGTTGCGCTTGAGTATCCAGCGGCCGATCAGCAGGGCGCCGCCGAACAGCCAATACAGTACCGTGGGCTTCCACTTGATGAAGACATCGCTGTGCAGCCATAGCGTTGCGCCGCCGAAAATCACGATCACGGCCAGATTGATCCAGTGCATGACTTCGATGGGACGCCCCGTCAGCTTCAGCCACAGGATCTGCAGAATGGATGCGCTTATCGCCACCGCGGTGGCCGTATAAATTCCGGCGTAGCGGTAGGCGATAAAAAACAGCAGCAGCGGAAACAGGTCGAATAGAAACTTCTTCATTCTTCAGCAGGTTCGAATTTCAGGGCAAGAGAGTTGATGCAGTAACGCCGGCCGGTCGGCGGCGGGCCGTCCTGGAAAACATGTCCCAGATGCGAGTCGCATATATTGCACGAGACTTCTGTGCGTATCATGTCATGGCTGGTATCGCGTTCCTCGCGCACCAGATCGGTGCCCAGGGGTTCGTAATAGCTGGGCCAGCCGCAGCCGGCATCGAATTTCGTATCGGACGCGAAAAGCGCCGTTCCGCACCCCACGCAGCGGTAAATGCCGGGCGTCACGGTGTCCCAGTAGCGTCCGGTGAATGCTCTTTCCGTCCCTTTTTCACGGGTAACGTAGAACTCGTCCGGACTCAGCAAGGCGCGCCATTCGGCAACGGTTTTTCGCACTTTTTCCATGTCTGCGCCTGGATTCCAGAGCAATGGGCAGGTTCGGGCATAATCGCGCCCCATGTTAATCGAGTTTGATCATGCCGTCGTGAAGACGCCCCGCGCGGAGATTCTGCATGGGGTGAGCGGCGTGCTGAGCGAACGCCGTATCGGCATCGCGGGGCCCAATGGCGCGGGCAAAAGCACCCTGGCCCGGCTCATTAATGGCCTGGTCCTGCCGTCCTCGGGCGCGGTACGCGTCAATGGACACGATACGCGGCAGTCGACGCGGGCCGTGCGCCAGGAAGTCGGCTTTGTTTTCCAGAATCCGGAAAACCAGATCGTGTTTCCGATCGTGCGCGAAGACATGGAGTTCGGGCTCAAGGCCCGGGTTCCGGACAAGGCGGAACGGCAGGCACGTGCCGTCGAGCAATTGGCGACGCTCGGTGTCGGCCATCTGGCGGATCGCGCCAGCCACACGCTGTCCGGCGGCGAGCGACAACTGGTGGCGCTGGCGGCCGTGCTGGTCATGCGCCCGAACGTGATCGTGTTCGACGAACCCACCACGCAGCTGGACCTGCGCAATCGCAACCGCGTGCGCGCCGCCATTGCGGGCCTGGCTTGCGATGCCATTGTCGTCAGCCATGATCTGGATCTGCTGGAGGATTTCGATCGCGTGCTGGTCATCGCCGACGGCAGGGTGGCGGCCGACGACGAGCCGGCCGCGGCGCTGCGCTGGTACCGGGAGCACTGCTCATGATGGAGCCGCTTTATGTCGAAGGAAACGGTCTCCTGCACCGCATTCCGGCGCCATACAAACTGATCGTGCTGCTGGCCGCCGGGGCCGGGCTGTTCCTGGTCCACAGGCTGGATGGCCTGGCCGCCGCCTTCGCGATTGCCGCGTTGCTGGTGGTCCTGGCCCGGGCCGGCGGCGGCGCCGTGTGGCGCCACATGCGCGGCCTGGTGCCCATCCTGGCCGTGGTTGGCGCTTGCACCTGGTATTTCGATGGATGGCCGCGGGCGGCGGAAGTGCTGTTGCGCGTGGGCGCGCTGGTGGCCCTGGCCCTGGCCGTGACCCTGACGACGCGCACCAGCGATCTGATCCGGGTCTGCGAACAGACGCTTTATCCCCTGGAAAGGCTGGGATGGGTCGATGCCGGCCGGGTAGCGCTGGCATTGGCGTTGACGCTGCGGTTCATTCCCGAGATCTGGCGCAATTACCAGGATATCCGCGAGGCCCAGGCGGCGCGCGGCCTGTCCCGCAATGCGTTCGCGCTGACGGTACCGCTGCTGGTCCGCACGCTGAAGCGTGCCGAGGAAGTCGCGGACGCGATCGACGCGCGCGGCGGTTAAGGCGGTATCCCGGGTCCGGTATTTAATTCATCGACGCGGTGGCGCGTCTTACAGCAAGAGGAGAGTGCGCATGCGCACCAAGGATACCGTCACGGTCGCCATGTTCGCGGCCCTTATCGTTGTGCTGAGCCTGGTTCCTCCCATACCGGTGCCGGCGCTGCCGGTACCGATCACCCTGCAGGCGCTGGGCGTCATGCTGGCCGGCTGCATGCTGGGACCCGGACGCGGCGCGGCGGCGGTCGGCCTTTATCTGGTGCTGGCGGCCATCGGGCTGCCGGTATTGCCGGGCGGACGCGGCGGCCTGGGCGTCTACGCCGGTCCGACCGGCGGCTTCCTGGTCGGCATGCTGATCGGCGCCGCGGTCTGCGGCGCCATTGCCCAGCGGGTCGCGCGCTCGAACGGCGGCGCGCTGGCGGCGATGCCCGGCTATTTCCTGGCCGCCCTGGCCGGCGGCCTGGTGGTGGTCTACGCCGTCGGCATTCCCTGGCTCGCGGCCGTCGCCGGCATGACGCTGGGCAAGGCGGCGCTGGCCATGGTGGTTTTCCTGCCGGGGGACATCGCCAAGGCGGTGCTGGCGGCGGTCGTCACCCAACGTGTGCGCCGCGTATGGACGTTTGCCGGCGAAAGATGATGCACCGGGGGGACGGTGGCCTGTTCTGGCACTGCATCTACCCCTCGCATCCTCGCATGGCGAGGCAATTTGATACGGTTTTAAACCTATAATCCGATTTTCTGTATAGCTTGCAGAATGGTTTTATATGTTGCTGCCGAGCGCCACGCGCCGGACCACCCTGGAGACTTCAATGATGCATCCCAAGCATAAAACGCGCATCGCAGCCGCGGCGCTGGCATTGGCCTTGCCCCTGTTGGCGCAGGCGCAGATAAAGGTCGGCGTCACCCTCTCCAGCACCGGGCCCGCCGCGTCGCTGGGTATTCCGGAGCGCAACACGGTGGCCCTGCTGCCGAAGGAAGTGGCGGGCCAGAAAATCGAGTGGATCGTGCTGGATGATGCGACCGACACGACCCAGGCCGTGAAGAACATGCGCAAGTTCATCAGCGAGGACAAGGTCGACGTCGTGGTCGGTACGTCCGTGACGCCGGCTTCGCTGGCGATGGTGGACGTTGCCGGCGAAACCAAGACGCCGATGATCAGCGTGGCGGCCAGCGTCAAGATCGTCGATCCGGTCGACGGGCCGCGCAAGTGGGCGTTCAAGACGCCGCAGAATGATGCGCTGATGGCCAGCGCGCTGGCCGACGCCATGGTCAAGGGCAAGGTCAAGACGCTGGGCTTCATCGGCTTTGCCGATGCCTACGGCGACAGCTGGCTGCAGGAAATCAAGAACGCCACCGAGAAAAAAGGCATCAAGGTGGTCGCAGTTGAAAAATACAGCCGCACGGATACCAGCGTGACCGGCC
>DATJHN010000419.1:0-3788 GCA_035493915.1 Bordetella sp.
CCGGCGTCAATGTCGAACCTGTTGCGGATCACATCGCCTGTATTAATGCCGGTCGTCAGTGCAGAAGCCGTCGTGCCGACGAACTTGCCCCCCGTCGCGCCAATGCCATATCCCCTCGCCACTGGCTGAATCGCGAAATACCCAAGATAATCGCTGCCCTCGTTCGAGACGCCCCACACGCAGCGGTCTCCGCTGGTTGTGCCGCTCTTGGCGATCACTTCCCAATAGGGCTTGCCTTTACGTTTGATCCGATTGCTGACGGTCCATGCGTAAAAAAGATTTGATCCGATATTCGTGCCGGTCAGATTGCCATTACTGAGGACGCACGCTGACGCAGTGACGAGAGGATCGAGCGTAGCCGCATATCCGTTATCGAACGGCACCCAAAGACCGGAAGAGAAGCCCGCAGGAACCGCGCCCGTGAACAATGCGGGGTCCGTGATGTGCTTGACTGATGCGGTCGCGCCAGTGTTGGTCGATCCGCCCGGGAACATGCGCGCAGTGCCTGGCATCGTATAAGTTGGCGTCGTGCCCGTGGCCGGGTTGCCACCGCCAACCCAGCCCGTCTGACCGACTGCTCCAATCCATACAGTGCGCGTCGCTTCATCGACCGCAAAGCGCAGCCGCATAGAATTGGCAAGAGCGCCCGCATCAATCGTTCCGATGACAGTCCCGTTGCCCTTGACGGTTCCTGAAGCTACCGCAACGCCGACGCTGTTGTTGCTACCCTCGCCCATGCGGTAAACGCGCCGGTCAAATGTCGCTCCTGCGACACCCGCCTCTGCCCCATCTAGCCCGCCAGGCGTTGTAATCTGCGCCTCGAAATAGCACTTCCCGGCAATGGGCGCATTGGAAAATACTGATCCTGTGGTGCCATTCGTTGCCGATAGGGTGGCCAGGTCGACGGAAAGCGTACCGCCGGCCGGAACCGTCATGTTGTCCCATGTCGAGTAACCGGCAATCGGCGTATCGCTATCGACAAGCGTCGCAATGGCCCCGTCAGCGTCAAGGCCCTGCACTGTCCAATTCGCCACCACTAGGCCGGTACGCTGCCCCGTCACTAGGCCGGCGGCATCCATGCTCAATCCAGCAGGAAGGGCGCCTGAAACGATCGAGAACGTTACCGGATGAACGCCGCCGCTGTACGTGTACGAGTAATTGACAACATCGCCCGGAAGGCCTTGTGGAAGACTCCCTGAAACCGTCAGGGCGCTAGGAGGATAATTTGGGAAAGCCAACCAATACTGACCGGCGCCGGGATAATAGGTGGCCAACACCGGCGTGACATTCGCGGCAGCAATCCGGATGGAATCACGCACTAGCACATCGACCGGCATCCCGATGTCTCCGGAAGCCAAGTTATCCGTCCCCGCCGCAATGCCCACGCTGCGCACGCCAAGCTGGCTCAGGTAGAACAGCTCATTGCCGACCGGCTGCGCGGCGTGCTGCCAAGACGATCCGATGCCCTCCATCTGGTCGAGCAGACTCATTGCCGACGGGTCGGGATCGACCTGCCAATTCTGGAAGCTGGACGCGTTGAAGGCGGTCAGGTTGGAGCGGTACGGCGCCAGCACCGCCATGTCGTTGCTGTTGGCCTGCTGCAAGCCGGTCGGCAGGTAGCCGGCGTCCTGTGCGCTCGACCAGTCCAACGGGTTCACTGTGGCGCTGAAGCGCACGATGTCCTTGTCGGCGGCGAACACCTTGCTGGCCATGATCGCCACAACCTTGCTGTTCGGGCAGTTCTTGTCCGTGATCTGGCTGGTGATCGCCACCCAGTCCATGTTGCCGTCATGCACGATCGCTCCAGCACTGAGTGGCCATACAGGCTCGGTGCTGCCCGTCTGCATGATCGGCGAGGCCTCCCACACCACGCGGGACGCAATCACGCCCTCCCACGTCACTTCGTTGTCGGTGACAGGGACGCCGGCCGTCGTCGGCCATGTTGGTTCCGCGCTGCCACTCTTTCCCGGGGCGGCCTGCGTCGCCTTGAAAATCAGCCCGGGCGGTGGCGCCTGGTAGGCGTAGTCCCAGCTGACCTGATCGAACTCCAGCGTGCCGCCGTGCGTGCCGTTGTTTCCGTTCAGGCGAATGAAGGCTTCGGCGGTGCCCGCTGGCGCGGCGCCGCTGGCGCTGGTCAGCTTCCAGTAGCCGCCCTGGCCGTAGATCAGGGTGCCGAGCGTCGTGCCGATTTCAGCATGACTGGCATTCCGCCAGACGATGATGATCTGCGCGCCCTGGTCATTCGTGCCGCTATTGGTCAGCTTCGCCATCGCCTGCGCGGTGATGCGCTGGCCCGGCTTCACAGGCACGACGTTGGTGTTGTTGAGCGAGTCGATGCCGGAGCCGGACAGCACCACGCATTTCGTGCCGGCGTATGGCGTCGTGCTGGTGTTTGCCCAGCGGCTAGCCGCTTGCGCCCAGCCGGTCAGGTCGCCGGTCTCGAAGTCGCCATTTGTGGGCTGCGGCTGCGCCACGACCGTCGTGCTGGACGGCTTGACGAGCGCTCCGGGCACATAGGTTTTTCCGCCCTGCCAGATATCGGTCATCGGTTGTCCAGCAGCTTCGTGTTGCTGTAGCGGTCGCCACCAGGGAGTGGATTCGTCGGCGTCGGCGCCGCGGGGGCCGGCGTGCTATCCACGTCCTCGGCAACCTGCGCGCCATTCGATTCCGGCCAGTCCGGCTCCGAAGCGCCAGATGACGGACTGTCGCCCGCCACCTCGACCACGGTGTACTTCCAGCCGGTGTAGACAGTCGGCTGCACCACATCACCCACGGCACGCGGCACGTTCGGTGCCCAGGCCGCAGGGTTCGACTTCAGCACTGTCTGGTAGCGGAAGCCATTGCGCACGGTCGGCAGAACGGTGTCACCGATCTTGTACATCGTGTCGGCCGCCCACGTGCCGCCGGACTGCAACCAGTAATGGAAGACGTCCCCGTTGCTGAACTCGGCCACGACGTACAGAAAGCCCATGAAGGGCGCGGCGAAATGGATTTCGGCAATGGTCTGCGTGTCATCCGTGGGGTGCGACAGCACCTCGCAGGTGTAACCCGCCGGCACCGTCTGTGGCGTGCTCGAGAACACCACCATGCCGCCGTCGAACGCGCACAGTCCCTTCGTGCCTGCCGGCAATGCCGCATGCCGCACCGTGCCGGGGCGCGATTGGATCGAGCCGTCGATGGTGACGAAGCCGTTCACCAGGTCGTACAAGCTGGACGGATCGGCGCCGCCCTTCGTGCGCAGGCGGTTGATGCCGGCCTTCAGCGCGTTGAGGTTGATGTCCGTCACGCGAACGGCTCCGTAGGCCGCGGCTGCGAATACACCCAGTCCTGCCGGCGGTCATGCCCCGGCAGATACCGCTGCGTGTGGTGGGTGCCGGCAACCAGGTTGCCCATCATCGTCTCCAGTTCCTGCACGTAGTTGCCGGCATCGGGGCGCCCGTAGTGCGCCTTGGCGTTGGACAGGGCGAGCAGGAAAACGAGTCGATCGTCGATCGTGGTCTTGTCGGTGTCGGCGGCGAACGCTTCCAGACCGAAATGCCCCTTGATGACCAGGCTTCCCTCGGTAGCCGCGGGCGCCGGCCAGACCTCGATGCACTGGCGAATCTCGTAGCGCAACGGCCAGCCGCTGCCGTTGGTCGAGTACATCTCTGGCGGAATGCCGCAGGTCAGCGGGCACCACAGGCCGTCACGCACCAGGCCCACCCATGTCACCTTGCGCGGGTCCAGTCGCTTCGTGCACGTCTCGTCGTTCGCGTCGAAGTCGTACATGCGCACGCCGGCCTGCAGCG
>DATJHN010000420.1:0-6673 GCA_035493915.1 Bordetella sp.
GTCAGGTAATCCAGTACACGCGCGGCGTCCTGGCAGGCCAGGCGCATTTTGTCGAGATCGGCGGGGTCGGTGACTATGCCCATGTATCAGCTTGAGGATTGGCTTGGAAAAATAGTAGAATTATAGGCTTCCCTGAAAAAGCGGGGGAAGTCGTCGGGGGGCTGCGGAGATGGTCCGGGTGGATCAAAGCCTGATAGATCAAGTCCGGGATCGAATCCAGGACTAAATCCGGGATCGAATCCAGCGCCAGGATCAAACCCAGCGTCCCACGAAGTTGAATTATCGCTTTTAAATCGCGCGCCACGCCAACGAGGGTGTCGACGGCAATGCTGGTTCGGAATATCCGGATAGCGTGCCGCACGATGCGGGCCTGGCGCAAGTCCAAACCCTTGGAGATTACTATGTCCCTCATGAGTGAAATGCTGGAAGCCGGCGTCCATTTCGGCCACCAGACGCGTTACTGGAATCCGAAGATGGCTCCCTTCATCTTCGGTCAGCGCAACAAGATCCACATCATCAACCTCGAACAGACGGTCGGCAAGTATGTCGAAGCCACCAAGTTCGTCAAGCAGCTGGCTGCCCGTGGCGGCAACATCCTGTTCGTCGGCACCAAGCGTGCCGCGCGCGAACTCATCGCCGCTGAAGCCGCCCGTTGCGGCATGCCTTTCGTCGACGCCCGCTGGCTCGGCGGCATGCTGACCAACTTCAAGACGGTCAAGACCTCGATCAAGCGCTTGAAGGATATGGAAGGTGTGGTTGCCGAAGGCGGCGCCGAGCGCATGATCAAGAAAGAAGGCCTGCTGTTCCAGCGTGAACTGGAAAAGCTGAACAAGTCCATGGGCGGCATCAAGGACATGAATGGCCTGCCGGACGCCATGTTCGTCATCGACGTCGGCTATCACAAGATCGCCATCGCCGAAGCGCGCAAGCTGGGCATCCCGGTCGTCGCCGTGGTCGATACCAACCACTCCCCGGACGGCATCGATTACGTCATCCCGGGTAATGACGACTCCGCCAAGGCTATCGCGCTGTATGCCAAGGGCATCGCCGACGCCGTGCTGGAAGGTCGCGAGCAGAACCTGAACGGTCTGGTCGAAGAAGTTGGCGAAGGCCAGGAAGAGTTCGTCGAAGTGCAAGACGGTCAGGCTTGATCTTTTTGTCTTAGGGCCGCCCCGAGTTCGGGGTGCCCCCGTATTGAAACGAATGCCCCGGCTTGCCGGGGCATGTTTTAGCAAGAATGGAGCGAACATGGCTGAAATTACCGCCTCGATGGTCAAGGAATTGCGCGAGAAGACCGACGCGCCCATGATGGAATGCAAAAAGGCGCTGACCGAAGCCCAGGGCGATCTGGCCCGCGCCGAGGAAATCCTGCGCGTCAAGCTGGGTAACAAAGCCAGCAAGGCCGCCAGCCGCGTCACGGCGGAAGGCCTGATCGGCTTGTACATTTCGGCCGATGCCAAGCAGGGTGCCGTTATCGAAGTCAACTGCGAAACCGACTTCGTGGCCAAGAACAACGACTTCGTAGCCTACGTCAACAAGCTGGCCGAACTGGTCGCCACCAAGAATCCCGCCGACACGGCCGCGCTGTCCGCGCTGCCCCTGGACGACGGTACGGTCGAATCGGTTCGCACTTTCCTGGTTGGCAAGATCGGTGAAAACATCTCGATCCGCCGCTTCCAGCGCATGGAAACGGCCAACAAGCTGGCCAGCTATGTGCATGGCGGCAGGATAGGCGTGCTGGTCGACTTCAACGGCGGCGACGGCATCGGCAAGGATCTGGCCATGCACATCGCGGCGACCAAGCCCAAGGCGCTGAGCGCCGACGGCGTCTCGCCCGCCGATATCGCGACTGAACGCTCGGTTGCCGAACAAAAGGCGGCCGAATCGGGCAAGCCGGCCGATATCGTCGCCAAGATGGTCGAAGGTTCCGTGCAGAAGTTCCTGAAGGAAGTTACGCTGTTGTCCCAGCCCTTCGTCAAGAACGACAAGCAGACGGTGGAACAGATGTTGAAGGCTGAAGGCGCCAGTATCGCGCGTTTCGCCCTGTTCATCGTCGGCGAAGGCATTGAGAAAAAGACCACCGACTTCGCGGCTGAAGTTGCCGCCGCTGCTGCCGGCCTCGCCTGATAAGTTCTTTATCCGTCCGCATTGCAGTTTTTTTATTACAGGCCGGCGTGTGACCGGCCTGTTTCTTGTCTTACACTTCCGTCGGATTGTTTCTTGGGGATATCGCCTATGGCCAGCAGATCGTATAAGCGGGTTCTTCTCAAACTGTCCGGCGAAGCCCTGATGGGCGATGACGCCTTCGGCATCAACCGCGCGACCATCTCGCGGATGACCGAGGAAATCGCCGAAATCGTCAATATGGGCGTAGAGCTGGCCATCGTCATCGGCGGCGGGAATATTTTCCGCGGCGTGGCGCCAGGTGCGCAGGGCATGGATCGCGCCACGGCGGATTACATGGGTATGATGGCCACCATCATGAACGCGCTGGCCTTGCAGGATGCCCTGAAGCACCGCAGCGTGGATACGCGGGTACAGTCGGCGCTGAACATCGAACAGGTCGTCGAACCCTATATCCGTCCCAAGGCCTTGCGGTATCTGGAAGAAGGCAAGGTGGTGATCTTCGCCGCCGGCACCGGCAACCCGTTCTTCACCACCGATACCGCGGCGGCCTTGCGCGGTGCCGAAATCGGCGCGGAAATCGTCCTCAAGGCCACCAAGGTGGACGGCATCTACAGTGCCGACCCCAACAAAGATCCCACGGCCACGCGCTATGCCCGTATCAGCTTCGACGAGGCCATCGTGCGCCGGCTCGAAGTCATGGACGCGACTGCCTTCGCGCTGTGTCGCGACCAGAAGCTGCCCATAAAGGTGTTTTCCATCAACAAATCGGGTGCACTGAAGCGTGCGGTTTCCGGTGAAGACGAAGGCACCCTGGTACACGTTTGAATTGAAGGAGTAGCAATGAGCGTCGCAGACCTTAAAAAATCGGCCGAGTCCCGGATGGCCAAGTCCATCGAAACGCTCAAGGTCAATCTGTCCAAGATCCGTACCGGCCGTGCGCATACCGGTATCCTGGATCACGTACAGGTCGAATACTACGGTTCGCCCGTGCCCATCAGCCAGGTCGCCAACGTCAACCTGGTGGATGCTCGCACGATCAGCGTGCAGCCCTACGAAAAAAACATGGCGGGCCCGATTGAAAAGGCCATCCGTGAATCGGACCTGGGGCTCAATCCCGTGTCCATGGGCGAAACCATACGCGTGCCCATGCCGGCGCTGACCGAAGAACGCCGTCGCGACCTGACCAAGGTCGTCAGGAACGAAGGCGAAGACGCCAAGATCGCCGTGCGCAACCTGCGCCGCGAAGGCAACGATGCCTTGAAAAAGCTGGTCAAGGACAAGTCTATTTCCGAGGACGACGAACGGCGCGCGCAGGACGAAGTCCAAAAGCTCACCGATCGCTGCGTGGCCGAAATCGACAAGATGATCGCTCAAAAGGAAGCGGAGATCATGACCGTTTAACACGGAGCAAGATCTTGCCACCCACATGACTATCAGTTCCACCCAGGCAGTTCCGCAAACGTCGGATATTCCGCAGCACGTTGCCATCATCATGGACGGCAATGGCCGTTGGGCGACGCGGCGGCATCTGCCGCGCACCGCCGGGCACGCCAAGGGCGTGCAGGCCGTGCGGCGGGTCGTGGAAGCCTGCGGGCGCCGCGGCGTCCGCTACCTGACCCTGTTCGCCTTCAGTTCCGAGAACTGGCGGCGGCCGGCGGAAGAAGTCTCGCTGCTGATGCGCCTGTTCGTCCAGGCATTGGAACGCGAAGTCGACAAGCTCGATTCCCAGGGCGTGCGGCTGCGCGTCGTGGGCGACCTATCGCCCTTCGAGCCGCGCCTGCGCGAATTGATCGACCAGGCGCAGGCCCGCACGGCGCACAATGACAAGCTGCATCTGTCCGTTTGCGCCAACTACGGCGGCCGCTGGGACATTCTGCAGGCCATGCGCCGCATGATCGCCGAGGATCCCGCGCTCGCGCAGGCGCCGGACGGGATCGACGAGGCCAGGCTCACCCGCTATCTTTCCATGGCCTGGGCGCCGGAACCGGATCTATTCATTCGCACCGGCGGCGAGCAGCGCATTTCGAACTACCTTATCTGGCAGTTGGCGTATACCGAACTCTTCTTTACCGATCGCTATTGGCCGGATTTCGGCGGTCCGGAACTGGAAGAAGCCTTCGAATGGTATCGAACCCGGGAGCGGCGTTTCGGACGCACCAGTGCCCAGCTCAGCGCGACCGGAAAGCGTTGACTGCTATAAAAAGGGGCCGCGGGATGCGTGCTCCCGCCCCGAAGGCGTGCCCGTACAGGGCTCCTTCCGGTGTTAACAGGCCCTAGAGCAGGAGACTCCATGCTGCGCCAGCGTATCGTCACCGCCGTCATACTCCTCGCCGTCCTGGCTGCCGCCATGGCGGCTCGCACACCCTGGCCTTTCATGGTTCTGCTTGCCGTGGCGACGGCCTGTGCCGGTTGGGAATGGACGCGCCTGACGCTGCCGGCCCAGGGTGGCGGCGCCGCGGCGCTGGTCATCGGCGCGCTGCTGGGAGTCGCGGCCTTGTGCGTGACGTTCTGGTGGACGGGCGGCAGCAGCCACGACTTCGCGGCGGATGCCTCCCGTGCCTTGTTGTTCAACTGGGTCGTGCCCGTATCCGCGCTGCTGTGGATATTCGGCGCCCCCGTGGCGGTGGTGCGTGGACGCAGCGATGCGCCACCAGCCAGCCTGGCGCTGACCCTGTTCGCCATCCTGGCCCTGATGGCCACCTGGGCCGTGCTGGCAGTATTCTTCATGACGCGGGGAGCGGTATTCCTGCTGTCGCTGCTTGCCCTGGTGTGGGCGGCGGACATCGCCGCCTATTTCGGCGGACGGGCCTTGGGCCGGCACAAACTGGCCCCGCGCGTCAGCCCCGGCAAAACCATCGAAGGCGCCATCTGCGGCATCGCCGCCGCCGTTATCTGGATAGGTGTCAGCAGTTTCTGGGACGGTACTTTCGGGCACGCCCTGGTGCAGCGCTGGACACTCTGGGGCGCGCTGCCGATTGCCGCGCTGCTCGGCATACTGTCCATCGTCGGCGATTTGTTCGAATCGCTGCTCAAGCGGCGTGCCGGCCGCAAGGATTCCAGTAATTTGTTGCCCGGCCACGGCGGGGTTTACGATCGCATCGATGCCATTCTGCCCGTGGCGCCCGTGGCCTTGCTTCTCAGTGGAGTACTGTTTTGACTGCGTTTCAGCGTATCGCTGTGCTGGGTTCCACGGGATCGATCGGGGATAGCACCCTCGATGTCATCGCGCGGCACCCCGACAGGCTCGGCGTTTACGCGCTGTCCGCGCATAGCCGCATGGAAAAGTTGGCGGAGCAGGCACGCGCCAGCGGTGCGCGCGTCGTTGTCGTCCCCGATGCGGCCGCCCAGGCGCGCTTTCTTCAGGCATGGGGGGGCGGGGCGCCATCGCCCGAAATCCGTGTCGGCGCCCAGGCGCTGGCCGATACCGCCGCCGACTCCGATTGCGATACCGTCATGGCGGCCATCGTGGGGGCAGCCGGTCTGCCTTCCGCGCTGGCGGCCGCCCGTGCAGGCAAACGCGTGCTGCTGGCCAACAAGGAAGCCCTGGTGGCGGCCGGTTCGCTGTTCATGGGCGCCGTGCGCGACCATGGCGCGGAATTGTTGCCCATCGATAGCGAGCACAACGCCATTTTCCAGTGCCTGCCGCATGGCGAGCGCGCGTCGGCGCCCACCCGGCCGGCGATGGGGGTGCGCCGCCTGATCCTGACGGCCTCGGGCGGCCCCTTCCGTCAGCTGGATCCGGAACACCTGCACGACATTACGCCGGCGCAGGCCTGCAAGCATCCGAACTGGAGCATGGGCCGCAAGATTTCCGTCGATTCGGCGACCATGCTGAACAAGGGGCTGGAGGTCATCGAAGCCCACTGGCTGTTCGCCATGCCGCCGGATCGTATTGAAGTGCTGATCCATCCGCAGAGCGTGGTTCACTCCATGGTGGAATACGACGACGGCTCGGTGCTGGCCCAGTTGGGGCAGCCGGACATGCGCACCCCCATCTCCTACGGCCTGGGGTTTCCCGAGCGCCTCGCCAGCGGGGTAGGCTCGCTGGATCTGGCCCGCTGGGGACGGCTGGATTTCGAGAAACCCGATCTGCGGCGCTTTCCTTGCCTGGCGCTGGCCTTCGACGCCTTGTCTGCCGGGCAGGGTGCTTGCCTTGCGCTGAACGCGGCGAACGAAATCGCCGTCGACGCCTTTTTGCGGGAACGCCTGCCCTATACCAGCATCGCCACGGTTATCGCCGAAACCCTGGAGTGGCATGCGGGTCGGCCATCTGTTACCCTGAGCCATCTCGACGACGTCCTCGCGGAAGACGCGGCGGCGCGGGCGCACGCGGAACAAAAAACGGAACAGATCCGGGCCCGTTCCGTCCCCGCCGGCGGTTGACCCCGTCACGCAGCCCGGGCGCATGACCCCGGTGCCCGCGCGGCGGTCCGGCCGCGGCTCCCTCAATACGGTATTCGCCCATGCTTTTCACCTTGCTGGCCTTCGCTGTCGCGCTGGGCATCCTGATCACTTTCCATGAGCTCGGCCACTATTGGGCGGCGCG
>DATJHN010000421.1:0-2470 GCA_035493915.1 Bordetella sp.
CACCTGCTCCTTCGCGCGACTGATCGGCCTGAGCCAGGCGCAGACCCGCGAGGCCCTGGCCATCGCCGTCGTCTCCAACTTCGTCAGCGACGAATCCGAATCGCACGAATTGAACGCTCGCGGCGACCTGACGATGTGGAAACGCTTCAACGGCAGCGACGCGATCCGCCAGGCCGTCTATGCCTGCCTGTTGGCCGAAGTCGGCGTGGAAGGCGTCGTGCGGCCGTTCGAAGGCCGCAGCGGGCTATTGGCCAAGATCAAGACGCCGGACGCCGATATACAGCGCCTGTTCGAACGGCTGGACCCCAGCCGTCCCCTGCGGCGCGTCGCGGAAGTCCGCTTCAAGCGCTGGCCGGTAGGCTCGCGCGGCCAGGCCGCCATCCAGTCGGCGCTGAGCCTGAACGGCAAGATCAAGGACATCAAAAACGCCCGCGGCGTCATGGTCTACACCGATGAGATGGTCTACGACCATCTGGTGCGCCGGCGCGCCGATCCCTGGCATCCCTTCTCGCGCGAAACCGCCGATCACTCCCTGCCCTATATCGTCACCGCCGCGCTGCTGGAAGGCCAGATCAAACTGGAAAGCTTCGATGTCGAACGCGTGATCGATCCCGAACGCCAGCGCTTCCTGAACGACAAGGTCAAGGTGGAAGTGGATCCCGACCTGTGCCGCGGCGCGGCGGGAGGATTCATCACACGCGTGGAAGTCACCGATGCCCAAGGCACGGTGCATAAAGGCGACGCCAAGCCGCATCCGGGCCACCCATTGCAGCCGCTGACCCATGCTGACCTGGAAGCCAAGTTCCACGAGAACGTCGACCCCATCTTCGGCCAGGCGCATTCGCGCAAGGTGCTGGCATCCATCTGGAGCTTCGACAAGCTGAACAGCATGGGGCCATTCGTCGAACTGCTGGTCCATCCCCAGCCGGCGTCGCTGTCCACCGACGCCGTCCCGGCCTGAGGCGACCGGCATGCCATCGACCCGGCACGTCGCGATCATCGGTGCGGGACAAGCGGCGGCGCGCGCCATCGCCGCGCTGCGCGATGCGGGGTACGACGGCCGCATCACACTGTACGGCGAAGAAACCGAGCTGCCCTACGAGCGCCCTCCTTTGTCGAAGGAGGCGCTCTTCGGTGCGGCAGGCATCGCGCCCGCGACCATCTACGATGACGCGTTCTATCGGTCCAATGGCGTGGAACTTGCCCTGGGCGTGCGCATCGCCCGGCTGGATCCCGCGACAGGCCGCATTCATGCCGATACCGGCGAAGGGATACAGGCAGATCGCATTCTGCTGGCGACCGGCGCCCGCGCGCGTCCCTGTGCCATCCCCGGGGTGGACGCCGATCGCGTGCTGACGCTGCGTAATCTTGCCGACGCGCGCCGCCTGCGGGCTCGGCTGGCGTCGACGCAACGCCTGGTCCTGCTGGGGGGCGGCTTCATCGGACTCGAAATCGCGGCGGGCGCGGCACGCCTGGGTTGCGCGGTAACCGTCATTGAAGCCAAGCCTCGCCTGATCGAACGCGCGGTCAGCGCCGAAGTCTCGGCGACCGTGCATGCCCTGCATGCGTCGCATGGCGTCACCATCAAGACGTCCAGCGGCATTGTCCGAGCACGGCAGGGACATGCCGAAACGGAACTGCTGCTGGACGACGGCAGCACCTGCGCCGGCGACCTGATCGTCGCGGGAGTGGGCGCCCAGCCCAATGCAGAGCTGGCCCGGGAAGCCGGCCTGGCATGCGACAACGGAATCGAGGTCGACCGCGATTGCCGCACCCGATCCGCCATCGTGTGGGCCGCCGGGGACGTGGCCTGGCGGCCGCACGCCTTCCTGGGCGGCGCCGCGCGGCTGGAATCCTGGGACAACGCCGAAATCCACGGCGACCGCGCCGGCCGTGCCATCGCGGCAAGCTTTGGCGCGCCGGCACCCGCCGATACACCCGACGCACCGCCCTGGTTCTGGACGGATCAGTACGACCTGAATTTGCAGATCGTCGGTTGCGTGACAGATTCCGACCGCATGGTCACGCGCGGCGGCGCGCGCGATACCGGACCGGTGATATTCCATTTCCGCGGATCGCGGCTGCGCGGCGCCGAACTGCTGTCCGCGGGACGCGACCGTTCACCCGTCCGCCGGCTCGTACAACAAGGCTGGTCCGGCATGCCGGACCGGTTGGGGGACACAGGCGTGTCCTTGAAAGAACTACTGAATCAGGCCCGCGAAGTAGCGGGCGCAGCCCAAGGGGAAAAGCAATGACGTGGCGTGAAGTGGCAAAGGTCGTGGATGTGCCCGAAGGCGAAGCGATACAGGTCTGTATCGACGGCGAGCCTGTGGCCCTCTACAACCTGGACGGCACGTTCCATGCCACGCATGATGTCTGCACGCACGCGTTGGCGCACCTGTCGGACGGCTACATCGATGGCGACTGTGTCGAATGCCCGCTGCATGCCGGCGTGTTCCATATTCCGACC
>DATJHN010000422.1:0-5926 GCA_035493915.1 Bordetella sp.
TATCGTGCGACGCCGTTTCAACACGGCCGCGCTCGGCCTTGCCAGCATAGCCGTTGCCCCCAGGATCGCTTTCGCGGACGACAAATGGCCGTCCAAACCCATCCGCATCATCGTCCCCTTCGCCGCCGGCGGCGCCAATGACCTGCTGGGCCGCGCCGCCGCCGAAGGCATAGCGCAGTATCTCAAAGCCAACGTCATTGTCGAAAACAAACCCGGCGCCGGCGCGGTGATCGGCACCGACTATGTCGCCCGTGCCGACAACGATGGCTACACCTTCCTGATCAGCGGTGCGGGCGTCATCTCCAACAGCATGATCCGCAAGGTCCAGTACCAGGACAGCGACCTGGTGCCCGTGGCCATGATCGGCCTTGCGCCATCCGTGGTGGTGGCTCCGGCCAACTCGCCCTATTCGACCCTGAAGGAATTCGTCGAAGGCTCGAAGAAAAGCCGCGGAGGCCTGCACTTTTCGACCGCCGGCACCGGCAGCACGCCCCACTTCGTCGAAGGCATCCTGACCAGCGACTACGGCGCCAAGCTGGACCTGGTGCCTTACAAGAGCGGGTCCGAGTCGGTAACGGCCGTCGTCGGCGGCCAGGTCGATGCGACGTCCGAAGCCAGCATCGTCGTGCTGCCGATGATCCGCGCGGGCAAGCTCAAGGCCCTGGCCTGCACCTGGTCCGAACGCATCAAGGCCTATCCGGAACTGAGCACGGCCGGCGAACAGGGCTTTCCCAAGATCAAGATCGCCCACTGGGCCGGCGTGCATGCGCCCAAGGGCACGCCCGACGCCATCCTGGACAAGATCGCCGCCGGCGTGAACCAGGCCATGACGGATCCGGCCAACGTCAAGCGCTTCACCGAACTGGGCATCGAGCCCGTGGGCGGCACGCGCGCCGACTTCATCAAGTTCTGCGACGAAGAACGCGCCCGCCTGGGTGCCGTGGTCAAGGCGACAGGAATGCGACAGGAATCCTGATCCGCGGGCTTCCCGCCCAGGCCAGGCTTGCGGCCGCCGTACCGGGCGGCGGCCGCGCTTGCCGGCCGCGTACGCCGGAGCACGTGGCCGTGACGTGAAAAAACTGTTTAATCGGTTAAATTACGCGTCGCCACCAATACACACCAACAATCCAGAACTACAAAAAAAGCCCTACCCGGAGCACAGAAGTGAACATCTCCCGTCGCCGTTTCAATACGGCCGCCTTCGGCGTGGCCACTGTCGCCATCGCCCCCAAGATCGCTTTCGCGGACGACAAGTGGCCGTCCAAACCCATCCGCATCATCGTCCCGTTCTCCGCGGGCGGCGCCAATGACCTGCTGGGCCGCGCCGCCGCCGAAGGCATCGCCAAGGCGCTGAACACGAGCGTCGTCGTCGAAAACAAGGGCGGCGCGGGTGCCGTTATCGGCACCGACTATGTCGCGCGTGCCGATAACGACGGCTACACCTTCCTGATCAGCGGCGCCGGCGTCATCTCCAACAGCATGATCCGCAAGGTCCAGTACAAGGACAGCGATCTGGTCCCCGTGTCCATGATCGGGCTGGCGCCGTCCGTGGTGGTGGCTCCGGCCAACTCGCCCTACTCGACCTTGAAGGAATTCGTCGAAGGTTCGAAGAAAGGCCATGGCCTGCACTTTTCGACCGCCGGCACCGGCAGCACGCCGCACTTCGTCGAAGGCATCCTGACCAGCGACTACGGCGCCAAGCTGGACCTGGTGCCCTACAAGAGCGGGTCCGAGTCTGTCTCCGCCGTGATCGGCGGCCAGGTCGACGCAACGTCGGAGGCCAGCATCGTCGTACTGCCCATGATCCGCGCCGGCAAGTTGAAGGCGCTGGCCTGCACCTGGTCCGAACGCATCAAGGCCTACCCCGAGCTGACCACGGCGGGCGAACAGGGCTACGACCAGATCAAGATCGCCCACTGGGCCGGCGTGCACGCGCCCAAGGGTACGCCCGACGCCATCATGGACAAGATCGCCGCCGCCGTGGACCAGGCCATGAAGGATCCGGCCAACGTCAAGCGCTTTACCGATCTGGGCATCGAGCCCGTGGGCGGCACGCGCGCCGACTTCATCAAGTTCTGCGACGAAGAACGCGCCCGCCTGGGTGCCGTGGTCAAGGCCACCGGCATGCACCAGGACGACTAAGGCGCGCCGACGGCATCGAGTCCGAAAGCCGAACGTCAAATGCAGGAAAACCCAAAGGGGGATCGGTATCCCGCCTTTGGGCGTTGTTCAAAAGCGATACTACCGCGCCGCCGGCACCGCTCACCGTGACATTGCCGCTGCACGGGGTTTGTGCTGCACCTGTGGGTAGCAATGCAGCACGAGCAACCGCCGGTGCAGTCGTGGCAGGAAGCAGCGCACGCGCACTAACTGACCGGCCAGCTCATCCCGATGGCGCATTCCCGGGATAGCGGGCGAACCGTAGAATCGTCGATTCCGTCCCCCGGTCCAGCTCCATGCACGCCGTCCTGACAGCCGCCCTGCCGGTATTCGCCTTGATATTCACGGGCTGGGCGGCCGGCCGGCGCGCCCTGCTCAATCACGCGGCCATGGAGGCGCTGAACCGCTACGTCATCTATCTTGCACTGCCGGCGCTGCTGTTCCTGGCGACATCGCGCATCCATTGGAGCACGCTTGCCCATGCGGGCTATGCCCTGTCCATCTCGGGCGGCATGGCGGTCGCCTTCCTGATGGCACTACCCAGCCTGCGTGGCCATTCCGTTCGCCTGGCCGACTTCAGCATCGAAGCCCTGAGCAATTCCTATCCGAATGTCGGCTTCATGGGCATACCGCTGACGCTGGCCGTCCTGGGGCACGAGGGACTGGCCCCCACCATCATCGCCATCCTGCTTACCGCGTGCGTGCTGTTCGGCGTATCGATCGCGCTTATCGAATTCGACCTGCAGCAGGACCGCAACCCTCTGCATATCATCGCCAAAGTCCTGCTGTCGGTGATACGCAACCCGCTCCTGTTGTCGCCGATAGCCGGCCTGGCGTGGTCCGCCTCCGGCGTGCCGGTTCCGGAAGCACTTGAACAGTACGTGACCCTGCTGGGCGATTCGGCCAGTCCCTGCGCGCTGGTCGCCATCGGGCTTTTCCTTGCCCATACGCCCAGCGGCGACGGATCGGCCACGGTCACGGTCACGCGCGTCGTCATCGCCAAACTTCTCGTGCAACCCGCGGTCACAGCGCTGCTCGCATTCCATGTATTCCCGATGCCGCGGCTATGGGCTTGCAGCGCGCTACTGATGAGCGCCCTGCCCATAGGCACCGGCCCCTTCATACTGGCCCAGATGTACGGGCGGGATGCGCACATCGCATCCCGCGCCATCCTCATGTCGACTTTGGGCTCGGTCGTGACGATCTCGGCCCTGGTGGCGTGGATAGACCACCAGAACCTGCGTTGACCGGCAGACCCTTGCCAGCATCGTGGCCTCTGAAATCACCGCATCTCCCATCGACGTCACCAGGTCGCAACGATTCCCGGATACCGGATCGATCAATCGATCTTGATATCGACCTGCTTCACTATACCGGCCCATTTCTTCAACTCGCCATCGATGAACGCATTCAGCTCCGCGGGCGTGCTGCTCTTGGGAGTGGCGCCCTCGCCCTGGAAACGCTTCTGCAATTCCGGCGATGCCAAGGCCTGCTTGAGCGCGCCGTTCAGTTTGTCGACCACCGTCTGCGGCGTGCCCTTGGGCGCCAGCAGCGCATTCCAGGTATTGATTTCATATCCCTGGAATCCCGGCGTCTCGGCCACGGTCGGCACGTCGGGCAATTGCCCGGAACGCTCTTTCGTCGTGACGGCCAGCGCGCGCAGCGTGCCCGCCTTGACCTGCGGCAGGGCGGCCGGCAGCGTGGCGAAACTGAACTGGGTCTCGCCCGTCATGACGGAAGTATTCGCCAGCGCCCCGCCGCGATACGGCACGTGCACGATATTGACGTGCGCCGCCTGGGCAAACATCGCTCCGGCCAGGTGTACAGGCGATCCATTGCCGCTGGATGCGTAGTTCATCTCGCCGCCCTTGGTCTTGCACAGCGCGGCCAGCTCGGCCACGTTGCGCGCCGGCAGCTTGGGATTGGCGATCAGCACCAGCGGAATGGCCGCCACCATGCCCACCGGCGCGAAGCCATTCTTGGGGTCATAGCCCAGCTTGTCCTTGTACAGCGCCGGATTGATGCCGTGGCTGGACACCGTCGCCATGAACAGCGTGTAGCCATCCGGCGCCGCCTGCTGCACATAGGCAGCGGCAATATTGCCCGCCGCCCCCGGCTTGTTTTCCACGATGATGGATTGGTGCAGGATCCTGCCCAATTGCTCGCCCAGCGCGCGCGCCAGGATGTCGGTCGTACCGCCGGCCGCATAGCCGATAACGATCTTGATGGGCTGGTCCGCTGGATATGCCGCGCGCGCGGCGGGTAGCGCCGCCAGCATGCCGGCCGTGGTCAGCAGGATAGCCAGGATCTTCTTCATGATGTCGTCTCCTCGTTGTGATGTTTTTTTCCGGCAGCCCAAGACGTAGCAAGGGCTCTCTACGCGCGACAGGCGTGCGAGGTCCTGCGGGGTCCGGGCCCCCGCATAGTCACTGCGTCTGAATCAGGGTGATGCGAACCCTTGGGCGCGGACGCGCCCAAAGGCTGATGCTCAGGTACCGGTGAATACCGGCGGACGCTTCTCGGCAAAGGCCTTGCGCCCTTCGCGGTAGTCGTTGCTTTCGAAGCAATCCAGGACCAGGCGCGTCATGGCGTCCATGTCGACCTGCGGTCCCAGCTGCTGCAACTGGCGGATCATTTTCTTGCCTGCCTTCAGCGTCAGCGGCGCGTTGGCGGAAATCGCGTCCACATAACCGTCGACCGCGGCATCCAGCTCCGCGGCCGGCACCACTTTATGCAGCAGGCCGCGCTCGGCGGCATCCGCCGCATTGAAGCGCGTGGCCGTCAGGAAGATCTCCAGCGCGCGCGCCGGGCCCACGGCCGTCACCAGGTTGCGAATGGCCGTCATGCGGTAGCCCAGTCCCAGCTTGCCGGCCGGAATGGAAAACGAACTGTCGTCCGACGCCACGCGCAGGTCGCAGCACAGGGCGATATTCAAACCACCACCGATGCAATAGCCCTTGACGCGCGCCAGCGTGGGCTTGTCATAGTCGTACAGCGCCATTTGCGCGGCCTCGGCCACTTTCTCGTAGGCCAGCACGGCTTCTTCGCCCGAACGCATATTGTCGAACTGCGAAATATTCGCGCCGCTGACGAATGCGCGATCGCCGGCGCCCGTCAGCACCACCACGCGTATCGCCGGGTCCTCGTTCAGCGCGGCCAGGGCGATGGGGATGGCTTCCCACATCGCCACCGACACCGCGTTATGCCGGCCCGGATCGTTGAACGTGATCCATCCCGCGCCGCCGCGCTTTTCAACGATGATGTTTTCGGTGATCTTGTCCTGCAGTATGCGTTCGGTGCTCATTGCTGTATTCCCCGCGGGATCGGTTTGATGCTCATCTTGAATTGTTTTTCAGCAGCGCCTGACGGCGCTGCATGCCGTTGACCAGGTGCGTGCGCATGGCCTGGCGCGCGGCCTCGCCGTCGCGCGCGGCGATGGCGTCGAAAATCCGGTGGTGCTCGCGCTCGATCTGGGCCACGCGATCAGTGCCCGTGCTGCCGTAGCGCAGCGTGCGCACGGCATCGCCGATCGCATGGCCGAAGTGCGCGAGCAGCCGCACGAAATACGGATTGTTGGTGGCCTTGCCCACGGCCATATGGAAATCCAGCGCGGTATCCGCGGCCTCGCGCCAATCGGCGCCGGATGCATCCGCGATTATCAGCGCGGCTCGCAGTTGCTCCAGCTGCGCATCGGTGCGCTGCTGGGCCGCCAGCGCCGCCGCGCCCGCTTCGATTTCCACGCGCAGTTGGTAGACATGCTCCAGCG
>DATJHN010000423.1:0-3633 GCA_035493915.1 Bordetella sp.
GAATTCGATACTGGTGCAGAACATCGAGGAACGGCTGTTCCCGCGGCCGGCCTCGGATGCGCGCGACATCGACGACGACTTCCGCAGCCTGCATGAGCGGCTGGACGTTATCCGCGACGATGCGTTCGAACGCAATCCGACGCTGCTCCTGCGTGCTTTCCTGGTCATGCAGCAGCATACGCATTTGACGGGCATGTCGGCGCGCACGCTGCGCGCCATCTGGCATTCACGCCATCGCATCGATGCCCAGTTCCGCCGCAATCCGGTCAATCGCCGGCTGTTTTTGCAAATACTGCAGCAACCCACGGGCATCGTGCATGAACTGCGCCGCATGACGATGCTGAACATTCTGCCGCGCTATCTGCCGGTATTCCGCCGCATCGTCGGACAGATGCAGCATGACCTGTTCCATGTCTATACGGTGGACCAGCACACGCTTACCGTAATCCGCAACCTGCGCCGCTTTACCATGCCGGAGCACGCGCAGGAATACCCGATGGCCAGCCAGTTGATCTCCGAGCTGGACCGGCATTGGCTGCTATACGTCGCCGCGCTTTTCCACGATATCGCCAAGGGGCGCGGCGGCGATCATTCCGAACTTGGCGCGCGCGAAGTCCGCAAATTCGCCCATGAGCACGGACTGGCACCCGAGGATGCGGAACTGGTCGAATTCCTGGTGCGCCAGCATCTGCTGATGTCCACGGTGGCGCAGAAGCGGGATCTGTCGGATCCGGAAGTCGTGCGCGATTTCGCCGCCACCGTAAAGGACGAACGCCACCTGACCGCGCTATATCTGCTGACGGTGGCCGACATCCGGGGTACCAGTCCCAAGGTCTGGAACGCCTGGAAAGGCAAGCTGCTGGAAGACCTGTACCGCCTGACGCTGGGCGCGCTGGGCGGCGCCCACCATGACGCGGACACGGTGCTCAATCACCGCAAGGCCGAAGCAGCGCGGCTGACGCGCCTGGCCGGGCTGCGCGACGATGCGCGCGAAGCCTTCTGGCGGCAGCTGGACGTGGCCTACTTCCTGCGCCACGACGCGTCGGATATCGCCTGGCACACGCGCCATCTTTATCACCGGCCCGCCCCGGAACAAGCGGTGGTAAAGGCAAGGCCAACCGAACAGGGCGAAGGCCTGCAGGTCATGGTGTACACGCGCGATGCGCCCGACCTGTTCGCGGCCATCTGCGGCTATTTCGATGCCAAGTCATTGAGCATCCAGGACGCGCGCATCCATACGACGCGCCATGGCTGGGCGCTCGACAGCTTTATCGTGCTGCTGCCCGATGGCGCCAGCGACCTGCGCGCGCAGGCCGCGCTGGTCGAACATGAACTGGCCGCCCGCCTGAAAGACCCTCAGACGTTTTCGCAAGGCGGCGCGGGGCAGTCAGGCGCCTACGGACGGTCACGGCAATCGCGGATGTCCCGCGTGTTTCCGGTGCCGCCGCAAGCCGAGCTGCAGCCGGACGAGCGCAGCAAATCCTGGCGCCTGTCAGTCACGGCCACCGACCGGCCGGGCCTGCTACATGCCCTGGCGCGGGTTTTCGTCGGCCACGGCGTGAACCTGCAAATGGCCAAGGTGATGACGCTGGGCGACCGCGTGGAAGACGTTTTCATCATCGAAGGCGAAACCCTGGAACGGCCGCGGACGCAAATGCAGTTCGAACGCGCCATCCTGGACGCCCTGGCGGGCGACGGCGCGCAACGCGCGGCGGCATAAATACGGATGCGATGCGCGGCGGTTCGTGGACGCACGATGCCGCATCGCGCGGCACCTGCCGATAACGGGCACCCGTAGCAGCAACCCGCGGCTTCCGCGTCACGATGCGTGCGAAATTACCGCGCGTTGGTGCGGAATCCGACATCGCATTGCCGCCTCGGACATGGGATTACATCCCGGCTAACCTGCCTGGAATGATTGCACCACGCTTACAATCGGGTCTCCCTTTTTCGGCAAGGCGTCCCTACCCATGCTCGTGCACGAATATCTGCTGGTGTTTGGGCGCAGTTTTCTGTTCGCGCTCGCCACGCTGCTGCCATTCCTGAATCCGCCGGCTGTGGCACCGATCTTCTGGACACTGACCGAAGGCGCGTCCAACGCGACGCGGACGGCCCTGGCCAAGCGTGTCGCGATCAATGTCGGCGTGATGCTGACCGTCGCGATGGTGGCCGGCAACGTGCTGTTGACCTTCTTTGGCCTGTCGCTGGCGATCGTGCGCGTCGGCGGCGGCTTGCTGGTGATCACCAGCGCCTGGAGACTGGTGAATTCGCCTGACGCCGGTGCCCAGATCGCCGCGCGCGCGGCGGAGTCCTTTACACCGGAAATGGCAAAGGCGCGCGCTTTCTATCCTCTGACATTTCCGATCAGTTGCGGCCCCGGGTCCATCGCCGCCGCCATCACGGTGGGCGCGTCACTGCGTGAACCTGATCGCATCGTCAGCCTGGTCAGGCTGGCTGGCTCGCTGCCAGGCATCCTGCTTACTTCGATAACGCTATACGCCTGCCTGCGCTTCGCGGCGCAATTCCTGTACAGGCTGGGCGATAACGGTACAGCCATATTCATGCGGCTTTCAGCTTTCGTGATGCTATGCCTGGGCGTGCAGATCGTTTGGGACGGCGTACATGAACTCCTGCTCGGTGTACTGGTCGAAGCGGTCAACCACGTCCCGGCCGCCGCCGCGAAATAGCGTACCCTGTCCGCGTGCCAGGCCCGCATCGCGCTTGCCGGCCGGCTCCCCTACTTTCCGTCACAGGATAGAAACAGTCATGATGTCGACTTCGCAACGCACACTGGTCCTGATCGCCGTCCTGGCGTTCGGCGCCGTCTGCATCGCGCTGGTGTCCCAATATGCCTTCGGGCTGCAACCCTGCGCGTGGTGCGTGTTGCAGCGCCTGATCTATATCGTTATCGGTATCGTTTGCCTGGTGCTGGCATTCCTGGGGCCGGTACTGTCCCGGCTGGGCGCGCTGCTGGCGCTGATCCTGGCCGTATGCGGCGCCTGGGCCGCGTATTACCAATACACGGTGGCTTCGCAACTGCTGTCCTGCGCGCAGACTTTCGCCGACAAGTTCATTGCCGGCAGCGGACTGGACGGAGCGGTGCCGTGGCTGTTCGGTATTTACGCCACCTGCATGGATGCCGCGGTAAAGGTGCTGGGGGTGGAATATGCCGTGTGGAGCCTGGCGCTGTTCGTGATCCTGGCCCTGCTGAGCCTGCGCGCCCTGTTGCGCCGCGGTTGAACGGCTGATGCGCCGTGCCTGAATGGGCGCGGCCCTGGCGGATCACTTGGGATCCACCAGTTTGATCGCCACCGGATCGGGCTAGGGATCACAACAATCCCACGCCGGATCCGCGTGCGCAAGCCCGGCCGATCAGGCGTCGTTGGCGGCGTAGCCCATATTGAACAACAGGCCGCCGCGGGCTTCGTCGTCGGACTCCGCGCGGCTTTGCCCCAGCTGTTGCAGGTATTCCGGCGTGATGTCGCCGGTAATGTACTGGCCGTCGAAGCAGGACGCCTCGAAACGCGACATCGCCGGATTCAGGTCGCGCACCGCTTGCTGCATATCGCCCAGGTCCTGATAGACCAGCGCATCGGCGCCGATGGTGCGCGCGATTTCCTCGTCGCTGCGGCC
>DATJHN010000424.1:0-7112 GCA_035493915.1 Bordetella sp.
CAGCACGGTCCTGGTGCCCGTCATCCTGTCCCTGGGCGAAGCACACGGCAAGTCCGGCGATGACGTGGTCCGCGCCTACATCATCGGCTTCGAAATCGAGACCCGCCTGGGCCGCTGGATGAATCCCGGGCATTACGGCGCGGGCTGGCATGCCACATCCAGCCTGGGCATCTTCGGCGCCGCGGCGGCCGCCTGCCATCTGCTGGACCTGGATGCCGCGCGGTTCGCGAACGCGGTGGGCGTCGCCGCATCGGCATCGTCCGGCCTGCGCCGGAATTTCGGCTCCATGACCAAATCGTTCCACGCCGGCCATGCCGCCGAACGCGGCATCTGGGCGGCGGTGCTGGCGGCCAAGGGCTTTACGGCATCGCCGGATCCGCTGTCCGGCGAGGAAGGCTTCCTGGCGATGTATCGCGCCACGCCCGGGCGTTTCGAAGAAGCCCAATTGGCGGCCGGCGCGAATGGCCAACCAGCGACAGGCGTGGATGGCCAGCTGGCGGTAAAGGTCGATGGCCAGCTGGAACTGGACACTGTCGGCATCGGCGTCAAACCTTACCCCTGCTGCGGCGCCGGCCTGACCGCCATCGATGCCATGCTGGATCTTTGCGCATCGCACAAGCCTGATGCTTCGCAGGTGGATCGCATCGATTGCGCCGTGACTCCTTTCGCGCGGCAGATCATGCCCTTCGATGGCGCCGCCGATGAATTGCAGGCCAAATACTGCATCCAGTATTGCCTGGCGGTCGCGCTGCTGGACGGGCGCGCCGGACTGCAGCAGTTCGACGTACAGCGCGTGCGCATGGACGACGTCCAGCAAATGATGCGGCACGTGCACCTGGAGTTTTCGGACACCCTGCCCACCGGCGACGGACGCTTTGGCGTCGACCTTCGGGTGGCCATGCGGGACGGGCGCGTGCTAACGCAAGAAGCGGATTTTCCGCGCGGCCACCCTTCCCGTCCCCTGTCGCGCGAGGCGCTGGCGGCAAAGTTCGTCGAATGCGCGCAGACGGTGCTGGATGCCGCGGCTGCGCGCGACGCGGTGGCACAGGTCGAAACCCTGGACCGGCTGCCCACGCTGGCGCCTTTGCTGAAGCTATTGCAGCCGAGCTGACAGGACCACTCGCATTGCAGCCGGCCTGACAGGTCCGCCCATTATCCGGGCGACGCAGCGTACCGCGAAGGCGATACGCCGCGCGGAAGCCCAGGTCGCGCGCCCGCGAACCCTCGCACCGGCATCAGGGCAACAGCACGCTGCGCCGCTCGAAATTGGCCTCTTCGATCGCCAGCGGCTTGATCGCGCGCAGCAGCCAGCGCGTATCTTCCTTGCGGCTGTGCAGGAAGTACGGCAGCTTCGGGCAGGCCGGCATGGGATCCACGCAGCGCAGCTCCACCAGTTGGCCCCGTTCGACCAGCGGGCGCACAAAACCGGCCGCCAGCAGGCACAGTCCCAGGCCGGCCACCGTCAGCGCCGCCACCGCGCTCATGCTGCTGGTGGTAATAATGCGCTGGAACTTGAGCCCATGCTGCAGCGCCCAGTTGTCCAGCGCCATCGTCAGGCCGGATTCCTGCGACATGGTGATAACCGGATGCCGCTCCAGCATCTCCCGCGTCAGCGTGGTGCTCTCGCCGACCAGGCTGGGTGCCGCCGTCCAGATCAACTCCACTTCCTGCAGCGGTTCGGCGATAACACTGGCGTTCTTCGAAGGCGCCGGCATGATGGCAAAGTCCAGCTCCCCCTGCGCGACCTTGGTCATCAAGGTCTTCGCCAGGCCGACGTACGGTTCCAGCACGACGGCCGGATAGTCCTTGCGCACCCGCGCGACCAAGGCCGGCAGGCAGGTATGGATCACGAATTCGCCGATGCCGAACTTGCAGACCCCGCGCAAGGCATTGGTCGTCTGCATGCTGGCGCGGATGTCGTCCTGCAGTTCGAGCATCCTGGCGGACAGGTCGAACAGCCGCATGCCGGCATCGGTCACCTTGGCGCGCGGACCGGAGCGATCGAACAGCGATTCGCCCAGGTCCGACTCCAGTTCCGCGATCCGCTTGGACAGGGAGGATTGCGTCGTATAAAGACGCTCCGCCGCCAAGCCGAAACTGCCCAGCTTGGCGGCCCAATAGAAGGCCTCCAATTGCTTTAATGTCATCGATGTCCACCCTGTTATGCCGCGGAAGCGCGGCCCCGTGTCTCCCCGGGGATCAGGCTATCGTAGCGGCACGCGGCTTTCCGGGCCATTGGGGACAGTCCGGCTACGCCGCGACCATGCCGCCCGCTGCGCGGACGCTACACTCTGCGCCTTGCCGGCTTCCAACGCCGGCGCCTGGGGGAGCAAAACATGAGCGGCCTGGACATACCAGCCCTGAAAATCTTCGTCGCGGCGGTCGAGGAAAAAAGCCTGTCGAAGGCTGCCGAACGCCAAAGCCTGGTGACCTCGGCGGCCAGCAAGCGCGTCGCCGAAATGGAGCGCCACCTGAACCGCGTGCTGCTGCACCGCCACGGCCGCGGCGTCGAACCGACGCCCGCCGGCATGCTGCTATACCAGCGCGCCAAGGCCATACTGCGCAGCCTGCAACTGGCCGAAGCCGCGGTCGAAGGCTATGCCGTCGACGGCATGGCAAAAATCCGCCTGGCCAGCGTGCCCTCGCCCATCCTGGCGACGCTGCCCTCGCAAATCGGCCGGTATCTACGGGCAAACCCCAAGATCAGCGTCGACCTGCTGGAGTGCTACAGCTACGAGATTCCGCGCATGGTGGCGGAAGACCGCGCGGACATCGGCATCTATCACGGCCGCCACCCCGCACCGGGCGTGGTTTCCTATCCCTATATCCGCGACCGTGTGGGCCTGGTGGTCCCGCTGGGACATCCCCTGGCGGACCGCAAGGCGGTCCACCTGGAAGACGCGGTCGACTATGACCTGGTGGGTTATTTTCCGCGCCACTCCTTCGACCAGTTCCTGGCCTATGTGGACCAATCGGTCTCGCGGCCCCCCAATGTGCGCCTGCAGGTCTCCAATTTCGAGGCGCGCTGCCGCATGGTGCAGGAAGGCCTGGGACTGGCGGTCTTGCCCGAAGCGATCGCCAGAAAATACCTGGTCGATATGGGGCTGGCGTGGCTACGCCTGGAAGACGAGTGGGCCGAACGCCAGTTCTACATCTGCGTGCCGCATATCCGCGACCGCGACAAGGCGGACGACGAACTGGTGGAAGTGCTGCGCACGCTACCCCCGCGCGGTCAGTAAGCCGCCTTCAACAGCGTCAGATAGTCCTGCCTGGTCAGCGGCCGCGGATTCGTCTTGTGCGCGTTGTCGGCCAGCGAGGCATCGGCGATGGCGTCGAATATGTTTTCGTCCACACCGAGCGCCCGCAAACCTGGCGGCAGGCCCAGCCTGCGATTCAGGTCCAGGAACACCTGCCCCAGGTCGGCGTCGTCCGCCAGCCCCATGGCCTGGCGCAGCGGCGGCAGCTTGTCCGCCAGCCATTCCTTGTTGTAGGCGATGACGTGCGGCAGGAGGATCGCATTGAGCGTGCCGTGATGATGATTCAGCGCGCCCAGCGCATGAGACATGGAATGCACCGCGCCCAGGCCCTTCTGGAAACATATCGCGCCTTCCAGCGCGCCCATCATCATGTGCCAGCGGCCGTCACGGTTGCTGCCGTCCTCGGTCACCAGTTCGATGTTGGCATACACGCGCTTCAGTCCGTCCAGCGCGATGGCATCGGCCGGCGGATTGATGGTGGGCGAACAAAAGGTTTCGACGCAGTGCGTCAAGGCATCCATGCCGGTCGCGGCGGTCATGTAGCGCGGCAGGCCCAGCGTCAATTCCGGATCGCAGATCGCCGCCTTGATCACATTGGGACAACCCACGCCGGCCTTGATGCCGTTGCGGAAAATAATGACCGCCGAGCGCCCCACTTCGCTGCCGCTGCCCGACGTGGTGGGCAGCACGATCAGCGGCGGCGTTTTCGCCACCGGCCGCGGCTTGGCGTGGCGGTTGCAGTACTCCCAAAGGGGCGCGGGATCGCCGCACATCACGGCGATCGCCTTTGCGAGATCCAGCGAAGCGCCGCCGCCGATGGCGACGATGCCGTCGCAATGCTCGCGGCAATACATGGCATAGCCGGCTTCCACGGCGTCTTCGGTCGGATTGGGCGGCGTGTCATCGAAGATGGGCGCATCGCCGGAACCGCCCAGCGGTTCGACCGCCATGGCGAAAACGCCGGCGGCGATAAGCCCCTTGTCCGTCACGAACAAGGGACGCGCCACCCCGTTACGCGCCAGTTCGCCGGGCAATTCGCAGCGGCTGCCGTAATCGAAATGGACTTTGGTCAGGAATTGCAGGATGGACACGCGGATTTCTCGCTGATGATATTGAGTGGGATGCGCCAAGCGGATTAATTCAGGACCACGCCCGCCTTCTTGATCACCGCGTCCCATTCCGTCAGCTCCTTGTCGATGCGCTGCTGGAACTGGGCAGGGTCTTCCGAAATGATGACCGAACCCAGCAGGGTCGTCAGCTGTTCCTGCACCGCCGGACGCGCGGCGATCTCAGCCAGGTCGGCATGGATTTTCTCGACAACCTTGGGTGGCGTGCCCGCCGGCGCCAGGAAACCATACCAGGTCGCGATATTGACGCCCTTCACGCCCAGTTCGTCAAGCGAGGGCACATCCGGCAACTGCGGAATACGCTTGTCATAAGTGATGGCCAGCGCGCGGATCTTGCCGGCCTTGATCTGCGGCAGCGCCGAGCTGAGCGTGGCAAAGGACATGTCCACCGTGCCGCCCATCAAGTCGGCGATCGCCGGTGCCGCGCCCTTGTAGGGAACGTGCAGAATGGACGTGCCGGTTTTCTGGCTGAACAGCACGCCCGCCAGGTGCGGAGTGCCGCCATTGCCGGAGGACGCATAGGTGTACTTGCCGGGGCTTGCCTTCAGCACTTCCAGGAATTCCTGCATATTCTTGGCCGGGAAGTTGTTGCGCACGACCAGCACGTTGGGAGCCAGCGCCAGCAGCGCGATGGGCGCGAAGTCCTTGGACGTATCGAACTGCATGCCCTTGTACATCGCTGGATTCATCGTATGGTTGCCCAGCGCCACCAGCAAGGTATAGCCGTCTGGCGCGGCCTTGGCGACATAGTTGGTGCCGATCAGCGCATTGGCGCCGGCCTTGTTCTCGATAACGACGGGCTGCCCCCACTTCTTGGACAGTTCCGCGCCGAACAGGCGGGCAAAAGGGTCGGCCGATCCGCCGGCCGGAAAGCCCACGACGACCGATACGGGGCGATCGGGGTAATCAGCCGATGCTGGTCCGGCCAACGCCAGGCCGGAGATAGCCGCCGCCGCGGCAAAAAGGTGCTTGAGCTTCCAGGACGGGCCCATGAGTGTCTCCATTTTGTTCTGGTTTTTGCGACGCCGCCGTCAACGCGGCCGCGGTGGCGTCCCTGTCTTGTTTGTTCTGGACGCCATCGCGAGATTATGGACAGGCCAGCGCGCCCAGCCTTGAATTTTTGGAACATGGCAGTTCTCCGCCAGGCAATAGTCCCAAGCGCGCCCCGGTTTTTCCAAATGAGAACAGTGGCGTTCCCAAAAGGAAATCGCTGCCGGCGTGCCGCTGATACGATGGCCCACCGCGCTCGAAATAACAGGAGACACAAGATGTACCAACAGCCCGCCCTTTACATCAACGGACGCTTTATCCACGCCGAAGGGCGCAAGACGCAGCCGGTGACCAACCCCGCCACCGGCGAAGTCCTGGGCCAGCTTCCGCACGCCACCACCGAAGACCTGGACCAGGCGCTGGCCGCCGCCCAGAAGGCCTTCGAGACATGGAAGCGCACATCTCCCATGGAGCGCTCGGCCATCCTGCGCAAGGCCGGCGACCTGCTGCGCGAGCGCGTGCAGGAGATCGCCCGCGATATCTCGCTGGACCAGGGCAAGCCGCTGGCCGAAGCGCTCGCCGAAACCGATAAAAGCGCCGAACATGCGGACTGGCATGCGGAAGAAGGCCGCCGCATCTACGGCCGCGTCATTCCGCCGCGCCAACCCGACGTGCGCCAGTTTGTCCTGCGCGAACCGGTCGGTGTCTGCGTGGCATTCTCGCCCTGGAATTTCCCCATCGGCCAGGCTTCGCGCAAGGTGTTCGCCGCCCTGGGCAGCGGCTGCACGCTGGTCATCAAAGGCCCGGAAGATTGCCCCAGCGGCGTCATCGCGCTGGTACGCGCCCTGCACGACGCGGGCCTGCCGGCCGGCTGCTTGAACCTGGTCTGGGGCGTACCCGCCGAGATATCGGGCCATCTGATCCGCTCACCCATCGTGCGCAAGGTGTCCTTCACGGGATCCACCGCCGTGGGCAAGCAGGTAGCGGCGCTGGCCGCCAGCCAGATGAAGCGCATGACCATGGAACTGGGCGGGCATGCTCCCGTCCTGGTATTCGACGACGCCGACCTGGACCGCGCCGCCGATATCCTGGCGCGCTTCAAAATGCGCAACGCCGGCCAGGTCTGCATTTCGCCGTCGCGGTTTTTTGTGCAGCGCAATGCCTACGATCGCTTCGTGGCGCGCTTCGTCGAGATCACGCGATCACTTAAGGTCGGCGACGGGCTGGAAGACGGCGTGGATATGGGGCCGCTGGTGCACGACCGGCGCGTTGCCGCAATGGAAAGCTTCATGGAAGACGTCCACCAGCGCAAAGGCGAAGTACTGACCGGCGGCGCGCGCATCGGCACGCGCGGGTCCTTCTTCGCGCCCACCATTGTTGCCGGCCTGCAGGCCGATGCGCGCCTGATGCACGAGGAGCCGTTCGGCCCGATCGCGCCCATCGCGCCTTTCGATACGTTCGAGGACGGCATACGGCTGGCCAACGCCCTGCCCTATGGGCTCAGCTCATACGTTTTCACGGAATCGCTGAAGACGGCGACCCGTGCGTCCAATGCGCTGGAAGCCGGCATGGTGAACATCAATCACTATGGCAGCGGCGCGGCGGAGATGCCCTTTGGCGGCGTCAAGGACAGCGGCCTGGGCAGCGAAGGCGGCGCCGAGAGCTTCGACGGCTACCTGGTCACCAAGTTCGTCACGCATCGCTGATGCATGCCTGCGCTGGATGCGGGTAGCTGAGA
>DATJHN010000425.1:0-4068 GCA_035493915.1 Bordetella sp.
GCGCCACAGCTGCGCCCGCATCGTCTCCAGCGTGTCCACGGAGGGCAGCGACGAGCCCGCGTGATTGAAGTGGACCGTGGTCCGCGTACCCGGGGTACGGGCGCGCAGAGCGTCGATGGCCGCGTCCGTCAATGGCGCGGGGTGGGATATTGCGTTCATGGATGAAGGCTCCGGGCCGAAGTGGAGCAGCACGAGATGCCGCGCACGCTGCCCCACGAAATGCCGCATGGGCGGCAGGGGCTCCTATCCTAGCCGATCGGAAAGACCTGCTCCAGGTACTGGTCCTGCCGTTCGACGCAGGCTTCCAGCGCCTCGATGCCGCCGATCTGGTTGAACGCCGCCTGCATTGCAGGGAGAAGCTGTCCGATCAGCTTGGATACCATGCATCGAGGTAATCATCCTGCCACCCGACATAGCATTGCACGGCTTTGACACCGCCTATCGAGGCTGTTCCTGGCCGTTCAGGTCGCGGTACGGGGTGCGCCCCATACGCATCCCATGCGGCACAACACGCCCGCGGTGTCTCCGGGTATTCTCGACTGGGGCGCGGTCCGCTCCGGGCTCGCAGCTGGTTCGTCTATCGAAGCGCTTACGTAAATACGAACGCCCCAGGGTTCCTGTACCGGCCTGCGCGCGGCTATTGCTGGGCTCGGGCCTGTCGATCTCGCGGCGTGTCGATCGTCGTGCCTGTAGGAGCACCGGATCCGGCGACCTGTGCCGGCCCGGCCCTTTTTTCCAACTGGAGGGATCACCCATGACCTACGTAGACGGATTTGTGGCGGCGGTACCCATCGAAAACCGTGACGCCTACATCAAGCACGCGAAAATCGCGGCAGAGGTATTCAAGGAAAACGGCGCCCTGAGCGTGGTGGAATGCTGGGAAGACGAAGTGCCCGACGGCAAGGTCACCTCGTTTCCGATGGCGGTGAAACGCAAGGAAGGCGAGGCGATAGTCTTCGCGTGGATCGTCTGGCCATCCCGCGAAGCGGAGCAAAATGGCATGAAGGTGGCCATGGAGGACCCCCGCCTGCAGTCGGACAAGAACCCCATGCCTTTCGACGGACAGCGCATGATCTACGGCGGATTCACCACGGTGCTGGAGGTCTAGTCTACCGAGACCCTGGATAGGCGGTGATCGGGCGCCACCCATGACCAGCACCGCCGATTTCAGTGCTTCAGTGGACAGGGACTGCCTGGATCGATAGAGGGATCCATGGCCCGGCCATGCGGGTGGAAGCATGATGCCGGCCCTGGTGGCATAGAGGCTTCCCGCAATCGCGCGCGGCACGGCACTCTGGTATACAGGCGCTTCGCCTACGTACTGCCCCCCAACTTCCAACATAGACCCAGGTGTCCCCATGACCCGTACCGCAGCAATCGCTCACGCCGATGCGTACTTCACGTCCGGCGGCTTTCGCAGCGGGCTGGCACGCCGCATCGCCATGCCCACAGAAAGCCAGAACCCGGAGCGGGCCGCCGACCTGGCGGCCTATCTGCATACCGAACTGCAGCCCGCTTTCGAATCCATGGGCTTCACCTGCCGAACGTTGACGCATCCCAAGGCGCGCGCGCCCTTTCTGTACGCGGAAAGAATCGAAGACCCGGCGCTGCCCACCGTGTTGGGCTACGGCCATGGCGACGTCATCCGCGGCCTGGACGCCGAATGGCACGAAGGCCTGTCGCCCTGGGCGCTGACGGAATCGCGGGGGCGCTGGTACGGCCGCGGCATCGCCGATAACAAGGGCCAGCACACCGTGAATATGGAAGCCCTGCGCAGCGTGCTGGAAACCCGCGGCAGGCTGGGCTTCAATGCCAAGTACCTGGTGGAAATGGGCGAGGAAACCGGTTCGCCGGGACTGCGCCAGTTGTGCGAGGCGAACCGCGAGCTGTTCGCCGCTGATCTGCTCATCGCTTCCGACGGTCCGCGCCTGCGCGCGGAGCGTCCGTCCGTTTTCCTGGGCGCGCGCGGCGGCCTGAATTTCGACATGACCATCGAGGCGCGCGAAGGCGGCCATCATTCCGGCAATTGGGGCGGCCTGCTGTCCAATCCCGGCATCCAGCTGGCGCATGCCATCGCCAGCATCGTTTCGCCCACCGGGCAGATCCGCATCCCCGCCTGGGTACCCAAGGAATTGCCCGCCTCCGTGCGGCGCGTACTGGCCGACTGCGAAATCGACGGCGGCGCCGACGGCCCGGCCATCGATCCGGATTGGGGCGAGCCGGGGCTTACGCCCGCCGAACAGGTCTACGGCTGGTGCTCTTTCGAAGTGCTGGCGTTCAAGACCGGCAATCCGGAAACACCGGTCAACGCCATCCCGCCGCGTGCCTGGGCGCGCTGCCAGCTGCGCTTCGTGGTCGGCGTCGATACCGACGATCTGTTGCCGGCGCTGCGCCGGCACCTGGACCGGCATGGCTTTCCCATGGTCCAGCTGACGCTCACGCGCGAAACCATGTTCACGGCCACGCGCCTGGATCCCGACGATCCCTGGGTGCAGTGGGCCGTTGCCTCGCTGGAAAAAACCAGCGGCAAGAAACCCGCCATACTGCCCAACCTGGGCGGTTCGCTGCCCAATGACATCTTCACGGAAGTACTGGGCCTGCGGACGATCTGGGTGCCGCACTCCTATCCCTCGTGTTCCCAGCACGCACCCAATGAACATCTGCCGCCGGAACTGCTGCGCGAAGGCCTGACGTTGATGACCGGGCTGTATTGGGACCTTGGATCTGGAGACGTCCCGTCCGTGCAGCGTGGATGAAATGCGAGACGCGGTTCGAGAAACGCCGCCGCGACCTGGAACAACACGCCGGGCGCCGCGCGCGGATCCGAGATGCGAAGCGCGGCGCGCCGGGACCCGGGACGCGAGCCGTGGCGCGCTGACCTGACGCGCCGCTAGTTCGCCGGCATGGCCTTCAGTCGCGCCAGTTCGGCGTACACGGTGGCGCGGCTGATTCCCACCACGCCGGCCACATAGGCGGCGGCGCGCTTCCCTTCGAAGGCCCCCGTGCGATGCAGGTCTTCGATCAGGCATCGGCGCTGCTCGCGATCCAGGCGCGCCACCGTCGTGTCCCGTTCCGCCGCCCAGTCCGCGACATAGCGGTTGATGCGTTCGTGCCAATCGTTGCGGAACAAATCGTCCGGGCGCGGCGCGCTGTCGGTTGTCCGCAGCAAGCCGTCCAACATGCGGCGCACCATATCGAACTCGGTGACGTCGGCGTTCACGCAAAGCAGGCCGATCGGCCGGCCCGCATCGTCGCGCAGTACCACCGTCACCGACTTGATGCGGCGTCCGTCCCAATTGATCTTCTCGTAAGGACCGATCACCGAGGCGTCCGGCGCGAAATCCACGGCCTGCAGATCGGAAGGATCTCCCACCGCGCGCGGAGAAAACGGATGCGCCACGTGCACCACGCTGTCTGTCTGCATGTCATGCACGACCGCTTCGACGAAAGGACTGAACAGCGCGGCAAGGCCGTCGGCCACGGCGTAATACGGCCGCAGCAGGTGCGCGGCCCGCAAGCCGTCGGCGCGCGCCGCCCGTGCGACTTGGCCAGCGGAATCGGCAAGCGAAGACTTCCCGCGAGGCGCCTTCGGGCCGGGCGGTTTCCCCTCCGGCGCTTTCAGGCCCGTCACACCGGAGGCCCTGGACCGGCCATTCTGTGCCGCTGGAGTCTTGCGCTGTCGCGTAGTGCCGGCGGACGCCATGGCGTTCTCCTGAAAATTTTTCCAATTTGGATTTTATCGTCTAATATTGCGCAACACCAATCGCCGCCGCGCAGGAGCATTCCGTGACCGATCTGACCGCCGCCATCATGGCCGCCCATACCGCCATCCGCCCGCTCGTCCCCGTTTCGCCCTTGGAGCGCAGCGGCCAGCTATCCCAGGAACTGGGCTGCGACGTCTGGCTCAAGTGCGACCACCTGCTGCCGATCGGCGCCTTCAAGATGCGCGGCGCCACGAACAAGATCCGCGTGCTGGGCGAAGCCGCGCGCAAGACCGGCGTGGTCACGGCGTCCACCGGCAATCACGGCATGGCGGCCGCCTGGGCCGGTGCCCGCGCCGGCGTGCCG
>DATJHN010000426.1:0-30566 GCA_035493915.1 Bordetella sp.
GACGTCGTCGGTAATGGGTTGGTCGCGCCAGACCAATACCGAATGTTCCTCGAACGCGGCGCGCACCTGGGCGAAAGCATCGGCGTCGGACGCCGCGTCGGTCAGGCTGATGCCATGGATCTCGGCGCCGAAGTCCTGGTGCAGACGCTCGATGCGCATGATGACTCTCCTGTTTATCGGAGGCGAAAGCACGTTCCGATACGCTTTGGAAACCCCGCGAATACTCTATCACCGCGCCCTGGAAAACGGCCTGGAAAGCCGCATCCAGACTGCATTTACATGGATGTGAAATTCCGGCGCGGTCGCGGCGGTGTCATGCCATTGCATGACACCTGGGGGCAGCGTGTGTGTTTCAGCAGAGGCTGGCGGTCGTCGCCTGGGCCGCTTCGAAGAAGGATGAGATCAGGCGGCTGTCGCGCCGCTCGCGCAGGCAACACACCTGGATGTGGGTCGAGACCGGGTTGCCTTCGATACACAAGGGGCGCAGCCGCGGGTCGGGCACGTATTCCGACTGCGAGACCGTGCCCACGCCCAAGCCGCGCGCGACAGCCTCCCGCAAGGCTTCGCGGCTGCCGATTTCCATTGCGATACGCGGCACGATACCTTGCTTCTTCATCTCGTCCTCCAGCGCTTTACGCGTGGTGGATCCCGGCTCGCGCATCAGCAAGGGCTGGTCGGCCAGCTCCTCCAGGGTAATGCGCTCGCGCAGTGCGAAGGGATGATCCATGCGCGTGAAGGCGATGACCGGATAATTCGCGTAGGGCCGCACGTAGTAGCGGTCCTCGGGCTGGCGGCTGGCGACGACCGCGACATCGCTGACGTAGTTGTCCAGGTCGTCCAGCACCACTTCGGAATTGCCGAGTTTCACCGACAGACCGATGCCGGGATGGCGGGCATGATACGACTCGATCATCTCGGTGACGTGATAGGGACCGACGGCCCCCACCCGCAGCGTGCCGCGCCGCATTTCGCCGCTGTCGTCCAGCAGCAGGCGCATATCCGATTCCAGCGCGAGCATGCGCCGGGCCATGGGCAGCAGTTGCACGCCCAGGCCGGAAAGCTCCACGCGGCGGCCACGCCGGTGAAACAGCTCGGCGCCGTATTCGCGCTCCAGCATCTGGATCTGCGAGATGAGCGTGGTATGGCTTACGCCCATCGCCCGGGCGGCCGCGCTGAATCCACCGTGTTGGGTAACGGCGATGAAGGTGCGGATCTGTGTGAGTGTCACTTGCTTGTTCCGGGCCGCCTGACGGGGAGGCGGCGGCGGCGATGGTACCAGCGCAATGTGATGCTCATATGTACGCGCGCCGCCACCCGCCTGGCTGGGCTGGCTAGGCTACTCCCATGGCCGGATCGCTGGTGCCGTCCTTCCCTGTCTCCAGCCGGCCGGCGAAGCGGCGCACAAAACCACCGTCCATGGTAAGCGTGAAGTCGTACCAGCTGTTCGAACTGTCCAGGTTCCACGAACGGTCGATCTGCTTGCCGGGACTCAGCGCGGAGGCCCACGGCGCGTCGTCACGGTAGGCATTGGCGGTGATGGTGACCGTGGCGGTGCGCGTTCCCACATTCATGATGGTAAGCGCCACCGTGTTCTGGGCGGCCTCGTAGCACACCCGGACTTCGACGTTGTCGCCATCGACAGCCTGGGCGACATCCCCTTCGAAGTTGCGGTGATAGCCATTCGGCCCCAGCACCCACAAGCTGTACTTGCCCGTGTTGGGAACGGCGTTGGTGGAAGGCGTCCACACATCGGAGATCATCTTGCCGGGCTCCACCGTGTAGCGGCGGGGAATCCGCGACAGGTTGTACTGGTCGTAGACGTGGAACACCGCGCCCTGGGTGCCGGTGTTGCTGAACGTCAGCCATATCTGGCCCGTGGCAACGTCCAGGTTGGCGCTGGTGTGCAACTCATAGGGCAGCGCGCGCGAAGGGCGTGCCACTCGGGCCTGCGTGGGCAGGGGCACCGTACCCACCGCCGGAATCGGTACGGCGCCCGCGGCCTTCTGGCTGGTGTTCAGCGCATCGATCGCGGTCTTGTCCGCGGGCAGGGTGACGATGGCCGGGAAGGCATCGTTCGGCGTCTTGAAGTTGAAGCAACTGGTCATGTCGCCGAAGACCGTGCGCCGCCAGGCGCTGATGTTCGGTTCCGGGATGCCGAAGCGCTGCTCCAGGAAACGCAATGTCGAGGTGTGGTCGAACACCTGCGAATTCACCCAGCCCCCCACGCTCCACGGCGAAATGATGAGCGTCGGCAGGCGAACACCGCTCCCGAAGGGCCTGCCGTCGGGGCCGAGCGACTGGTCGGAGTCGTAGGGAAAGTGCGACATGTTGAAGTACTCGCGCGATACATCAACCGTCGACTTTCCCGCATAGGTACCGTCGCCGTTGGGCGACGGCGGTACCGGAGGCGGAACATGGTCGAAATAGCCGTCGTTCTCGTCATAGTTGAGAATGATGACCGTCTTGCTCCATATTTGCGGATTGGCGGTAAGGTAATTCAGGATGTTCTGGATATACCACCCGCCCTGCTCCGGCGTGCCCGAGCCCGGATGTTCGCTGTAGACGGCGGGCGCCACGATCCAGCTGACTTGCGGCAGGCGGCCCGTCGCGACATCGGCGCCGAAATCGGTCAGGTTGATCGGATCGGGCATGGTATTGCCCACACCCTTGATCAGCGGTTCCAGCGCGGCCAGGTCCGTGGTGAATGCGGTGCCGATGGGATATCCCTGCGCATTCAGACGCTCCGCCGCCGCGCGGTAGCTGGCGAAGGCGCCCAGCTGGTTGTTGTTGCTATTGTTGTTGTAGCCCTGGTAGACCTTCCAGCTGATGCCGGCGGCTTCGAGCCGTTCGGGGTAGGTGGTCCAGGTAAGGCCGTTGGCAGAGGACTGTATCGTGCCGCCGGTCACCGTATAGCCCCAGGAGGCGTTCGAGTTGACCACGTGGTCCGACACGTTCGCGCCATTGGTGCCGCTCCACAGGAACAGGCGGTTGGGGAAGGTGCCGGTGAAGCAGGACGTGTAGTAGTTGTCGCACACCGTGAAGGCATTGGCCAGCGCACGATGGAACTGCATTTCGTGTTCGACGCCCTCCGGGTACCCCATCGTCTTGTTGCCCTTGGCCACGGGCCAGCCCGTCATGCGGCCGTGATTCCAGGCAGTCTGCTGGTCGGTCCAGCTATGCGCCAGGCTGCCGTTCAGCGCCTGCCCCTGCGTGTAGTCCAGGTGATAAGGCTGGATGATGGTGCCGTCAGAGGCCTGCTGCAGCCACACCGGCTTGCCCGAGGCCATGGGGATCGTGAACCGGTCGCTGTAGCCGCGAACGCCGGCCAGGGTTCCGTGATAGTGGTCGAAGGAACGGTTCTCCTGCATCAGGATGATCACGTGCTCGATATCGCGGATCGTACCCGTCGCATTGTTGGCGGGGATGGCCAGTGCTCGCTGGATGGACAGCGGGAACGAGGCCAGCGCGGTGGCGCCGGCCGCGCTGCGCAGGAAGGCGCGGCGATTGATGTTGGTCATGATGAATACCGGATACGGGTCAGGGTGCGCAGGAGCGCTGCGTGTTGGGAGCGGCGCAGGTGCAAGCATCGGCGGGATCGGCAACCGGGGGCGAGGGATTCGTCACGATGGGCACTTCCGCGGGTGTGTCATCGGAGTCGTCGGAGCCGCCGCAGGCACTCAGCAACAGGGCAAGGCAAGCCGCGCTCGCCGCCAGGCGGGCGCGGCGCGATAGGTAGGCGTTCAGGTTCATCGTCGCCTCCCTAGTTGCCCAGCACGCTCGACAGCGGCATCTGCGATTGATAAATGGAGGACACCTCGGCTGGCGTCAGCAGGCGGTTCCAGAAGGCCAGGTCCGTGAACGCGGCGTCGTAGTCGCGCGAAGGCGTCGCGGTGGTGGTTCCACCCGAGGTCACATTCCATTTCGGCCGGTTCGCGTCCGACTGGTTGAAGTAATACATGCCGGTGCCGTCCGTCCCCAGGCCCCACGAGGCGTAGCCGTTCTTGCCGGTGATGGGCGTGGCGTTGGTGCCGGTGTACAGCTTGGTCATATCGATGGACGCGCCGTTCAAGGTGCCCGTGCGCAAGCCCAGTATCGGGTCGTACACGTACCAGGTGGCGATCTTGTTCGCGCCGTCGAAAGCCACGGCCGCGTAGACCCACTGATTGTTGGAGACCGCGGCGGACGAATCGACGCGATTGGCGTTGTCGGCGAAATTGACCCGCAGCGTGCAGCCCGTCCCCGCGGCGGTGCCATAAATGGCCATGGCAATGCCAGGGTTGGCGCCGGATTTGAAGTTCTTGTTGCCGATCAGCGGGTAATCGCCGCCGACGATGCAGGAGTCGCGCGGGATCTTTGTCCAGAAGCCCACGGAAAACACCGGTGCCGCGGTGTTGGTGGGATCCAGGGCCTGGCTGTTGAACGTCAGCGCATAGCCCTCCTGGTTCGTGGCATCCGTGTACTTCAGGCTTACCTTCACGCCTTGGCTGCCGTCGCCGAACGGGCCATCGACGAGAACGCCGGTCGCGGGATCGAGATCGCTGGCGAAGGCGCCCAGCGCGGAGCTGCTCTTGGCATCCACGGCGGGCAGCGTACCGGTGAAGGGGTAGTAGACGAACACGCCGTTGGCCACGGACGCCAGGATGGGCGCATACGATATCGGCCCGGACTGGATCGCGCGCAGCGCCCCGCCCTTGCCGACCTGCACCGTGTAGCTCACCGTGTGGGTGCCGCCCTGGCCATAGTGGTTGACGATATAGTCGCGCAGTCCGCTGTCCACATAGCGTGCCGTGCCTGCCGGCAAAGTGTCGATGACTTCGCCATCGCGCAGCACGGTAATGTCGCCGGCGGCGGGCGCGGTCCAGGTCAGCGTGGCGCTGGCGGTGGGCTGGTTGAAGTTGGCGGTGCTCAATGCCACGTTCAACTGCGATACGCCCTGGTCGCCGATAAGCTCGCTCCCGTACATGGTGTACGCGGCCGTGGCGGGCGTGCCGTTGAAGTACGCCAGCACGGTCGGCGTGATGTCGGCGATGCTGGGGTAGGCGTACAGGGCGCTCAGCGTGGCCGGAGGCGCGGCGTTGACGCCGGCGGCGTTGTTGAACCCCTGGTTGAGCGCGACGAAGGTGGTGGACTCGGGCAGCAAGGGCAGGCCGTCGGCACTTCCCGTGGCGCCCAGGCCGTAGGCCGATGTCAGCACCACCAGCCATTTTTCATTCGGCTTCCTGGCCGTTTCGGCCATCAGGGTGCCCAGCGCGTCGTCCAGCTTCTTGACCGCGCTCGCATACGGCGACGAACTCGTGCCATAGCTCAGGGCCACATCGGTCGCGGCGTGATACTGCGCCACCACCGTGGTGTACGCGCCATCGATCAGGGCTAGCGCTTGCCTGGTCACGCAATCGTCGGCGGAGGCATCGCCGGAACAGTCGTCGAGCGTATCGAGCGCGGCACTGTCATGCTGCGTCGTCATCAAGCTGGCGATGTTGGGCGAGGCGACGGCGGCGCCAGTGAGCGTGCTCGCCTTGGCCTTGAGCATCTCGAACAAACTGCCGCCCTGGATGGCCAATCCGCTTGCATCGGAGGTGACCTGGTGCAAATTGGCCCAATTCCCGGATAGCACGGTGGCCCAGCCGGGGGTAGCCAGGTTCGCCTGCTGCGTCAGCCCCCCCGGCGTGCCGCCGCTATAGGCCACCGAGACTTTCAGCTTGGCGAAATTGGGCAGGGTATTGTTTGCGATCCCCGCCTGTATGGCGTTGTAGGTGACGCCGTCCATGCCGATGATGAGAGCACGGTTGATCGCTGGCCCGGTGGAGGTGTCCGTGCCAGCAGGGTTATCCGGCGAAGTCGACGAGACGTCGGGGGACGACGAATCCGAGTCGTCGCCACCGCAGCCGGCCAGGGCAGTCGCCAAGGCCAGCGACATAGCGATCGCGCGTCCCAGCCGCCCACTCCGGGCTTTACATTTTTCTTTCAGTTCTTGGATGAGAGGTTTCATACCGACGTCTGTGGGTCCGAGTTGGGAAACACACGGACTTTAAAGACGGCCGGGGACACCTCAATGACGAAAGCCCAGGACTTTTAGCTAGTTACTGACGGTTTTATCGTCAGATCAGATAGGGAACGTGCCTGCAAGCGACCGGCGCGTGAAGTATCTCAACGCCATGGGGCGCTACATCGCGCGGCCCGACCTCGCACACCTTTACATGATCATCCGTCATATCGGTTCTTTTCCGGCCTGGTGTTCGCCACCTGTCGATCGAAACCAGCGGGCGCGCATCGCATTGAACGCGGGCACCCGCGGCAGCCGCGGGTGCCCACTACTTTATTGGGATGCGGCATGAATATTGTTGTCCCGGGCCAATCGCTGCCAGCGCGCGAACTCCGGCGTCAGGAATTTCTGGAAGTCGGCCTGTGAACTGCCGATGACATCGACGCCGGCTTTTTCCAGTGCGGCCTTCACCTCCGGATCCTTCACCGCATCCTGGAAGGCCTTCGACAAACGTTTGACGATGGCGGGCGGCGTGCCCGTCGGAACGTAGGCCCCCGCCCACTCCGTTATCACGAAGCCTGGAAAGCCTTCTTCTTCCATGGTGGGCACGTCCGGCAGGCGGGGATTGCGCTGCGCCGACGTAACGGCCAGCGGACGCACCTTGCCGCCGCTAATGAAGCCCATCGCCGATCCCAGATTGCCGAAGTACGACGTAATCTGGCCGCCCATGATGTCCACGTACACCGCCGCGCCGGCCTTGTACGGCACGTGCATGATGTTCACATGGGCCACCGTGCGGAAGTATTCGCCCGTCATGTGCTGGCCCGTGCCCACTCCCGCCGACCCGAAGGTAATGGTGCCCGGGTGGTCCTTGGCGGCCTGTATGTAGTCCTTCAAGGACTTGATCGGTGAATTCGCCGCCACCACCAGCACGTTGGGCTGGCTGACCGAAAGCGACAGCGGAATGAAGTCCTTTACCGGATCGTAGGTCAGCTTGCGGATGGCCGGATTCACCGTGAACGATGCCGAGTCATACAGCACGTTGTAGCCGTCCGCCGGGGCCTTGGCCGCCATGCCCACGCCGATGATGCCGCCGGCTCCCGCATGATTTTCCACCACCACCGGCTGGCCCAGTATTCGGCTGAGCTTGTCGGCGATGATGCGCCCCGTGATGTCGGTGCCGCCGCCCGGCGCATTGGCGATCCACATCTTGATCGGGTGGTCCGGATAATTATCGGCCGCCATGGCATATGCCGACCCGAGGGCGGCCAGCGTGAATATCGCGCCTTTCATGAACTTGAGCATATCTGTCTCCCACACCTTTGGTGGTGGTCTTTCATTTGTATGAATATTCTTTTGCTCCCACGCCCGGCGGTGTTCTGGCGCCGTCCGGGTACTGCACGTACCTCGCTGCTGTTCGCCGCGCGGCCTAGTCCTCGATGCGAGGCCGCGGAATGCTGGGATTGCGACCCCTGCGAAAAACCATCATGGTCCGCAGGAAACTGATCACCACCGTCCCTTCCTGGGTGTAGCCGGTCGTCGATACCTTCACGATGCCGACGTCCGGACGTGACTTCGAATCGCGTAGTTCCAGGATCTTCGATTGGGAATAGATCGTGTCGCCCTCGAACACCGGCTTGGGCAGGCGAACCTGGTCCCAGCCCAGATTTGCGAAGACGTTCTGGGAAAGATCGGTCACGCTCTGCCCGGTTACAAGCGAGAGGATGAAGGCGGAATTGACGATCACCTTTTTCCACTCGGTCTGGCCGGCGTAATGGTGGTCGAAGTGGATGGGCGCGGGTGCCTGGGTCAACAGCGTGAACCAGGTGTTGTCGGCCGACAGCACGGTACGGCCCAAGGGATGATGGTAGACATCGCCTACTTCGAAATCCTTGAAGAAACGACCGGACCATCCTTCTTTCTTGCTCATTGGAATCCTCCTTCCATGTCCCGCATGAACGTTGGGACGCACGTATGAATCCAGCCTGGGCCGGGTGTGAATAACGTCATGGGCGCCGTTCGGCGATCCCCGCGCTGCATAGCGCATCGATTTCGGCCGCGCTGAAATCCAGCGAGGCCAGGATGCGCTCGGTGTGTTCGCCCAGATCCGGAACCGGGCCCATCGCTGCCTCGAAATCGTCGAACGTCGCGGGCGGCAGCAAAGCGCGGATCCTGTTGCCGCCGGGAATATCCACGTCTCGCCAACGACCGCGCTCGGCCAGCTGCGGGTGTTCCCACAATTCCTTCGCGCCGTTCAGCCGCCCATTGGCGATGCCAGCCTTATCCAGCAGCGCCACCACCTCCAGCGCGCTCTTGTCGCGGAATACGCTTTCGATCAGCGCCGTCAGCGCGGCCACGTTCTGGATACGCACGCTGTTGGTACCGTATTCGGGCGATCGCGTCAGCGCCGGCATGCCCAGGACGACTTCGCAGAAGGCACGCCATTCGCGCTCGTTCTGCACGCTGAAGACCACCGCGCCGTCCTTGGCCGCATGCGCGCCATAGGGTGCGATAGACGGGTTGTTCATCGCGACCCGCGGCACCACGCTATCGCTGTAGGCGTGCCGGTACATGGGGTAGTGCATCCATTCCGCCAACGCATCCAGCATGGCGACCTTTACGTTCATGCCGCGGCCGGTGCGGGCCCGCTGCAGAAGCGCGGCCAGTATCGCGTTGTGGGCATACATGCCCGTGGCCAGGTCGGCCACCGAAATTCCGACGCGCGCCGGCGTGTCCGATGTCCCGTTGATGCTGATCAGGCCTGACTCCGCCTGGATCAACATGTCGTATGCCTTCTTGTTGGAAAAGGACCCGCCCTCGCCATAACCGGAGATATCCGTCACGATCAAGCGTGGATTCACTTGCCGCAGCGTGGCGTAATCCAGTCCCGCGCGGCCGGCTGCGCCGGGCGCCAGGTTCTGTACCAGCACGTCCGCCGACGCGGCCAGCCTATGCATCGCCGTCCGTCCCGCGGGCGCCTTGATATCGATCGCCAGGCTTTTCTTGCCGCGGTTCAGCCACACGAAATAAGTGGACTGGCCCAGCACGAACGAGTCGTAGCCGCGCGAGAAATCGCCTTCCTCGGGACGTTCCACCTTGATGACTTCGGCGCCCAGATCGGCCAGATGCCGCGTGCATAGCGGCGCCGCCAGCGCGTGCTCCAGCGTCACGACCCGTATGCCATCCAGCGGCCGGCCGCACAGGCGTGCGTCGCCGCCATCCTCATGTCTTGCATCCATGGGACGATTTGTCTCCGTCTATATTCGCGCCACTGACGGGCGCGTTCAAACTGCTGATCCGTCGGTCAGTACGGCACGTAGGTGTTGACCATGTCGATAGCGTCGGCGTAACTGCCGAAGGGCTTCAGGTCGAGAAATTCGTTCAGCGGTGCCCGGGCTTCGACCATGCCCAGGAAATCCGTGCCGCCGTCCGTCGGGTAGGCGAATACGCGCACCTGCAGGGTTTCGGGGCGCTGTTCGAAATTGGCGCGCATGCCGGCCACGATGGTGTCCGCCGCATCCGCGGGCAGCCCGCGAAAACGCAGCAGGCACAGCCGGGCCGACGGCACCGTCAGGGCATCGCCGGGATAGATCTGCGTGCCCGCGGATCGGTAGATGCGCGCGCGGCCGGTCACCCGCTTGGTCCAGGGGCTGGAATTGTCGAACGAGACTTTCAGGTACGCGGGGGTATCGAGCACGCCGGCATCCACGGTGTCGTACACCGCCAGATAGCCGCGGGATCCCGCCGTTGCCACATAGCGCAGCGCGGTTTCGAAGCCTGGCACCGCCAGACGCTCGGGCAGGTGCTCGGTGTCGTACCAGGCGTTGAACTCTTCTTCGAATACCGGCGCGGGTTGCGCGGTAACGATCAGGAATCCCTTTTGCTTCATGGTCAGGTCTCCACCCGTCTGGTCAATGAAGGTTGCCGGTCCGGGCAAGGAAATGCAGGACCTTTTGCGCAAACTCGGCCGGCTGCTGGTACGGCACGAAGTGGGCGGCATCGCTGAACTGCTGGAATTCCGAATCGGCCAGCGCCTCGTGTACTTGCAGTGCCTGTTCGGTCGGCAGCAGCGTGTCATGCGCCCCGGCGATCACCAGCGCCGGACAGCGCAGGGCCGCCACGTCGGCGCTGACGTCGGCATCCACGATGCCCATGATCGACGCGGCGTAGGCCTGCGCATCCTGGCTCGCGAAACGCTGGAAATAGCGGTCGCGCCGCTCATCCATGGGCTGGTTCAGGAATGGCGTATCCACCGCTGCCGGGAGTATCGCGGCCAGGCCTCCAGCCAGCACCGCCGCGGCCCTGGCCCGCAGCGCCTCGGCGGCCTTCGCGGACGTGCGCAGGGTTGGATTCGAGAGAACGACGGCGTCAACGTGGTCCGCATGCGCGGCCGCGTACGCCGCGGCGATCATCGAACCGATGGCGCAGCCGATCGGCACCACTTTCCGTATGCCCAGTTGCGCGCGCAGCGCTTCCAGGTCGGCGACGTGCTGCGCGATATAGGCTGGTCCCGCCGACCGTGGCGACTGCCCCGCGGACCTCAGGTCGCAGGCCACGCAGGAAATCGTCGGTGCCCAATGCCGCACGCAGTCGTCCCAGAAAGCCAGGTCCGCGCCCAATGGATGAATGAGCAGCAGGGCGATGTCCGGCGCGGTGCCTGCGTGCAGGACGTGGTTCAGGCCGGCCGTGCCGGCATCGATCAGGGTGTTCACGGCGTCGCCCCCGCCGAGTCACTCCCGGCGCCGTCTACCTGGGATTCCAGGAATGTCCGCACCTGGGCATTGAAGTCATCCGCGCATTCGATCTGCATCATATGCGGTGCTCCAGGAATGCATATCCATCTTGCGCCCGATATCGCGGCGGCCAACTGCCTGCTGGCAGCCGCCGGCGTGGCGGCGTCATGTTCACCGGCGATGACCACTGTGGGCACGCGCACCGTCGCCAGTCGCGGCAACGCGTCGTGATTGGAAATCGCCTGCCATGTCGCCGACCAGTTGCCGGTTTTGTTGCGCAGCAGCCGTTCCCGCACGGCATCGGCCAGCGGCCCCTGCCGTGCGGCGGCCGTGAACCAGCGGTCCAGCGTGGTGTCGACGATGGCGGCCATGCCGTTTTGTTCGGCATCCAGCCCGCGTTGCCGCAATGCGGGGCGAAAGTCATCGCCGAACGTGGCGCCGCAACCGCACAGCACCAGGCCGGCCACCGAACGGGGATGGCGCAATGCCAGCTCCTGCGCCACCATGCCGCCCAGCGACACACCCACCACCACTGCCGGCCCGTCGCAGTGGCGGGCGATGACCGCGTCGACGTCGGCGGCATGATCGGCCAGCGAGGTCCCCATGGCCGCGTCGGGCGACAAGCCATGCCCCCGCAGATCCACGGATACCACGCGCCACCCGGCCTGCCCCGGTACGCCCAGCGCGGCGGCCACGCCGGCCATGGCGGTATGGTCCAGTCCGGCCGGATGCAGCAAGACGACGGCGGGCCCGGTACCTTGCACCCGGCAATGCAGCTGTGCGATCGCGCGTTCCATGGCTAGACCCCACCTCTTTGCGTACTCATAAGTACCCTCCCGCCGCTGCGCGGCACCGCTCAAACTCCCTTCCCGTTCCACCCGGAACTACACCGAAAACACGTGGATGGCGCAGACGCCGTGATCGAAGCCGCTGATGCCGCCACCCGTGGCATGCGTCAGCCCTACCTTCGCACCCTGCACCTGCCGGCTGCCGCAGCGGCCCTGAAGTTGCCGCACCACCTCGACCACCTGCGCGGCGCCGGTGGCGGCCACCGGGTGGCCCTTCGACAGCAGGCCGCCGCTGGGGTTGACCGGTATCCGCCCGCCGAGCGACGTAGCGCCGCTTTCCAGCAGATGGGCCGCTTCACCACGTTCGCAGAAGCCAAAGGCCTCGTAGTACATCAGCTCGGCACTGGTGAACGCGTCGTGGACCTCGGCAACGTCGATATCCTCCGGGCCTATGCCTGCTTCCTCGTAAGTCTCGCGCGCGCAGCGCACGGTGATCTCGGGCTGCGTCATATCGCGCGGCCCGCTTTCGAAGATGCCCGACGCCACATGCGACGCCACTACCTTGACCGGCTTTGTGCAGAATTTCGTGGCCAGTTCCTCGGCGCACAGGATGATCACGGCGGCGCCGTCGCCCGTGGGGCAGCATTGATACAGCGTGAACGGGTCGGCAATCATGCGCGATGCCAGCACCTCTTCCACGGTGGTTTCCTTGCGCAGCTGCGCGTCGTGGTTCAGCGCGGCATGGCGCCGGGATTTCACCACCACGCTGGCCAGTTGTTCCCTGGTCAATCCGTAGTCGTGCATGTAGCGCCGCGCCCGCATGGCGTACAGCGCGGGCATGACCAGGCCGTTGGCGACTTCCCAGTCTTCCTTTTCCAGCGGAATGGTGCCGCCGTTGAACTTGGTCAGCTTCTCCACGCCCATGGCCATGACGATGTCGTAGCGGCCGCTGGCGATCGCGGTATAGCCCAGGCTAAGCGCGGACGAGCCGCTGGAGCAGGCGTTTTCCACGTTGATGATAGGCAGTCCAGCCAATCCGAGCCGGCCGAATATGCGCTGGCCTGGCATGGGCCCACCCAGGCCCGTGCCGCAGAACAACGCATCGATGTCGCGCGGCTCGATACCCGCGTCGGCGATGGCTTGCTGGACGGCGGGCCAGCCAAGGTCGGCAAGGCTGACATCGGGATACTTGCCGAACTTGATCATTCCCGTGCCGATAACAGAAACTTTGCGCATTACCGTGTCTCCTCTTGGATGGGGCTGAAGCGGAACGGCGGCTGGGCCCCCGCCTCGCCTTCGGGCCCGGCAGCCACGGCCTCCAGGCGCACAGGCATATCGACTTGCAGGCCTTCGGGCGCGCCGCCGATATGGGAGAACACACGGACCTGGTTCGGCAGATCCACATAGCCGATGACGTACGGCGTCGCCCAGGGCTTGGGCGCGACGTGCACCACCGACCAGCTGTACAGCACGCCGCGGTCCGGCATTTCGCTGTCGCTCAGGTTGACGGACTGGCAGGACGGGCATACTCCGGTGCGGGGAAACAGCGACTTGCCGCAGTCGTTGCACGTCTGACCGACCAGCTTGATACCCGCGCCCGCCGCGCGGACGTGGTCCGCCGACAAGCGCGGATTCGCGCTGGGAACAAGAGGGGTATCAAAGATCATGACCTTTCCTTTCGAATGAGAAAGCGCGACTTTTCCTTTGCTTTTGCCTTTGCCACTGCCATTGCCTATGCCACCACGCCGCGCGCGCGCAGGGCGTCGATCTGCCCGGGCGGGTATTCCAGTTCACGCAGGATTTCTTCGGTGTGCTGCCCCAGCAGCGGAGGACTGCGAAACGGTGCCGACGGCGAGCGCGACATCTTCACCGGATTGCCCAGTACGTCGATTTCCCCGCCCAGCGTGTGCTCGATCGTGCGCACCATCTCGCGATGGCGCACCTGCTCGTCAGCCAACGCGTCGGCCACCGAGTTCACCGGCGCACAAGGCACCCCTCGCGCCGTCAGCCGCTTCAACCACTCGTCGCGGCCGTGCGCGGCAAAAGCCTGCGTAAGCAGCGGCTCCAGTTCGGCCCGGTGCGCATGGCGCAATTCATTGGTCAGGAAGCGGCTGTCGCCAGGCAGGTCCGGCAACTCCAGGACCTCGCACAAGGCCACCCACATCTTCTCGGTGTTGGCGCAGATAAGGACGTCCTGCATATCGGCCGCCTGGAACGAGGCATACGTCGGAATCGATGCATGGCCCCTGCCCTGGCGTCCCGGTACTTCCCCGGAAAACAAGTGGTATACGCCCTGGTACGACAGCATCGCCACCTGCACGTCCAGCATGGAGATGTCCACGAACTGGCCCAGGCCGGAATGCTCGCGCTCGCGCAAGGCCGCCAGCACGCCGATGACCGCATGCAGGCCAGCGCAGATGTCGCCGATGGGGACTCCCGCGCGTACTGCCCGCGCGCCCGGCTCACCGGTCAGGCTCATGCCGCCGGACAGCGCCTGCACGATCATGTCGTACGCAGGCCGCTTGGCATACGGACCATCCTGTCCGTATCCGGATATCGAGCAGCAGATGATGCGCGGATTGATCTTGGACAGGGTCGCGAAATCCACTTCCAGCTTGGCGGTCACGCCGGGACGAAAGTTGTCGATCACCACGTCCGCGCTTGCGGCGAGCCGATGCACGATGGCGCGGCCTTCGGCCTGCGCAAGGTCCAGCACCATGCCTTTCTTCGAACGGTTGGTACCCAGGAAATAGAGGCTTTCACCGTGGTGGAAATGGGGCGGCAGCGCGCGCGTGGAATCGCCGTCCTTGGGCTCGATTTTGATGACTTCCGCGCCCAGGTCGGCAAGCTGCTGGGTGCAGTACGGGCCCGCCAGGAACATGGACAGATCGATGACGCGCACGCCGCTCAAGGACGGCAGCGCATCGCGATGGATGGGAGGAATACCAGGGGAGGTGCCCATTTGTCTCTTTATCCAGGCTGGGACTACGTGGCCCAGGCCATTTTTATGAAGAGAACCCGCCCACACCGCATTACCCAAAGTGTCGACAGATTGACGTTATGGAAGAAATTCTATGCCGAATTTCATCGAAGTCAATCAATATGTCGACACTTCGAAAAATATTTTGGATGAGATGGGAGCGACGCCCCCCGCTCCCGCGCGGGAAGCGGCCTTTCGGAAGGGAGGGTTCCGGGCCCGGGATCTGGCCCGTGGGCCCTAGTCCAGCGACAGCCGGTAGATGCGGCAGGCAGTGCCGCTGAAGACATCCGCCCTTTCACCGGCCGACCAGGTCGCGCTCAACCGCTTGAACGTATTCCAGACGGATGCGTAGGAACACACCGCCTTGTCCACGGGGAAATTGCTTTCGAACATGCAGCGATCCGTGCCGAAGGCCTGGATCGCGGTGTCGACATAAGGATGCCAGGCCGGCGCCAGCTCTTCAGACAAGGGCGGCAGCTCATGGTCCTGGAAACCGAAGCCGAACAGCCGCATGCCGAATCCGCCGACCTTCAGATGTACGTTCGGATAGGCCGCCAGCGCGTCTATCGATGCGCGCCAGGCCTGGAAGACCTGCTCGCGCTGGTTCTGGTACGGCCCGATGCCAATGGGTCCGCCCACGTGATTCAGCACGATGGTGGTATCGGGAAAGCGGCCGGCCAGCTCGCACAGCTCGGACAATTGCGTGTGGTACATCCAGGCGTCGAAGACCAGCCCCAGTCGCGCCATGTGCGAGAAACCACGCTGGAAGGCGGGATCCAGCAACATCCCGGGCGGAGGATCCGCCAACGACCCACGCGCCGCGGGATCCTTGTGCCATGCCGAGATATTCCTGATGCCACGCACACGGCCATTGCCCGCGGCGACCTGCGCCTCCAGCACCGCGCCGGCGCGGTCGCCCGCCAGCAGATCCGCATAAGCCACCAGGCCCGCGCCCACGCGGCAGCTTCCATACAAACCGCTGGCAGCCATGGCGGCGGCGCCATTGGCGAATTCGGTTTCTCCTATCGCCCGCAGCAGCGGATCGCCGTCGGACCGGTACATCGAACCGCACTCGATGAACACGGTCGCGCGTATGTCATGGCCGCTGCTCGCGTCCGCCAGGAATTCCTGCAGCAGATAGCGGTTGCCGGGGTGGTCCCATAAATGATGGTGCGGGTCGATGATGGGCAGGCCAGGCTCCAGCACAGGCTCCGCGCGGCGCGCCAGCCACTCCGGCCGTATCGGTAGATGGGTACGGCGCGGCGGCTCCGTGGCGTCTGCCGCACTGTCTTCCGCTGCAATGAGGTCGGCCATGATGTCCCGGTCTATCCCGCTTTTACTGTCCCGTGAAGACCGGCGGCCTTTTCTCGTTATATGCCAGCACGCCCTCCAGGCGGTCCTTGGTCGGGATGGTGCGGTAATAGGCTTCCAGTTCGAACCGGTACCCTGTCGCCAGGTCCGATTGCGTGGCCATGCTTATCGACTTCCTGGCCTGCTGCACGGCAACCGGTGCATTGCCAGCGATGCGCCGCGCGGTCGCCTGGGCGTCCTGCAGCAATTGGCCGGGTGGACACACCTTGTTCACCACGCCCCATTCCAAGGCGTCCTGCGCGGAAAAGGGCGAGCCGGTCAGGATGATCTCCTTGGCGCGACGCACGCCGCAGGCCCGGGGCAGATTCTGTGTGCCGCCCGCGCCGGGAATGATGCCCAGCGTTACCTCGGTCAGGGCAAAGCGGGCAGTCTCGGCCGCATAGGCAAAATCCACGGCCACCGCCAGTTCGCAGCCGCCGCCGTAGGCCGCGCCGTTGATGGCGGCAATGACGGGAATCGGCAATTCCTGGAAGTGGCGCATCATCTGTTCGGTCAAGGCATGCTGGCGGCGCCATGCCTCGTCGGTCATGCCCTTGCGCTCCTTCAAGTCGCCGCCCGCGCAGAAGATACGCTCGCCCGCGCCGGTAAGCACCGCGCATCGCACACCCTGCGGATCCACATACAGCGACGCAAGCAGATCCACCACTTCGGTCAGCATCAACGTATTGAGCGCGTTGCCGGCATCCGGCCGGTTCAGCACGATCGTCAGTACATGCTCGTCCTGCTCGAGCAGCAGCGTCTCATATTTTTTCACGGCACATCCCATTGCTTTGGGTTGACGAGGGCCGTCCGCCATCGTGGCGCAGGGTGCATCCCTCACGCATTGTGTGGACAGTTTTCACAATTTTTACCATGAAATAGCCAAATTCATGGACATAAATTCGTTAACTGTCGACATTAAAGGTCAACCGGACGCACTAGCCCGGCGCTGGAAAACGCCGGAAGCCGGTTGCGTATGGCCGGGGCTGGAAATCAGATGCGCGCCGCGCTCTCGAACTAGGTGCGCGCCCTGCCTTCGAACTCGATCTTTTCCTGCAGCACCTTGAGCGCGGCCTGGATGTTGTTGCGGATGATGGACGCGGCCAGCATGGGATTGCGGTCCTCGAATGCGCGCATCAACAGGGAATGATCTTCCAGCGACTGCGCGATGCGGCCGGGCTGCGACAGCGTCTGGTAGCGCAGGTTGAACGTGGGCAGCCCCAGCGAATCAAGCGTCCGCTGCAGCAGCGGATTACCGCATGCCCGCAGAGTGATGTCATGAAACTGCATATTGGCCAGGAAGTAGTCGTGGACGTCGTTCTCTTCTGCCGCCATCCGCATGGCATCGAAACGTTCCCGCAGCAAGGCGATGTCGTCGTTGCTGGCGCGCTGCGCCACCAGTTCGCAGACCAGGGCGTGCATGGCGGCGCGCACTTCGTAGATATTGCGGATCTCGTCCATGCTGGCGACCCGGACACGGGGCCTGCGGCGCGGCGGCACTTCTACCATGCCCTGACGCTCCAACAACGCAAGCGCCTCGCGCACGGGTGTACGGCTGGTGGAAAAACGCTGGGCAAGATCGACCGAATTAAGGTCGTCGCCGGCCTGCAGCCGTCCCTCGATGATGTCGAGCCCCAATTCATAGGCCATCGAGACCACCAGCGAATCATGCTGGCTGTCTTGCGACAGCAGGCGCCGCAGCGTGGCTGCCACGGCCGAAATACTATTGGCCGCGTTACCTTCCGCGCGCAGTTTCGCCGACATGCGTTTGGCCTTTACCCCCGTGGCGGTCTGCCCCGCATCTACTTTTTTGCCTTCCGGCATCGTCGCTCCCGTACGCTGGCGTCGAAAACCGCGCCATGAAGCCACGAATTTATCAAAATCACAAGAGCACGATAGCCGGATTCAATCCTCGTGCTCGTCCTGCCAGGGAATGAATCGGCCGCGCAGCGCCACCAGCAAGCGGTCCAGCGCGACGCCGGATAGCAGCATCAGCACGATGCAGACGAACACGGTAGGCGTTTCGAAAAACCGCTGCGCATACATCAAAACCGAGCCCAACCCGCCCCCGCCCGCCACCATTTCCGCCGTGTACGCGGTAATCAGTGCCACCGGCACCGTCACGCGGATGCCGCTGAAAATCGCCGGCACCGCCGCCGGCAACACGATGCGGATCAGCATGCGGCGCGGCGTGGTACCCATCGCACGCGCCGACCACTGCATTACCGGCGACACCGAGATCGCGCCTTCATAGGTGGCGATGATCATGGGAAACACGCAGGTAAACGCCACCAGCAACACCTTGGACAGGCTGTCTATGCCGAACCACAAAATGAAGATCGGCATAAAGGCGATCTTCGGTGCCGGAAAGGCCACCGCCACCAGCGGATCCACCATGCGCCGCACCCAGCCGCTGCGGGCCATACCCAATCCCAGCGCAATGCCGGCCGCAACGGCCATCAGCAACCCGGCGAAAGCCCGGTACAAACTCAGCAGCACCGGTTGCACTACATCATTCGACGAAAGCAGGTTGACGAATTGCCGCGCCACCGCCAGCGGCGACGGCAGGAACATGGGCCGCGTCACCCCCCATGCGCTCATGGCATACCACACGACGATGACCAGTACGAACGGGTACAGCGCGAGCAGCGCGCGCAAGCCGCCATACAGCGCGGCGACCGCCCGGCCACGCGCTTGCGCAGGAGCCACGGCGGTGTCGACGGCCTGTCCCGCCACGACGGGACGATTCAATTCTGTCGTCATGCCGCCTCCCGCGCCTGCGAAGATTCGTGCCATTGCAGCAGCCGTCCGGTAATGAACACCATCAGCCTGTCCATCGCATACGCCAGGATAACGATCGCCAGAATGCCCGCGAACATATACGCATACGATCCGTTTTCGCCATACTGGAACACCAGTTTGCCTATGCCCGATTTGGCCGCGATCATCTCGGCCGACAATGTCAGAACCCAGGAAAATCCCAGCGCGATGCGCGCGCCGGTGAGTATGTGCGGCAAGCTGGCCGGCAGCAGCACGCGGGTCAGAATGCGGTGAAACGGCGTGCCGAAGGCCCGCGCGCTCCACACCAGCGTATGCGGAACCGCCTTCACGCCGTGATACGTGTTGACCACCACGGGCAGCAGGCTGGACAGGAACACCGTAAGCATATTGGTCGTATCGCCGACACCGAACCACAGGACAAACAACGGCACCAGGGCAGCCTTGGGTAGCGAATAGGTGGCGGCCACCAGCGGCCCGAAGAATCCATTGGCGCGGCGCGACGTCGCCATCAGCAGGCCCAGCGCCACGCCCGCCGCGACGCCCAGGAACAACCCGCCCAGAGTGCGATAAGTGGAAATCAGCAAGTCGCTCCAGATGCTGCCCGCCGCCACCAGTTGCCAGAAAGCCGCCGCCACCTGATGCGCGGGCGGCAGGAAGGCGGGATTGACCAGGCCGGAAACAACCGCGACCTCCCACAGGCACAGCAGCGCCAGCAAGGGCACGGCGCGCCGCAGGTGCAATGCCGCCGCCGTCATGCGGCCTCCTGCTCCGCCACCGCCTGGTGACGCACGGACAGCCACACCTTGTTGCGCAAGGCATTAAAGGAATCCGACAGCATCAGCGCCTCGCGCCCCTGTGTGCGGTCCAGATCGACGCCAAACTCCTCCACCACGGTACCCGGCCGGCGACTCATCACCACGATGCGGCTGGACAGGTAAACCGCTTCGCTGACATCGTGCGTAATCATGACCACTGTCGTGGACGTGGCCTGCCAGATGCGCAGCAGTTCATCCTGCATCCCTTCGCGCGTCTGCGCGTCAAGCGCGCCCAGCGGTTCATCCAGCAGCAGGATGCGCGGTCCGCATGCCAGCGTGCGCGCGATGGCCACGCGCTGCTTCATGCCTCCGGACAGCTCCTTGGGATAGCGGTTCTCGAATCCCGCCAGGCCGATCAGGTTCACATAGTGCCGCACGATACGCGCGCGTTCCTCCGCCGGCTTGCCGGCTTCCTTCAGGCCGTATTCGATGTTGCCCGCCACGGTCAGCCAGGGAAACAGCGCGTACTCCTGGAACACGACGCCCCGGTCCACGCCCGGGCCGGTCACGCGTTGGCCGTTGGTATGGATAGTGCCCTGCTCCGGCTGCAGGAAACCGCCTATCAAATACAGCAACGTGCTTTTGCCACAGCCCGACGGTCCGACGATGGAGACGAACTCGCCTTCGCGTATGGACAGGTTCACGTCCCGCAAGGCCATGACGTCACCATGGCGCGAGCCATAACGCTTGGAGAGATTGCTGACGGTGATAAGGCTCATGACGTGCAGGTTCCCGGCAACAAACTGGCATCCAGGTAGTCGGTGATTTTCATCGGCTGCGGAATCAGGCCTTGTTCCGCCATCGCATCCACCGGACGCTGGATCAGTTCGGCATTGACGCAGCCATTGCGGTCCCGGTAGTAGTCCTTGTTGGTCAGGAAATACGAGTCCAGCAGTTCAGGCGGCGACTTGGTAAAGTCCGCCGTCAGCGCGATGGCCTGCTTGCGATTCGCCGGATCGTAGAACCATTGCAAGCCGCGCACATAGTCGGACAGGAACGCCGACACCGCCGCACGCTGCGACTTGATAAAGCCGCGTGTCGCCACCTGGAAAATCGGCGCATACGTCCCGAAGGCATCGCCGCCCGTGAACAGCGCCCGCAGCCCGCCCTTGGCCGTTTCGCCGATCATGAAGGGAATCACCAGCACGCCGCAATCGATGCGTTTTTCGCGCAGCGCGGCGCCGATGTTGGGGAACGCGACCTCGACAATCTCCACGTCCTTGCGCGCATCCAGTCCGCTCTTCTTCAAGCGCACGCGCAGGCCAAGGTCTACCGCGGAACCGTAGGCATTCACGCCGATGCGCTTGCCGCGCAGGTCCTCGACCTTATGGATGGGCGAACCGTCGAGCACGAAGAAGGTATTCGCGGCGTAGCCTGGCTTGGCATCCTGATAGTTGTCCGCCACGATGGACAGGCCGTCTGGAATCGCGCCCTTCAGCATCAGCGTGGCGAACACGGAGAACGACAGCGTGGCCATGTCGGCCTGGTCCGCCGCCAGCAGCGTGGCAGCCTCCGGAGTGCCGCGCGTGTAGGTCATGTCCACCACATAGGCCTTGCCGTACTGCTGCAAGACGTTCTTCTGCATCCAATCCAGGAAGATCACGGTTTCCATTTCGTTGGGGCCGATGCCGCCGCCCGTCGCATACCGTATCTTCACGGGCTTGGACTGCGCCGCCGCCAAGGCCGGCACCCCCAGCATCGCGCCCGCGAAGGCTGCCGCGCCCGCCTGCATCAGGGTGCGCCGCGACCGCATGATTCCGCCGCTGTTTCCGCTCATCGTCTTTTCCCTTGTGTCATGTGTTATGTGCCGCGAATCCCTGCAGAACAGGGTTTTCCCGCATTTCGATCAGTCGCTGCCGGGCGCCAGGATGGCCATGGCTTCGATCTCGACCATGAAATCCGGGTGCGACAGGCGCGTTACCTCAACCGTGGTGCTGGTCGGCAGGCTTTTACCCAGGTACTCGTGCCGGGCGTCGACCTGCTGGAAGAACTCGTCGATGCGCGTGGTGTAGGTGGACGTGCGCACCAGGTCGTCCAGCGTGGCACCCACCGACGACAGCGCCGTCTTCAGGTTATCGCCCACCTGGTGGATCTGCGCGGCCATATCGCCCACCCCCACGATATCGCCGGCGGCATTGCGCGCCAGCAGGCCCGACACGAACACCAGCTTATATCCGCCAAGATCGAACGAGACCACCGGCGAATAAAGCGTTTTTCCCCCTACGATGCGTTTGGACAAGCCGTCCGGGAACACATTGGCGCGCATAGAAATCTCCGTATTGGTGCGCCGGGCACTGGTCCAGTGCAGCGCGGTTTGCCGAGAGCGGCATGGCATCGATAACCCCGGAGAAATTCTAGGTGCGCGCGCCTTGCACGATAAGCCGCCCGGATGGAATTTGTCTTTTTCCATTCATTGACGAATCACCGCCCCGTTCGTAACCTTGGGGCAGCCCGCGGCCACGTTTGCCGGGGGGCGCCCCCCCCAAATCCGCGGATCGCCTGATGCACAACCCCATCGACATGATCGTGTTCGCCAAAGTGGTCGAGCACGAAAGCTTCTCCGCAGCCGCCCAGCATTTGCAGATGTCCGCGTCAGCGGTCAGCAAGCATGTGTCGCGGCTGGAGCAATCGCTGGGCGTGCGCCTGCTGAACCGCACCACGCGCCGCCTGAGTTTGACCGAGGTCGGCGAAGCGGTATTCGCGCACTGCGCCCGCATGTCGCGCGAGGCCGAGGCCGGTGAGATGGTCGCGGGCCACTTCGCGGCCGAGGCGCGCGGACTGCTGCGCATCGGCGCGGCATCCGCCTTCGGGCGCCTGTACGTCGCGCCCGCCATACCCGAATTCCTGCGCCTGCATCCGCATTTGTCCATCGAACTGACCATGAGCGATCGCCTGGCGGATTTCGTCAAGGAACGCTTCGACCTGGCCATCGGCGCCGATGTGATCCCCGGCGCGAACCTGGTCGCGCGCAAACTGGCGGATGTGAAATGGGTGGTGTGCGCAACCGACGAATATCTCGCGCGGCATGGAACACCGCGCACGCCGGCCGACCTGGAACGGCATAACTGCGTGTTCTATCGTTCCTCGGTGACACCAGGCGAGGTATGGCGCTTTCGCCGCGACACGGCGGATTTCGCGATCTCCGTGCAGGGCCGTTATCTGGTCAACGATAGCGAAGCCGTGTGCAAGGCCACGCTTGCCGGAGTGGGTGTGGGGCTGATGCCCACCTTCGCCATCGGGTCCGAGGTCGAGAACGGCACTCTGCGGGTACTGCTAAGCGAATACGAAGCTCTCGGAACATTCGGCTCGCACGTCTGGCTGCACTACGTCGCGGGACCGTTCGTGTCACCCAAGATACGCGCCTGCGTCGATTACTTCGCCGAGCGCTTCCGCCACCACTTGTATTGGGACAAGGTGAAATTGACGGCGGCCAGTTGAAGCGCGTCGGCCATCGTCGCTGCTCGACCGTCAGGTGGACGCAAGGTTTATCGAGATGGCTGATCAGGCCGGTATACGATCCCCGTCGTGGAATCGTTGCATCCAGTACGGATACGGAACCACTGGCTGCGATACCCGGTCGAGACGCTCACGCTGCGTCGGGGAAAGGATCAGCTTCGCGGCGTCGAGGTTGTCCGCCAATTGTTGCGGGGTGCGCGCACCGATGGCCACCGAGGTTACGGCGTCGCGGCCCAACACCCACGCCAAGGCAACTTGCGCGGGCGTTGAATCCAGTTCCTTCGCGACCTCGCGCAATTCCAGCACGATAGGGTCCACTTTTGCCGGATCGACAGGCGGGAAGTTGAGATTGGCGCGACGCCCCGTGCCCGTGCCATCGCCTCCGGCTGTGTACTTGCCGCTCAGATAACCGCCCGAAAGCGGGCTCCAGACCACCAAAGCCACACCATTCGCCTGCGCCACCGGCACAATCTCGTGTTCGATGTCGCGCGCCGCGAGCGAATAATGAATCTGGTTGCTGGCGATGCCGGTCCAGTGTGCCCGCGTGGTGATTCCCTGAGCGCGCTCCAGATCGCCGGCGCTGAAATTGCACACACCAGCATGACGGATCTTGCCTTGCGTTACCAGGTCGTCGAGGGCGCGCAAGGTTTCCTCCAGCGGCACCAGCGCGTCGCGGTCGTGCAATTGGAACAGGTCGATATGATCGCGGCCGATGCGTTTCAAGCTGGTCTCTACCGAGCGCAGGATATGCGAACGGCCAAGCCCGACGCTGTTCTGCCCGGGGCCGGTACGTAGCCGTACCTTGGTCGCCACGAGTAGACGCGACTCATCGAGTCCGAGTTCGGATAGCACCTGGCCGACGACCATCTCCGATTGTCCTTGCGAATAAGCGTCGGCTGTGTCGATCAGGTTCACGCCCTGATCGACGGCAGCCGCGACGAGGCGGGTTGCCTGCGCGCGATCCAGCCCTGCGATCTCGCCCCAGATGCCACTGCCGGCACCAAAAGTCATCGCGCCCAGCGAGAGCCGGGAAACCAGAAGGCCGGTTCGGCCGAGGTTGCTGTATTCCATATCCATCTCCAGTCGATTAAAGCAGCGAATACGGCGCCCTTCAGGCGGCTTTCGCGACAAGTCCCCGCAGCACGGTTTCGAGAAGGATCTCGCCCTTCACGATAGCGGCGACGATGCGACCTCAGGCACGAGCAAGACCGCCGTACAGCCCCGCCTCGAATTGGCCATACAAATCGACGACGCGCTGGTCGTAGAACGGCAGGATCTGCGTGAACAACGCGCCGGTCACGTGCTTGACCGGATCGATCCAGAAATAACAGTTGAGCAGGCCGGCCCAGCTCGCACTGCCGGCACTGCGACCGTGTGGCCCTGGTTGGGTATTGATGTCAAACGACAGGCCCCACTTGTGCGCCATGCCGGGAAACTGGTCGAAGCTGCGCGAATAGGCCGGCTCGGCTGTCTTCATTTCGACGACGTTGAGATCGCCGATCTGGTTTTTGAACATCATCGCCACGGTTTCCGGGCGCAGAATTCGCGCGCCGTTGTATTCTCCGCCGCGCACCAGCGCCTGCAAAAAGGCCATATAGTCGCGCGGCGTGCTGAACAGGCCACCGCCGCCCGTGAAGAACTCAGGTCGCTGATTCATCTCGAATGGCGCCGACTTCAGGGAACCATCGGCCCCGCGGTTGTACATCGTTGCAACACGGCGCTTCTGCGCACTGCTGATCAGAAATCCCGAGTCGAGCATGTTGAGCGGAGTAAAGATGTTTTCGCGGAAATACACTTCCAGCGACTGGTCGCTCACGGCCTCGATCAGCTTGCCAACCCAATCCATGCTGATGCCGTACTGCCAGCGTTCACCCGGATCGAATTCCAGTGGTGCCGTGAACGATCCGTTCTTCGACCAGGCAATGTCGGGCATGCCAGTCACCTTTTCGTAGCGGACGATGTTCTCGCTCCAGATAGGGTAGGTGTAGCCCGACGTGTGTGTCATCAGATGGCGTACCGTGATCGGACGCTTCGCCGCGCGCAACACGGGCTGTCCGGCCGCGTCGAAACCTTCCAGCACCTTCGGCGACTTGAGCTCCGGCAATATCTCGCTGGCGGGTTGGTCGAGCCGAAGCTTGCCTTGTTCGATCAACTGCATGCCGGCCGTGGCGGTGATTGCCTTGGTCATCGACAGCAACCAGAACACCGTATCCGGCGACATCGCCGCGCCGGTGTCGATATTGGCGCTGCCGAACGAGCCTTCATACACGAGGCCTTCTTGCGTCGCACCCATCGCAACGACGCCGGCGACGGCCCTGTCGGCGACAGCCTGCTGCAATACACGGTTGATCGCCGCGAAGGCCGGGCTGCGGCTCGGATTGCCCAATGCCCCCCCGGAAGCAAGCGCCCGAACGGGAAGGCTTCCGAGCGCGGCAACAGCTAGGGAGCCGGTCGCCCCCGACAGGATAGCGCGGCGAGTGAGATTGAGAGTCATGACGGGATCTCCTTATCGTTGCGCCGCCGACTGGCGACATGGCCGAACTATCCTCCTGACCGGTTCGTGCTTCAATGTCTCCTATGTAAGTTCAATCGTGATTTTTAATCAGGAATTGCTCGTGACGATCGACAGCAAGCTATTCTCCGGCCTCTCCGTACTGTTCGCGGTGGTAGAGGCCGGCACCATCGCACGTGCGGCCGAAGCGTTGGGACTGTCGCCTTCCGGCGTGAGCCGCGCGCTGGCACGCCTCGAACAGCACGTCGGCGCGCGTCTGCTTGCGCGCACGACACGCACGCTTTCGCTGACCGACGAGGGGCGACGCTTCTACGAGCAAGTTGGCCCCCACCTCGCAGGTATAGAGGAAGCCGCGATCGAAGCGGCCGGCTCAGCAGGCAAGGTGCGGGGGAAATTGCGCGTCAACATCGATCCATACTTCTCACGAGTCGTGCTGGCGAAGCATCTGGCGAAATTCCTCGCGCGCTATCCTGAGTTGTTCGTGCAACTGATCATGCGCGATTCCGTGGGTGATCTGGTTGCGGACGGCTTCGACCTCGCGTTGCGCTTCGGTGAACCGCCAGTGGGATCATTCGTCGCGCGCAAGCTGGCTGAAACGCGCGTGATCACCGTCGCCTCGCCTGCCTATATCAGGACGCACGGCAAACCGGCACATCCCAAGGAAATCGAAGAGCGCGACTGCATCGACTTCTACGATGCGACGAACGGAAGGCCTTACCCGTGGGAAATGCACCGCAAGAAGGCGGTACTGACGTTGAACGTAAAGGGGCGACTGCTGACATCCGATTCGGGCACGCTGCTGGGTGCCTGCGAGGCCGGCTTCGGCATCGCGCAGATCATCGAGATCGGCTGCGAACCTCTATTGCGCAGTGGCCGGCTGATCGAACTGTTCCCTGAGTGGTCAGACGAACGCTTTGCTCTGTATGCCATCTTTCCGTCACGCCAGCACCGAGCGGCGAAGGTCCGGACATTTATCGATTTCGTCAGCGATATTCTGAATGTCGATGCACTGTAGAACGTTCGGGTCGCTTCGCGCGGACAGCGTGACGGTTTCGCCGTGGGCTTCGGACAGGTGCTGCATCAGCCGCAGCACCTCGCCGGGTTCCCGCCCGCCGCACGCATTCAGGCGTGGCCCGCGTCCGCCAGATGGCGAGCCAGACGCTGCCTCAACACATAAGGCAGGATTCCGCCGTTCTTGAAATAGGCCTCTTCGATCGCCGAATCGATACGGGCGCGTAGCGGCACGTTCAACGTCTCACCGCTACGACGGTGGATGGCGAGTTCAAAAACCTGACCGGTGCGGACATCGTCCAGATCGCCGATTACGTCGAAGGTTTCGTCGCCAACCAATCCCAAGGTCTGCGCGCTTACTCCCTCCGGAAGCTCCAGCGGCAATATCCCCATGCCCACCAGATTGCTGCGGTGGATGCGCTCGAAACTGCGCGCGATCACCACGCGTACGCCGAGCAGGTTCGGGCCTTTCGCCGCCCAGTCGCGGCTTGAGCCGTTGCCGTATTCCTCACCCGCGAAGACCACCATCGGTACACCTTCGTCGGCGTAACGGGTGGCGGCTTCAAAGATACTCATGCGCTGGCCATCCGGCTGGTGCAAGGTATAGCTGCCCACTTCGCCAACCATCAGATTGCGGATACGGACATTCGCGAAGCTGCTGCGCACCATGACGCGATCATGCGCGCGGCGGGATATATAACTGTTGAAATCGCGCGGCTCGACACCCAGCGATATCAGGAATTTTCCGGATTCGGATTCCGGAGGAATCGAACCGCCGGGGTTGATGTGATCGGTGGTCACCGAATCGCCCAGGATCGCCAGCGCGCGGGCGCCGCGGATGCTGCCCTTGGATGGAATATCAAGCGTCACGCCATCGAAAAACGGCGGCCGCTTCAGATAGGTCGAACCGTCATTCCAGACGAACAGGTCACCCTTGGGCGCGGGCAGCGCATCCCACAAATCATTCTGCTGCCCTGTCTTGGCATAGATGGCAAGCACGTGGCGCGGATCCTGCGCGAAGGGTAGGACCTGCGCCATTTCTTCCGCCGTGGGCCAGAGGTCGGCCAGGTAAACCTTTTGACCGTCGGGTCCCTCGCCCAGCGCTTCGGTCGCCGGATCGAAATCCGCCCTGCCCGCGATGGCGAATGCCACCACCAGCGGCGGGCTCATCAGGAAGTTGGCCTTGATGGCCTGATGGATGCGCGCTTCGAAATTCCGGTTGCCCGAAAGGACAGCGGCAACGGTGAGATTGCCGTCATTGATCTGGTCGAGAATGTCCGAGTCCAACGGGCCCGAGTTACCCATGCAGGTCGCGCAGCCGTAGCCCGCGACGTTGAAACCCAGCGTGTCCAGATACTGGTCCAGGCCGGCGGCCTGCAGATACGAGGTGACGACGCGGGAGCCGGGTGTAAAGGACGTTTTGACGTGCGATGCGGCTTTCAATCCCTTCTGGACCGCTTTTTTCGCCAGAAGGCCGGCGGCCAGCATCAGCCGCGTATTGGAGGTATTGGTACAGGACGTGATGGCGGCCAACACGACATCGCCATTACGCACGGGATGCTGCCGAGCCTTGCCGGAATGCGAACCCGATCCGGAAGATGTTTCCTGGGGCAATAACCCACGCACCTTTTCCTTCAGGTCGCTCAAGGCGATACGGTCCTGGGGCCGCGAAGGTCCAGCCACGCTCGGCACCACGGAAGCAAGATCGATATGAACGATATCGGTGTAGTCGATCTGGCCCAGAGACGGCATGCCGAACATACCCTGCGCCTGGAAATACGCCTGCAGGGCCGCGATCTCTGCCTTGGTCCGCCCGGTGGCTTTCAGATATTCCAGCGTGTTGGCGTCGACAGGAAAGAACGCCGCCGTCGCGCCATACTCGGGCGCCATATTCGAAATCGTGGCGCGATCCGGAGCGGTCAGCGCCGCGGCGCCGGGACCGAAGAACTCGACGAATTTCCCGACCACCTTTTTGGCACGCAAGGCCTGGACCACCGTCAACACGATGTCCGTGGCCACGATCCCGGGAGCCGGCTCGCCGGTAAGCTCCACGCCGATCACGTCCGGCGCCACCAGATACATCGGCTCGCCCAGCATGGCCGCTTCCGCTTCGATGCCCCCTACCCCCCACCCCAGCACGCCTATGCCGTTGACCATGGGCGTATGGCTGTCGGTGCCGACCAGGGAATCGAAGTACGTCACGCCGCCCTTCTGGTGCACCCCGCGCGCCAGGTTTTCCAGATTTACCTGATGGACGATGCCCGAGCCCGGCGGAAAAATACGGAAAGCCTTGAATGCGTTGGCCGCCCACTTCAGGAACGAATACCTTTCGGCGTTGCGTTCGTATTCGATTTCCATATTGAGCTTGAGCGCATCGGCGGATCCTGCGTGTTCGACGATGATGGAATGATCGACCACCAGGTCCACAGGCACCAGCGGCTCGATTTCCCCGGGCACCATGCCGAGTTCGGCGGCGGCGTCGCGCATGGCGGCCAGGTCCGCCAGCAGCGGCACACCGGAAGAATCCGGCGCGACGATGCGCGACACCACGAAAGGAACTTCGCCACTGCGCTCGCCGTTAGGCTGCCACCCGGCCAATTGCCGCAGATGGTGCTCCTGCACGCTGGAGCCATTCAGATTGCGTAGAACCGATTCCAGAATGATGCGTATCGAATGAGGTAGCCGGGAGATATTTCCCAGGCCCATTTCCTCCAACGCAGCCAGCGAATAGAAACGGCTATCGGGACTTCCTTCGATCGGAAGCGGACGTACGGTGTCGGCGGGTTGGAATGCCATGGTCTCCTCGCTATTCGAATTGCAAGCTTGATGCTCGCCTGACGTGGCCCGGCGCTGGACGCGCGGGCGGGAATCTGTCGAGTCTAGGCAAAGGCGAGCGATCCGTCTAATATATTGTGATCACATTCCCTATACTTATAACGTATGGAGCTCCGACACCTCCGGTATTTCGTGACCGTCGCCGAGGAACTGCATTTCACCCGGGCAGCACGGCGCATCGGCATCGCCCAACCGCCGCTCACGGCCCAGATCAAGGCCCTGGAAAGCGAACTGGGCGTGCAGCTGTTCAATCGGCAACCTGGGCGCGTCAGCTTGACGCTGCCGGGCCAGGTCTACCTGGAAGAAGCCCGCGCCATACTGGAGCACGTCAAGAAGGCAGCCCTTCGGTGCCAGTTGAGCGCGCAGGGCATGGTGGGAAGAATCAGCGTCGGCTTTACCGAATCCGCATCCTTTCGGGCGGAAGTGACGACCGCGCTCCAGCGCTATCGCAGCCTGTACCCACGCGTCGAGATGTCATTGGAGGAAAGCCGCACGGGAACGCTCATGGAATCCCTGCGCCAGGGCCGCATCGACGTGGCGTTCGTGCGGCTGCCCATCGGCGAGGACAACGGCATCACGTTTTCGCTGCTCTCGACCGAACCCATGATGGTGGTGGTCCCCAGGGACCACCCGTTGGATGGCCGCCAGAGCGTGCGGCTGGAAGAATTAAGCGAAGAGCTCTTCGTGCTCTATCCCCGATCCACGCGTTCGGGATTGCCGGAAATGGTGGTCTCCGCGTGCGAAGCCAGAGGCTTCAGCCCGAAAGTGGTCCAGCACGCGCCGCAGGTCTCGTCCACCATCAACCTGGTTGCCAGCGGATTGGGCGTCTCCATCGTCCCAGCATGCATGCGTGGCACCCGCTCGGACGATGTGCATTACATCTCGCTGGAAGAATCCGGCCTGGTCGCCAGCCTGGGCATGGCGCACAGATCCACCGGGATATCGCCGGCCTTGCAGAATTTTGTCGATCTGGTGTTGAGCGGCGTGCCGGTATAACGACGCGCGGCGCATGCTGGATACGTTTCAGGCGCGCCGCGCGAAATCGAACGGCAGATGGGCAGATGCCGCCGCGCCGATCGACTGGGCAGCACGCCCGGGCAGCATGACAACGCTGAACTGGATGCGCACGCTTTGCAAGCGCTGGACGCAGACCGCGAATCAGGTAGATCTGACGAAATGAGCAACGCCTGGGTCGCCCTCGTGCACCTGTCCTAGGTTTCCTGCAAAGGCCAAACCTCTACGACACCGTGGGCGACCGCGCACGGAGATTTCGACACCAGCTTTATCGCCTCGGATATATCCGAGGCTTCGATCACGGCAAA